>JASFBA010000051.1:0-4343 GCA_036172265.1 Chloroflexia bacterium
GTGCAAGCGTTTGACGTACTGCAGGTGTTCCTGAAGCGGGGCGATGAGGCTTTCCGGCAGCATGGTCACCCGGTCCTGCTCTCCCTTGCCGTCCCGAACGACGATGGCTCGCCGGGCAAAGTCGATGTCCTTCACCCGCAGGCGCAGGCATTCCATCAGGCGCAGGCCAGAGCCGTAGAGCAGTTTCGCCATCAGTTGGACGAGAGCGGCCTGCAAAGGGCCGCCCGCCGGGCCGCCCAGGCTGTGCGCAACCCGTTGGAACTGTGAGGCCGCCCCCGTTCACCGGGCCGGCCGGACGACGATGTTGACCAGCCGGTTCGGGACGACAATCACCCGCACTATCTCCTGCCCGGCCAGGTAGGGTTGCAGGCGCTCCAGGACCAGGGCCCGGAGGCGGACCTCTTCCTCCGGAAGGTCCGCCGGGATGCGCATCTGGGCGCGCACCCGGCCGTTCACCTGGACGGCGACATCTACCTCCTCCAGGGCGGCCAGGGCTTCATCGTAGGCCGGCCAGGACTGTTCGTGGATGCTGTAGGGCCGGCCCAGCCGGGCCCACAGTTCCTCGGTGATGTGCGGGGCCAGCGGGGCCAGCATGAGGAGCAGGGACTCCACGGCCTCATCCCAGGCAGCCGAGGTGCGCAGTGGCGTCTCCCGCACTTTCATAAGAGCATTTGTGAATTCCATCAGCCGGGCCAGCAGGGTATTGAAGTGGAAAGCCTCCATGTCAGCGGTGACCACCTTGATGGTGCGGTGGACCAGACGGCGCAGCGCCTCCTCGCCCATCTCGGCCGGCCGATCCTTTCGTTCCGGCTCCTCCAGTACCAGCGTCCAGACCCGGTTCAGGAAACGGTAGATCCCCTCGATCCCCTGGCTGGACCAGGGCCCGCCCTCCTCCCAGGGGCCGATGAACATGAGGAAGCAGCGCACCGTGTCGGCTCCGTATTTTTCCACCAGGTCGTCGGGGGCGACCACATTGCCCCGCGATTTGCTCATCTTCTCCCCATCCTCGCCCAGGATCGTCCCCTGGTTGAAAAGGCGGAGCATCGGCTCGTCAAACCAGACCAGGCCCATATCCCGAAGCACCTTGGTAAAGAAGCGGGTGTAGATCAGGTGCATGGTGGCGTGCTCCACGCCGCCGGTGTACTGGTCTACCGGCAGCCAGTAGCGGGCCACTTCGGGGTCAAAGGGGCCTTGGTCATAGCGCGGGCTGAGGTAGCGGTACTGATACCAGGAGGAGCAGACAAAGGTATCCATCGTATCGGTCTCGCGCTCGGCCGGTCCGCCGCATTGCGGGCAGGTAGTGCGGCGAAAGCCCTCGTGGAACTTGAGCGGGGATTCCCCGGTGGGAAGGAAGTCAACGTCTTCGGGCAGCAGCACCGGCAGGTCCTCCTCGGGAACGGGGACGGTGCCACACCGTGGGCAGTAGATGATGGGGATCGGTGCGCCCCAGTAGCGCTGGCGGGAGATCAGCCAGTCGCGCAGGCGGTAGGCGATGGCGAAGCGGCCCAGGCCCTCCTCCTCCAGCCAGGCGGTTACCCGGCGGACCGCCTCCTCGCCCGGCGTCCCCGAGAAGCGGCCGGAGTGGATCATCGGGCCGTATTCGGCGTGGAAGAGGATGTCGCGGTAGAAGGGGATGTCATAGAGCATCTCCATCACGGTGCGGTACTTTTGCATCTCCGGCCGGCCGGCCCGACAGCGAGCGAGGATCTCCTGCTCGGCCTTTAGGGAATCGAGTGTCCACCGTCCCTCGGCGAAGAGAAAGTGCCAGCCCCGCCCCACGACCTCAACCCACTGCCCCGGCAGGATGTGGGCCTGTACTATATTGACATAATTATCCAACGCCTCCTCGCCCTGCAGGGCAACGCAAAGGGCTTTCCCGGCCGGCTCCTCCTCGACGACGAAGGGAATGCCGGCTCTTTCCAGCGTCTCCTCCAGCTCGGGGCGCGTGGCGCCGGGTCGGACGTAACTGCGGGCCCGGCCGTCGGGGCGGTCAATGACCGGGATGATCGGCAGGCCGTGCTTCAGGGCGAACAGGAAATCGCGCTCATCGTGGGCGGGGACGCCCATAATGGCTCCCGTGCCATAGGTCATCATCACATAGTCGGCGATCCAGATGGGGATGCGTTCGCCGTTCACCGGATTGATGGCATAGGCCCCGATAAAGACGCCGGTTTTCTCCTTCTCTGTGGAGAGGCGCTCGATCTCGCTCTGGCGGGCGGCCTGGTACTGGTAGGCGGCCACCTCCTCCCGATGCTCCGCCGCAGTGAGTTTTTCCACCAAGGGATGCTCCGGCGCCAGCACCATGAAGGTGGCACCCCAGAGGGTGTCGGGGCGGGTGGTAAAGACCTCGATCGCCTCGCCCGTTTCCGAACGGAAGACCACGTTGGCCCCTTCGCTCCGCCCGATCCAGTTGGTCTGCATCGTGCGCACCCGCTCCGGCCAGTCGATCTGAGAAAAGTCGAGCAGTTCCTCGGCGTAGGCAGTAATTTTGAAGAACCACTGCTCCAGTTCCTTGCGGATGACCGGCGTGCCGCAGCGTTCGCAATGGCGATCTTCGCCCCAGACCTGTTCCCGGGCCAGGGTGGTGTTGCATTTGGGGCAAAAGTCCACCGGCGCGTACTTGCGGTAGGCCAGGCCGCGTTTGTAGAACTGGAGGAAGAACCACTGCGTCCAGCGATAGTATTCGAGGTCGGAGGTGATGGCCTCGCGGTCCCAGGCCCACATTGCCCCCATCGAACGCAATTGCCGGCGCATTCGGGCGATGTTCTCGTAGGTCCATATCTTGGGGTGGATGCCATGCCTGATGGCGGCGTTTTCGGCCGGCAGGCCGAAGGCGTCGAAGCCGATGGGGAAGAAAACGTTATAGCCGCGCATGCGGAGGTAGCGTGCTTTGGCATCCGAAGGGGCCATCGCATACCAGTGGCCCAGGTGCAGGTCGCCCGAAGGGTAGGGGAGCATGGTCAAGAAGTAGAACTTGGGACGGGAAGGGTCCTCCACCGTCCGGTAGAGGCCGCTTTCCTCCCAGCGTCTCTGCCATCGGGCTTCGATCTCGGTTGGGTTATAACGCTCGGCCATGGTCAACCTCCCAGTGCTTTATTTTGACTCCTGCGATCTCTATATGCCCGGCGGAACCGGCCCAGCCGGGATCGTCGGCGTAGCGCATCTCCAACTCGAGCAGGCGGGCCAGGGCCGCCTCGTCCTCCAGGATACGCTCTCGCACCTTAGGCGGGAGCCGTGAGAAAAAGACCGGCTTGCCCAGGACGCGCACCACCTGCAAACCGTGGCGCTCGAAGAGGACCCGCAGTTCGCCGACGGTGAAGGCGTGGATGGGGAAACGGAGCGCCGGATCCTCATCCTGCCACTGCATCGCGCCGGAGGAAAGGATCCGCTCGGCCTGGTCCCAATCCTGCTGAGCCATGGCCTCGACCGCTTGGATACGGCTGTCCACCGAGGCGATGACATATCCGCCGTTTCTGGTTACCCGGGCCAGTTCGGACGTAGCCCGGTCGGGGTCCCTGCAGTAGGAGAGCGGGTCTCCTTGAGCCATAGACAGGTCAAAGGAATCGTCGGGCAGGTCCTTCATGTCGCAGATGTCCATCCGCCGGATGTCTACCCGGTCGGAAAGGCCCTCGGCTTCCACCTTGCGGCGGGCCACTTCCAGCATGCCGGCCGAGATGTCTACCAGCGTGACCCGGTAACCCATCCGGGCCAGCGGGATTGTCCAGCGGCCGGTGCCGCCCCCGGCGTCCAGGATATGTCCGCCGGGCGGGGGCAGAAAACGCCGGATGTTGTCCCACGTGACCGGTTCATAGACCCTGACGTAGAAAGGATTCTCGTCATAACGCCGGTCGTAGGTCGGCGCATCGTGGTCGTGAAAGGCCTCCACAGGTTGTTGGGGTTCCATCGTTCGTTTGCACCTCAAAAAGAAAACCTCCATCCCACAGGGACGGAGGTTGCTCCGCGGTACCACCCTGTTTGGCCGGCCGCATTCCCTCCAAGGAGAATCGTGAAGGTGCCGATCCGGCCCGCTCGTTAGGCCCGGTAACGGGGGCTAACCGGCGCCGACTAGTAACGATAGGATCACCGCGTTCACCGGCGCGGCTCCCGGGCGAGTTCGGCCCTTGACTTGCGGCCTCGCACCGGCCGGCCGCTCTCTGGTTGAATGGACCTACTACTCCCGTTCGCCGCCGTTGGTCTGCCAGATTTAGAATAAAATATAGCAGATTTTCCGCCCTTTGTCAAACCTGCTGGCCGCTCCTACTGAGCGATAACCTGCCTCACTATGCCTGTTGAAGGGCACCATTGGCCGAACCTGGGGAGAACAATTGTTGCCCCGAAATGGG
>JASFBA010000052.1:0-17396 GCA_036172265.1 Chloroflexia bacterium
CCGGTGGCATACGCGACGACTATTTCGGCGAAACCTGGGAATATGATGGGGACGACTGGCAACTCGTCGCCTACTTCCCCGGATACATCGACGGAGCGATGGTCTATGACAGCGCCCGAGGTCGGTCTGTCTTCTTTGGCAGTTGGCGGATGGCCGTTGGTTCGGAAAGGAGGTGAAAATAGGAGCAAATTTACCAAAAGCGGTTGCCAGATTTTGCTGAAGAACTTTCAAAAGGAGGAAAAACATGAACAAGGGTGACTTTCTTAGGATCGTTACGTTACTAGCCTGCGCCGTCGGGACATCCCTCCTGATCATGAGCCCGACGATCTGGGCCGGGCCAGAAACATCGGCGACGGGCGCTCTCTTACTTCAACCCACGCAGATCAAAGGGCAGCCCGGATCGGTGACAATCGTTACCGGTTTGGGGATCCACGCACCGGTCGCTATTGCCTTTGCTCCCACGCATCCGGAGGTGATCTACGCCGGAGCGCAAGACGGTCTGGCCAGGTCCACGGACGGGGGGCAATCCTGGCACCTGGTTGGCACGGGCCTCCTTTACCCGCGCAAGATCGTGGTTGACCCCTCGAACCCTCAGGTCCTCTACGCCTGCCGGCGTCCTTTGCCCAACGAGCGCGGAATTGCCGTTCCGGGCGTCTTCAAGTCCACAGATGGAGGCTTCTCCTGGAAAAAGAAGGACAGAGGACTCGGAAAACACGAGATCTGGAGCCTAGCCATCGATCCACAAAGGTCTTATGTCCTTTATGCTGGAAGTCGGGATGGACTTGTATTCAAGTCTACCGATGCTGGGGAAAAGTGGACAATGGCCGGCCAGGAACGGCCGGCGCTGGAGGGCTCTCCGCCCAGGACGGTGATAGACCTCCTTGTGCACCCCATCACCGGCGATCTCTACGCGGTGGAAGATACCGTCGGTGTTTTCAAATCCTCGGACGAGGGCCGGACCTGGGTGACGGTGCACCGCTCCAGCGGCTCTCTGATCCTGGACTGGCGGTCGGGTACGCTCTACCTGGCTGGCCGCAACCTTTGGAAATCGTCCGATGGCGGGGGCAGCTGGGAGGACATCAGCGGAAATCTGCCCCGGGATACAAGGAAGTGGTCCCATCAAATTACCTGGGCAGGAATAAACCCGGAACCGCTGGTCCTTTACGTCCAGCAACAATACCAGACTATCTATCGCTCGACCGACGGTGGGAAAAACTGGACACCCCTGGATATAAGACAACGCTTCGTCCCTAGAATGGTCAAACCAGGCCCTCAACCTGTGCTCTATGGGGCAACACCGGGGGCTTTGGCCAGTTATGCGGACGTCGGCATACCGTAGTTACTGAAATCGGGATGTCAAATCTAGAAGGGAGGTTTACCATGAACAGACAACGCCTGGTCAAGTATGGGCATCTTATTGTCGTCCTTGGGGTACTCTTCTCTCTCCTGACTCCGGCAGATTTTGCCCTGGCTACCATCAACCGGGAAGAGCCCCTTCCGGGTGGTCAGGTAATCCAGGGAAGCACAAAACTGGCCGGAGCCTATTTCTTCTACTGGTGGCTGCTCCCCAACGATCCCGACGGGGTCAATCCAGCAACCCAGATGGCCTTTCACCCACCGGGGGTGGCAACCGAGGACACCTGTTTCCATAACCCACCATATTGCATTCCCTACCAAGGAGGACCGTACAACAACGCCTACTACAATGTAAATGAGCAGCGCTGGTGGGAATGGCAATTCCGAGACATGGCCGAGGCCGGCCTGGATATAGTCTTTATGTCTTCCTGGGACGGGGTGAGTCTATGCGATCCTGGCAATCCCGACTCGGGCTTTATGACCCGCAACAAAACCATCCGCGTCGTAAAGGACTACCTCATCCCCGCCTTGGATACCATTGGGAATCCTCTCCGTATCGCCCTGTACGATGATACCTGGTCCGAGCACCACCAGTGGTGTCTGGACAACGGATTCCCTCTACCCAACTGCGATGATGATTTGTTCCATTATCCTATGTCCCTTATCGGCTCTACCTGTGGGAGGCCCAACCGGGAGTACTTCTGGTACAAATGGCAACAGTTTTACGACGCAATCCCACGCCGGATGTGGGCCACCCATAACGGCCTACCCGTGGAACAGGGGGGGAGACCCCTAATCCTCATGTGGCACGGCTGGTTCTTCTACGACTTGGGATATGCCAGCGAAACGATGTGCTCTCTCAAAGAGGCCTTCTACAACCGATATGGGGTAGAGCCATTCCTGCTACCTGACGCGGACTGGCAGGAGCCGCCTCCAAGTGACCTGAGGCTGGATATCCGATGTCCTTCACCACACTCAGATTGGTACGCCATAGACGGATGGTCCAGTTTCGGCAAGGCCTCTTCGGGGGAAGGCGCTCAAGTCTTTTCAAACTCGAATAACGGCTACACCACTGCTTATCTGGGTGTCGGTGCAGACACTTGCGTGTACAGCGGACCCTATGGTGGCATAACTTCCACCACTGACTGCCAGACAACGGGTTACTATGCCCGTTGGTGGGATATCGGGACCGGGGTTGATCCTTGGTTCAATGAGGGCGAAGAGAGGCAGGATTTCTATTTCTTCAGGAGTTGGGATGCCGTTAACAACCAGGTCAACCTGGTCGTTATCGAATCTTGGAACGAACTGAAAGAGGGTACCTCCATATCCCGGCTGGAAACTTATATTGCCCCTGACCTGACCTGGTGCGTGGACCATGGCTGGAACGGGTGTTTTCATGGAGGATGCGAACGACATCCTGACCCATGCCCCGAGTACAAGGTCTTTACAGCAGACCCTCAAGAGGGCTGGCCTTGGGTTGCCCGGTACTGGATGGTAGTAACCCATGATGCCATCGCCGGTTGGAAGGCTGCACCAACGCCGCAAGTTTTGACCGTGGACAATAACAACGACGAGTCACAGTGCCCCGACCAAGGTAGTTTCTCCGGCGACTGGCCCATCTACTCGACGCCGCTGTGGCCGTACTGCGTTGATACCCGCTACACTACAAGGGGTACGGGGGGAACAGTCCAATGGATGCCCCGTTTTCCTTCCCCTGGCGTATACGATCTCTACGCTTGGTGGCCGAAGGATGCCGGGGGCAGCCAGGATGCCAGACTTCGTGTGTTTGGTCAAACCGAGGCCTTGGTACGGGTAGACCAGAGCAGAGGTCAGGATGCAGGCTACTGGAACTATGTGGGGAGTTTCCCCTTCGCCCCTGGCAGCGGTGTGGAGATGCCCAGTAATGCAGATACCGGGGAGGTCATATTAGCCGACGCCATCCGGTTGGTCTATCGGGGAGCATACACGCCACGCCCGCTTTCCTTCCATACATACTTCCCGATTGTGTTCCGCCACCAGGCAGGAGCAGCCGGTAGTACCCCGCTGCCAACACCGAGCATACCCAGTTATCCTCCGGCGGCAATTCCTACCCAAACTCCACCACCTCCCCCTCCTCCTTCTACTCCACCTCCCTATCCACCGCCTCCAACAAGTACACCGCTTCCTTCCCCTACACCAACGCCCACCCCGGGGGACCATGAGCCACCTTCGAGCAGTGTTGACCCCTTGCCGCATTACTCCAACCGGCCGGTAGGTTTTCCTGTAACCTGGTCGGGCACAGACCCCGGCGGATCGGGCATCTGCTTGTATGATATCCAATATAAAGATGGGGTATGGAACGACTGGCTACCTCATACTAGTCTGCATGGCGGGTGGTTCACGCCGGTTGAGCATGGCCACACCTACTACTTCCGCTCCCGGGCCACCGACCGAGCCGGCAACGTCGAGCCTTGGCCGCAGAACCCTGACTATGACACCTTTACCACCGTGGACCTCCTTCCTCCCACCTCCCAGGTGAACGCCCTGCCGGCCTATAGCCAGGCCTCCTTCACCGTCTCCTGGGGCGGGGAGGACCCCACCTCCGGCATCGCTTCCTACGACGTTCAGGTCTGCCGGGATAATTGTACCGAACCCCGCCAGGCTGTCTGGAACGACTGGTTGCTTCAAACCACCGCTACCTCCGCCCTCTATAACGATGGGCAGGAAGGCCCGGTTTACTTCCGCTGCCGCGCCCGCGACCGCGCCGGCAACGTCGAGACCTACCCTCCCCTCCCCGATGCTCAGACCACGATCGACCGCACCGCCCCGACCTCTCAGGTGGGCCCGCTTCCCCTCTACAGTTCCGCTACCTTCACCGTCTCCTGGAGCGGGGAAGATAACCTCTCCGGCATCGCCTCCTACGACATCCAGGTCTGCCAAGATAACTGTGCCGATCCTACCTGGGGTTGGACCACCTGGCTCACCAAAGTCACCCAAACCGCCTCCCTCTTCACCAGCGGGGAGCACGGCCATACCTACTACTTCCGCTCCCGCGCCCGCGACCACGCCGGGAACGTCGAGGAGTGGCCGGCCTCGCCCGACGCCTCCACCCTGGTGGATACCCTCCCCCCTTCTTCCCAGGTGAGCGCTCTGCCGCCCTATAGCACGGCTACCTTCACCGTCTCCTGGAGCGGGGAGGACGGCGCCTCCGGGGTTGCTTCTTACGATGTCCAATTCTGCGCCGGCCAGTGCAACGAGCCGACCGGGGGTGGCGGTGCCTGGCAGGACTGGCTCACCCGAACCACCCGGACCTCGGCTGCCTTCACCGGCGGGGAGCACGGCCAGACCTACCACTTCCGCTGCCGCGCCCGGGACCGGGCCGGGAACATCGAGCCTTGGCCGGCAAACCCCGACGCTTCCACCATCGTAGATGCCCGGCCGCCCGAATCGCAGGTGCAAGGATTGCCCCTCTACACCACCGCCGCCTTCACCGTCACCTGGAGCGGGGAAGATAGCCTCTCCGGCATCGCCTCTTACGACGTCCAGTACTGCGTCGGCGACTGCACCGATCCCCTCATCGTCTGGACGGACTGGCTGCAGAGGACGCCGTATACCTCTTCCCTCTTTACCGGCGGAGAAGACGGCCGGACCTATAACTTCCGCTCCCGCGCCCACGACCACGCCGGGAACGTCGAGGAGTGGCCGGCCTCGCCCGACGCCTTCACCCTGGTGGACGCCCTTCCGCCCACCTCTACCGTGCAACCCCTGCCGGCCTACAGCCTTCCCGACTTCCTCGTCTCTTGGGAAGGCTGGGATACCGTCTCCGGCATCGCTTCCTACGATATCCAGGTCTGCACCGATACCTGCTCGCTCGAGACTTCCTGGCACGACTGGCTGACCTACACAGCCGCCCTTTCGGCCACCTTCACCGGCGGAGAGGACGGCCAGACCTACTACTTCCGCTCCCGTGCTCGCGACTACGTCGGCCACCTGGAGAAATGGCCTCCCGAACCCTCTGCCTCGACCACGGTGGATGCCGCGCCTCCCACCTCTCAGGTGGAGCCGCTTCCGGAGTACAGCCCGGCTGTCTTCACCGTCACCTGGGCCGGCCAGGATGCCGGTTGCGGCCTGGCTTCCTATGACGTCCAGGTCTGCACTTGCCCGGATCCGGGGGACGAATGTTGTCAGGATTGGCTGACCGGGATCACCAACACCGCCGCCATCTTCACCGGCACCCACGGCCAGACCTACTACTTCCGCTCCCGCGCCCGCGACTTCCTGGGGAACCTGGAGGATTACCCTGCCGAGGCCGATGCCTTCACCCTGGTGGATGCCGTGCCTCCTACCACCTGGTTTGAGGGCTATTCCTCCTACAGCGGAGTCCCAACCTTCCTGGTGCGCTGGAACGGGGTGGACAAACTCTCCAGCCTGGTTGCCTACAGCCTCTACTTCCGCGACGAATCGCTCCCCGCCTGGCAGCCGTGGCTGGAAGGCGTTACCGTAACCCAGGCCCTCTTCACCGGTGAGGTCGGCCACACCTACTACCTCTGCATCCGTGGGCAGGACCGCGCCGGCAACATCGAGGACAAGGGGTGTCCCGGCCCGGCAGAGGGCTGGCCCATCGAAGGCGAACTTGTCCTGGTCGCCCCGCCGGCCTCCCGCGTCGAGCCGCTCCCGCCCTACGCACCCGGGACCTCCTTCACGGTCCGCTGGAGCAGCACGCCCCCAAAAACTCTCTACCAGGTGCAGGTGATGGACCTGGAGGAGGGGCAGTGGCAGGATTGGCTGGAGACCCCGGAGCATTCGGCCTTCTTCCAAGGCCGGCCCGGACATGCTTATGCCTTCCGCTGTCGGGCGCAGGATCCGGGGAGCGGGGTGTGGGAGGCCTGGCCGTGGGGGGAGGATACACGCACCCAGTTGCCGCCGGCCGAGCCGCAGGATCGTCCTTCCCCTAGCGGTGCGGAGCCGGCCAGAAGTAGCACCACCGCCCGGTTTGCCCACGGTACGCTCCCCAAGCCGATCTGAGGACACTCGATGGGGAAGCGGGGTCGGGGGAATACCTCCGGCCCCGCTTCCCTACGATTCCGAGATACCTCCTCGCGTCAAGTCAAATGATAATCTTACCGGGCTGTTGCCGTCATCCCAGAAAATTGTACACACTCCTAAGGTCAGGTTGACGTCCTCCGGTTGGCCCGGAACAGCGCCGGGCAGGGAGAGGATGTCCTCGACCAGGTCACAGCCTTCCTGCCGGAGCGGGCGGGGGTTCGTCTGCTCGCGCAGCTGCTCCGGGCTGATGGCCCCCGTAGCACAGAGACGGTCAAAAGGCGTTCGGAACTCATTACAGCGTCGCCTAATCCGACCCGGCCGGCCCTGCTTCTGGGGCCGTCTCCTTGGCAACCTGGCCCATCGCCGGCTGGAAGAGGTTGTAGTAAATCCCCATCTGATTGCAAGCCCGGTTGAGGGCCAGGGTCTGGGCCACCGTACCGAGCCGCTCATAGCCCAGGAAATGGCGCACCAGGCTGGAGTTCTTCTGCTCGACAAAGCGGTTATCGTTCTTGTGGTCATCGTCTCCTCCGGTAAGATTATCTTGAAAGAACTATACCACCTTCGGTAAGATTTTGCGGCCGTTTGCGAAAAAGAGGATGGAGGATTATAATGGAAGGAAAGGTGGAACTTTCGACCGTTGTGGGGACGGTCGGGGTAATTTACAAGGAGGAAAACTTCCATGTCCGGGCATTCCAAATGGGCGCAGATCAAACGAAAAAAGGGGGTGGCGGACGTCCGTCGAGGGCAGTTGTTCACCAAACTCGGGCGCGAGATTATGGTGGCGGTCCGGGAAGGCGGCCCGGATCCGGAGGGCAATTTCCGTCTCCGGCTGGCCATCGAACGGGCCCGGCGTGAGAACATGCCGATGGAAAATATCCAGCGGGCCATTGACCGTGCCCTTGGTCGCACCGGGGAAACGGCCGTCGAGGAAGTGCTCTACGAGGGGTATGCGCCGCACGGCGTGGCCCTGATTGTGGATGTGGCCACCGACAATCGCAACCGAGCCGTGGCCGAGGTGCGAAACGTCCTCACCCGTGGCGGTGGCTCGTTGGGGGAGACCGGCTGCGTTTCTTGGCTCTTCGACGCCAAGGGGTACATCACCATCGATGTGCCGGGTGAAGATGCCAAGGAGCGCCAGGCCCAGGGCGAGGAAATTGCCCTCCAGGTGATGGACGTGGATGGGGTTCAGGATGTGCGGGTCAGCGATGAGATCGTGGAGGTCTATACCGAGGTGTCCGACCTGGGACGGGTGCGCGACCGCCTGACGGGAATGGGCCTCACCCTTTCCACGGTGGAAAAGACCTTCTTGCCCAAGAGCATGGTCTCGCTGCCCCCAAAAGACGCCGTCCAGGTGATGCGGCTGATCGAACGCCTGGAAGACCTGGACGACGTGCAAAAGACCTTCTCCAACCTGGAGATCACCGACGAGGTTCTGGCCGCCTACGAGGGCTAGGACATTGAGGGCAACCACAACGCTTGCCCATTGGGGGAGACACCGCGGAGATCAAGATGGTGCTCACCGCCCCCTTCTGCCTCCTGGCGGACATACTCGCCGAGCAAACACGGCGGGCGGCGGCTGTACCAGGGGTCAAAGAAGCGCAAGTGACTCTGTTTGACGAACCGTAGAATCCGGGGTGGATTCAGCGGGGGGATAAGGTCCCGTTGAAGCCTCTGTCAACGGCTTCGTCGTGAGTGGTTAGTCGAATGACGAAGTGTTCGAGGCCCAGACCCTGACCAACTTCTTCCGCTTTCCCATGATTTTCCTGGGCGGGGTATTCGTGCCCCTGGCCGATCTGTCACCGGCGTTGCAAGGGCTGGCCCGCACCCTGCCCCTCGCCTACAGCGTGGAGGTTCTGCAAGCGACGCTGCTGGGCACGATGTCCGCACAAACAGTCCTGGACCTGGGGGCTCTGGCCGGGTTCACGCTGCTCTTCTTCGCCCTGGTCACCTGGATCTTACGACGACGTTTGGACTGATGGAAACCGGGGGTCGGGTTGGCAACCCGACCTACCCCCGAGCGGCCGGCCGCTACGCCCGCGCTCATCATACGAGGAGGATGAAGACATTGCGCGTTCTTGGATTGGATCCGGGGATGGCCCGGATGGGCTGGGGAATCATCGAAGGGGAAGAAGAGCCGCGTCTTGTTGCTTACGGGGCACTGAACACGCCGGCCGGACGGCCCCTGGCCAAGCGCCTTTACGCCCTCTTTCAGGCCCTGCGCGAACTGGTTGCTCGCTACCGGCCCGAGGTCGCCGCCCTGGAGGAACTCTTCTTCGCCCGTAACGCCCGTACCGCCTTCTCTGTGGGTCAGGCCCGGGGTTCTGCCCTGGTCGCCCTGGCCGAATCCGGCCTGCCGGTGTACGAGTACACCCCCCTAGAAGTCAAGATGGCTGTGACCGGCTACGGCCAGGCCGAAAAGTCCCAGGTGCAGGAGATGGTGCGCGCCCTCCTGGGACTGGATCGCATCCCCCGTCCTGACGACGCCGCCGATGCCCTGGCGGTGGCCCTCTGCCACTTTCACTCGGCCCGGATGCGGGCGATTCTGGACCTGCCGCCCGAGGGAACGGAATCCGAACGAAGATGACGGAAAAGGGCCCGTTTGAGGGATACCTGGAGGAATACCTTCAGGCCCTGGATGTGGGCCGAGGCTACTCTCCTCATACCATCGCCGCCTACCACCAGGACCTGGAGCAGTTCGCCGCTTTTCTGGAGGAAGAGGGCCGGTCTTGGCTTCAGGTAGACCGGCCGGCCGTCCGCCGCTTCCTGGCCCGCCTTCAGGAGCGGGGGTTGGCCCCGGCCACCATCGCCCGCAAGGTGGCCGTCCTGCGTTCCTTCTACGGTTACCTGGTCCGCCGGGAAATCCTTCCAACCCACCCCCTGCGCGCTCTGGGGACCCCTAAAGTGCCTTCCCGCCTGCCCCGTTTCCTCACCGTGGAGGAGATGGTGGCCCTGCTGATGGCTCCGGATCTGCGTACGCCCCAGGGCCTGCGCGACCGGGCCATCCTGGAACTCCTCTATGCCAGTGGCCTGCGGGTGGGGGAACTGGTGGCCTTGAACCTGGGCGATGTGGATTGGGGGCGGCGGGAAGTGCACGTCCGGGGCAAGGGGGGACGCGAACGGCTGGCCCTTCTGGGCCGACCGGCCCTCCGCGCCTTGCGGGCTTATGTCCTCCAGGGCCGGCCCCTCTTGGCCGGTAAGAGCCCCCATACCGATGCCCTCTTCCTCAACCGCTGGGGCAAGCGCCTGAGCGACCGGAGTGTACGTACCCTCGTTTCTGAGTATGCCCGCCAGGTCGGTTTAGAGGACGTTACCCCCCATACTCTCCGCCACACCTTCGCCACCCACCTCCTGGAGGGCGGTGCCGACCTCCGCATCGTCCAGGAACTCCTCGGCCACGCCCGCTTGACCACCACCCAGCGCTATACCCACGTCTCCCAGACCCACCTACGCGAGGTCTACGGCCGCATTTTCCCCCTTCCTAACTCGGAGGAGGAATAGCCTCTGCGGAAGTTTCCTGGGGATAGGACTGCCAGGAGAAACGCTGCGCAAAGCGACGCAGGAGGCGGAGCACCGGCCGGCCCAGGACGAGGACGAGTAAGGCATTGCCCACACCCCGCACGAGATCCCATCCCAGCGAGGTAACCAGGTAAAAACGGGCGTAGCGGACCAGCGTCTCCGTCCAGGAAAGCCCCGGCTGCCAGAGGATTTCGGAGTTTTCCCCCGTCCCCAGGAAGGGCCAGAACCACAGGTTCATCACGGCACCGAAGAAAAGCCCCAGGAGCAAGGAAAAGACGGCCAGGATACCGATTTCCCCGTAGCGCCGGCGATGCATATCCGGCAGCCAGCCGGAGAGCATCCCCAGCCATCCGGTGCTGAGCATCTGGTAGGGCAGCCAGGGGCCGACGCCGCTGGTGAGCAGGGCCGAGACAAGGAGCGTCAGCGCCCCCAGGAGGAAGCCGAAGGTGGAACCGAAGACGTAGCCGCAGAGGATAGGCAGGAAAAAGAGGGGCGAGAAAGCATACCCGGAGAAGAGCCGCAGCACGGCCCCGACGGCCGCCAGGATTCCCAGGAGGGCCACCTGTTTGGAGCCCAGCCCCTGTACCTCCATCCCGGCCAGGATGGCCAGGAGGCAGAGCGTGGTCACCAGCGGGGCATCGGCAGAATGGGCCAGGAAACCCTCCCCGGCCGAGCGAGGAACGGCGATGAAAAAGGGGTAGAAGAAGGCGGCCAGCCCGGCCAGGCTGGCCAGCGCCACGATCCAGGCGCTCAACCTCGAGGCTTTACGCCCCTGCAAGGGCCTTTCGCCGCTCATCTTCGCTCCTGTCCGCAGAACCTTTCCCTCAACACGTCCTCAACGGTGATCAGGCCGGGGATGCGGTACAGGCGCTGGACCTGAGAAGCAAAGTCCAACCTCCCCGCCATCACTTCTCGTACCGAACCTTCGGCCTGTACCCTTCCGTTCTCCAGAATCACCGCCCGATCGGCACAACGGGCCGCCAGTTCCACGTCGTGGGTAGCCAGGACGATGGCCCGCCCGACCCTTCGGCGCTCCAGGAGGAAACGCTCCAAGGCCTCCTTCTGGCCATAGTCCAGCCCCCGGGTCGGCTCGTCCAGCAGGATGACCTCGGGTTCGGCCACCAGAACCGCCGCCAGCGCCACCCGCTGCCGTTCTCCCACACTCAGGTCGCGGGGATAACGTCCCAGGTGCTCCTGCAACCCCAGGAGGGCCGGCAGGTCGCCGTACACTCCGGCCGGCCGACCGTGTTGCCGGAGGGTAAAATCCATCTCCTGGGCCACCGTGTCGGCAAAAAGGAGCATGTCCGGATTTTGAGGAACGTATCCGACACGGGCGATCAGACGTTCCAGCGACACCCGGCGGGTGTCCTGCCCGCAGATTTCCACCCGCCCCTCCTGCGGCCGCAGTAGGCCTACCAGGTGCTTGAGCAGGGTCGTCTTGCCGGATCCGTTGGCCCCCATCAGGGCCACGATCTCGCCGGGGAAAACCTCCAGGTGGACGTCTCGGAGGGCCGGCCGGCCGTTGTAGGAGAAAGAAAGGCCGGAGACGCGGATGACAGGCCGGGAGGAGGGTCGGGGGCGAGGCCTCCCTCCAGCGTTTTCCCCACCGGCCGGCTTTCCGACGAAGCGGCGGGCCTCCTCTACTGTGAGCGGGAGCGGTTTCCATCCCAACGCCTGTCCCAGGGTCACCAGCGGCGGCACCCAGGGCATCTGCCGCAGGACCTCATCCGGCCGGCCCAGGAGAGGCCGGCCACCGTCCCCGGGCAGGTAGAGGAGACGGTCGGCATAGCCGATCACCCGTTCCAGGCGGTGTTCGGCCAGGAGGACCGTCAGGCCCAGCGTTTCCTTCAGGTATTGAAGCGCCTCCAGCACCTCCTCCGCCCCCTGAGGGTCCAACTGGGAGGTCGGCTCGTCGAGGACGAGGAGGCGGGGGTGGAGGACGAGCACCGCCCCGATAGCCACCCGCTGGCGCTCCCCTCCGGAGAGTGTGTCCAGCCGGCGGTCCCGCAAGTGAGCGATGCCCAGCCAGGATGTAACCTCCTCGATGCGCCGGCGCATAAGCGTTTCCGGAAAGCCGTGGTTCTCCATCGCAAAGGCAAGTTCTTCCTCCACCGTCGGAGCGACGCACTGGGCTTCGGGGCTTTGGAAGACCATCCCCACCAGACGGCTCATACGGCCTGGCCCCCAGGGTATGGGGTCGTGGCCCAGGATGGAGACCTTTCCGGAGAAGGCACCTCCGTAAAAGTGCGGAATCAGCCCGTTGAGGCAGCGCAGGAGGGTGGATTTGCCGGCACCGGAAGGGCCGGCCAGGAGCAAGAATTCGCCCTCGCCTATTTCCAGGCTGATATCCGCCAGGGCAGGGACGGCCGGCCGTCCTTCGTCCTGGCTTTCGGGGTAGGTGTAGGTGACCTTCTCCAGGCGAATCATCGGGCCCTCCTGGAGAGAAAGGCCGGAAGCGTCAGGAGCAGGAAGTACAGGCCCAGGGCCGGTTGAAAGGCCGGCCAGTTCAACCGGGGGTAGGGTGTATAGGCCAACGCCTCGGGATACAGGCCCAGGAGGGCCAGGTAGGCAGCCACATCCAGCCCGGCAGCCAGGGCCAGCGCGAGATCGCCGGACGACCAGCGCTGGGCGCGGTAATGGGTTCGCCCGATCGCCCGACTTTGCAGGATCAAAGCAAGGAGAAGGAGGCCCAGACCGGCCAGGGAGAGAAACAGGCCGCCAGGGTTTTCCCCTTGGAAGCCGCGCCACAGGAGGCCGGCCAGAAGCCCAAGAAGGGCGAGGATGGCCAGCCTCTGCCCCCAGCGCTGGAGACCTGGGAAACGCAGAGGAGCGTTCCCAAAGCCCCGGGCCTCCATCGCTTCGGCCAGTTGCAGGGCGTGCTCCAGGGCGGTGGTCAGAAGGGGCAGAAGGAGGGGCGGGAGGTCCCGCAGGCCGCGCCGACGATAGCCGCGGACGGCCTGGGCCTCGCGGATTTCCCGGAGCGTCAGGCCGGCCTGGGGAATGAAGGAAAGGGCGATGGAAGCGACCACTCCGGTCTGGAAAAGGAGCGGCGGGGCGGCCCGCAGGAGTCGGTAGGGTTCCACGGCCCGGTTCAGGGTGGCAAAGGCGACAAACACCCCCAGCCACCCCCATCCGCTCAAGAAGCCATAGGCCGCCGCTTCCAACGTGACCGACCCGCCGACGATGGGAAGAGAATCCGGCAGGGTAAAGAGCACGGTCTGGCCGTAGTGGGCCGTCAGGGCGTTCAGAGGGACGGTAAAGAGCCAGAGGAAGAGGGCCAACTTCCAGAACCACCCCCAGCCAGATGTGCCCTCCGAGCGGTCGGGCAGGGCCCCGTAAACTGCGGCTGCGGCCAAAAAAAGCAGGAGGAGATAGGCCGGATTGCGGGTGGTCAGAGCCGGCAGCGCGGCGGCTAAGGCCCAGAGCAACCAGGCCATAGGGTGGCCGGGAGAAAGGCATTTCTCCTGACGGAACGGGCTTCTTTCGTTCTGGAGTTCTTCCTGCTTCGCCAGACCGTCCATCGGCCGGCCATGTCTCCTCAAAAAAAGCCCCCGCCTCTCGGCGGGGGAAATCGGACGGGAACATCTGTCCCGAACGACAAGCTCTCCGCCCCCTGGCCGCGAGGGTTATGGACCGGACATCGGCAAATTGTTGCCTCCTCAGGGCGGGTTCAGAACCTATTCCTGCCCACCGGGCGAGGTTTGTCAGAGTCCAGTTGTGGAGAGACGGCGGAGGTGGGCGACCTGGCTTGGGGAACCGTTCCCCTCACAGTTGCGGGCCAGCACCGGACTTGCACCGGTTTCCCCCGTTCGGCCCTGGCATCCGGGCATCGGGCGCCTCCGCCGGAGAGACATTCGTTGGTAAAGGCCCGACACTCCGCCGGGCAAAATCCGCCTGTATCATATCATACCTATGCCAGGAGGTCAAACCACGTTGGAGCAAACCGGCTTTCCATCTGGACACCGGCAAACCGTCGCCCTTGATAGGTCGGCGATTTCCCCAAGGGTTCCAGGGCGAGGCCCCGAAGGGCGGATTCAGAACCCGCTCTACCCACCGGGCAAAATTCGCCAGGACCCGGCACAATAAAAAGCGCCGGGGCAACTTTCGCTCCGGCGCGGACAGGCCACCGACGGATCATGACTTACAAGGGAATCTCGCTCACTTCCTCGACCTCCTCCTCTTCCTCCAAGTCCTCCTCGGATGTCGCCTGGAGACCGCTGCCGCGGGGGAGGAGGATGAAATCACGAGCCACCAATTCGGTGATGTAGCGCGTCTGGCCGTCGTTGCCCTCGAAGGCGCGGGTCTGCAGCCGGCCGGCGACGTAGATGGGCGACCCCTTCTGGAGGTACTGGTTCGCCACCTCGGCCCGGCGTCCCCAGACGACGACGCGGAACCACTCGACTTTTTCCTGGGGCTGGCCCTCGGCGTCGCGCCAGCGGCGGTTGACGGCCACGCGGAAGTGGGTAACCGGCCGGCCGGTGGGGGTGTAGCGCATCTCCGGGTCCGTTCCCAGGTTCCCCATAATCTCGATCCGATTCAAGCCACGCATAGGTCTCCCTCCTTACCTTCAACTTTTTCGCCGCCTTTGGCCTGTCAAGGACATTATACCACATTTTCCTCAAGTTGTCAATACCTATTTTAATATAAGGGGAATTTACCCATATTTTTGCACCGTCCGACCAGGCCGGGGAAACTGCCTATCTTGGGGAAGCCGATCGGGGGCTCATAGGCCGTATTTGACATCCTCTTGATCTCCGTGGTATAATAAAGTAAGTCGGGGCCGTGGTGTAGAGGCCTAACATGCAGCCCTGTCAAGGCTGAGATCGGGGGTTCGAATCCCCTCGGCCCCGTTTTGAGGGGATGATGGTCGCCTTCCATCGTCGGGGTGATACGACCAGCATCGGGCACTTCCTCGGAAAGAAGGTAGGACATGGTGAAAAGCCGCTCCGGCGAAAAGGGCCGGTTGCCTCCGCCGACGAAGCGTCCCCATCTGGGCCGGCTGGGACGAGGGATCCTTTGGCGCTTTGCCCTCTTCGTCCTCCTCTCGCTGGCCATCATGGTGGGCATCATCCTCTATGCTGCCTGGCGCGTCGTCCAAGACGCCCGGATGCACCAGGAGTCGATGGCCCTCTGGACGGCCCGATCGATAGATTCCTGGCTCCAGAATCTAGACTATGCCCTCTCGTCCCTCCCACCCGACCTGCTGGACGCCACATCGGAGGAGATTCAGGAGCACTTGGGTCAGGTGCTCCAGAGCAACCGGAACATTCGCAAGATCAGCCTGGTGGATGCCCGCGAGGAACATCGGGGGAGGGAAGTTCTGAGCCTGGACTTTCGGGGTGTCTACTCCGGAAGCAACTATGTGAGCGAGCGCTGGTTTCGCCTGGCGCTGAACGACGGCTGGCATGTGGCCTCCCTGGTCAAAGTTATTCCGATAGCCGTCGTGGCCCGTTCCCTCTACGTCGACGGCACACCGGTGGGGGTGGTTGCCGCCCAGGTGGGGATGGACTGGGCCTATGAACTCCTGCGGCGGGCCCGGACCGAACGTGGAGCCTATGCCTATGTAGTGGACAGCGTCGGCCAGCCGTTTCTGCACGAGGATACCCGTTTTACCAATCCGCAGCGTGTCCGCACGGATATTCCCGGCATTCTATCGGTCATCCAGAACCGGCCCTTCCCACTTTATTACACCGGACTGAACTGGCAGGGAGAACCGGTCATCGGCGCTTTTTGGAAAATGGAACGGGCCGACTGGACGGTCATTGCCGAACAGCCCCTGGCCGCCCTGCTTCGGGAATTTTTCCCCCTCGCCCTGGGGGCCGGCGTCGTCCTGCTCCTCAGCGCGGCTGCGGCCGTTGTGGTGGCACTCTATATCTCCCGCCGGGTGGCTGCCCCCGTTTCCCTCCTGAGCGAAGGGGCACGGCGCATCGGCGCGGGCGACCTGGAGCATCGCATCCTTCTCCGCACCCGCAACGAACTGGCCGACCTGGCCGAAGAGTTCAACCGCATGGCCGAGAGCCTGCAGGAGGCCCGGATTCGCCAGGAAGCCTGGACCCAGGAACTGGAGGAGTGCGTTCGGGAGCGCACTGCCGAAGTCAGCCAGACCCTCCAGCAACTGCAGGAGGAGGCCGCTGTCCGCGAAAACCTCTTGCGGACGATTCGCGAGATGTCCAGCCCGGTCATCCCGGTGATGGAAAGCATCCTGGTGATGCCGATTGTCGGCACCTTGGACAGCGAACGGGCCCAGCGGGTGATGGAAGAACTCCTGGCCGGAATCGAACGGAGGCGAGCCCGGGTGGTTATCCTGGACATCACCGGCCTGGCGATGGTAGATACGGCCGTGGCCCATGCCCTGATCGAAGCAGCCCGCGCCGCCCAGTTGTTGGGTGCACGGCCGATTCTGGTAGGGATTTCCCCTGAGGTCGCCGAGACGCTGGTCCACCTGGGCGTGGAACTGCACGACCTCCGCACGGCGGCCACCCTGCAGGAAGGGCTGCAGATTGCCCTGGGGTTGCTTCGCCGCAGGATCGTCTCTCTTTGAAATACCCCGGCGGAATAGGCTAGAGGGAGGGGTGGTGGGAACGGCGCGCCAGTGCCACCAGCCGACCGGCTATCGCTTCCACAACGGCGTCGGGAACGCCTTCGGGGGTGCAGGACTGTAACCTCAGGTCCAGGGGGTCGTTCAGGTAATCCACCACGATGGGGCGTCCGTCTGGGGCCAGAGCGATTTCGGAGGAGAAGAGGTCCATCCCGGAAAGATGGGCGATGGTTAGGGCGATGGAACGGAGCCGGGTCAACCCGTAGCGCTCCTCTTCTTCTGCGCTGATCGGTGTGTAGAGATGGTCCTGGGGATGCCACCAACAGGCAAAGACCTCTCCCGTGCAGTAAAGTGTGCGGAACCAGGCCGGCCGGCCCCCTAGAAGCCTCGGCTCCAGGTGACTCTGGAGCAAGAGGCGTTCCTGCGGGCGTTCCCGCCGCGCCGCCTGAACCTGTTCCAGCGAAGTGGCTCCGAGGAGCACTCCCTCGCCCCCGCCTCCATAGGCCGGCTTGATGTTGAAGTGGGGGCCTAGCGGCGTGGGGTCCAGGTAGGGCAGTTCCGGCTGTTCGACATAGGCCGGCAGGATGATCGTCGGCAGGGTATGCACAGCCGTTCCCAGCAGCCGATGCATGGCGGCCTTGTCCCGGGCTTGGCCGGCCCGTTCATGCCGGTTGAGCACGAGAACGCCGTGCCCGGAGGCCCAGCGCTCCAGCGCCAGAAAATGCTCATCGGTGTCAGAGGCACGGTCCAGGAGGACTCGGAACGAAACTTCTCCTCCATCAAGGGCCAGTAGGGTGGAGGAAAGCGTTTCCGGCGTAACCTGCAACACGGAAACGCCCTGGGAACGGCCGGCCGCCTCCACGAGGCCGGCAAAAGGGGCATCGTAAGGCCAGTTCCAGGCCAGACAAAAGTCATGGTCCATCGTTCTCCAGAAGGGGGCCGGCCGGGGAACACCCGGCCG
>JASFBA010000053.1:0-14008 GCA_036172265.1 Chloroflexia bacterium
GGCACGTTGGCACGTTAGCACGTTAGCACGTTGGCACGTTAGCACGTTAGCACGTTGGCACGTTAGCACGTTAGCACGTTGGCACGTTGGCACGTTGGCACGTTGGCACGTTGGCACGTTGGCACGTTGGCACGTTAGCACGTTAGCACGTTGGCACGTTAGCACGTTGGCACGTTGACACGTTAGGATTAAAGTGACACCATAGACAATCTGCCAGTACTTCGATTTTTAGGGTGTCCGGGCGTGTCCGACGAGCATGGGATGACCGATCGGAAGCGCGTTGGTGGGGCATTAGTTCGCCTCTTGGGTATGGAGGGCACGGAATGGACGACCTGATCGAGCGGGCGCGGGCGCTCTATCGAGGAGCCGACGCGGCCCATGACTTTGACCATGTCCTGCGGGTGCTGGCGCTGGTGCGGCGAATCGGGCCGGCCGAGGGAGCCGATATGCGCCTCCTGGAGGTGGCCACTCTCCTTCATGATATCGCCCGGTCGGAGGAGGGACGTACCGGCGTGGACCATGCCCGGGCCGGGGCCGAGCAAGCCCGGGAAATCGTCCGCACTTGGGGCTACAGCGCGGAGGAGGCTGAAGCCATCGCTCGAGCCATCGCCGCCCACCGCTTTCGGTCTGAACTTTTCCCCGAATTGGTGGAAGCCCGCGTCCTTTACGATGCCGACAAACTCGACGCCATCGGGGCAATCGGCATCGGCCGGGCCTTTGCCTTTGCTGGCCGGAAGGGGCAACGGCTATGGACATCCGTTCCGGTCGGGGCAACGGCCGGCCGGGAGATCGACCATGCCTCCTGGAGCCCGGCCGTGGAGTTTGCGGTCAAACTTTCCCGTCTGGCCGATGCGCTCTACACGGAGACGGCCCGGGCTATCGCCCGGGAACGCCACGCCTTTATGGCGACCTTTTTCCAGCGGCTGGAGGCGGAGGTGGCAGGGGAAATGTAATACTCTATGCGCCGTCCTTGAGCGGATTGGCTCCCAACCTCTGCACCCGTTCGGTCATCTCCTGCACCGCCGCAGCGAAAGAATAGCCCTGCGAACCGGTCACAAAGAAGATCTCCACCCGCTTCCCATCCAGACCTATCTCGTCCAAGATCTTCTTAGCCCGCCCGACCCGCTTTTCAGCCCGCAGGTTGCCCTCCAGGTGATGGCAGGTTCCTTTGGTACAGGCCACTACCATGACTGCATCGGCTCCTTGCTCAAAGGCCTTGAGGATGTAAAGGACGTCTGTCTTGCCGGTGCAGGGCAGTTTCACCACCTTGACATCGGCCGGGTACTGGATGCCCGTAGTGCCGGCCATGTCCACTGAGGTGTAGCCGCAGTAGATGCAGGTAAAGACCGTGATTTCGGGCAGCCTCTCCTCCATCGCGCCTTATCCCTCCCTTTCCTCCGGAAGCCAGGTCCCCAGCGCGGCCAGTTCGGGTATGATGATCTGTTCGTCCCGATAAAGCGTCAACTGGATGGCCTTGGCTGGGCACTCCCCGGTGCATGTGCCGCATCCCTGGCAACGGCCCGGTTCAATATAGGCTGCCCCCTGAAGGCCGCCCACGCCGGTGCGGGTGGGGTCAACGACCGGAACGTCGAACGGGCATACCCGCACACAGGTCAGACACCCCACACATTTGGCCGGGTCCACCACGGCCGTCACCCCACCGACCTCCAGGACATCGCGGGAGAGGATGGTCAGCGCCCGGCCGGCCGCTCCCTGCGCCTGGGCAATGGCCTCTTCGATGAACTTGGGGTAATGGGCCATCCCGCACAAGAAGATGCCCTCGCGCAGGAAGTCTATAGGGCGCAACTTGATGTGGGCCTCCATAAAAAAGCCCTCCGGAGAAAGGGGCACCCCCAGGACCTCGCTCAAGCGTACCGTGCTAGGGTCCGGCTCGATGCTCATGCTCAGCACCAGAGCATCGGGGCGCAGCCGCAAAGTTTCCCCTAATGAGAGGTCGGTGACCTGCACCTCCAGACCACCGTCCAGCGCCCGTACCTGCGGGGGATTTTCCTCGTCGTAGCGCACAAAGATCGTTCCCTGCCGACGTGCCTCGGTATAGTACTGTTCGCGGAAGCCGTAGGTGATCAGGTCCTTGTAAAGGATATAGATGCGCGCTTTGGGGTTGAGGCGCCGAATGCGCAGGGCGTTTTTCATCGTATTGGTGCAGCAGATGCGGCTGCAGTAGTCATAAGGAGCGTCGGGCGGCCGCACACATTGGATCATCACCACCGTGTCCATCTGGGCCACCCGGCCAGGGCTGACCAGGATCAGCCGCTCCAGTTCCTGCTGGGTCATTACCCGTTCGTGCTGGCCCAGGAGGTAGACCGAACCGTGGAACTCCTGCCCCCCGGTCGCCACGATGGTTACCCCGTGCTCCACCTCGACCCGATGTCGGCGGGCCGGGTCGCTGCGGTGGACCTCAATGGTCGAGCGAAAGTTGCCCACAAAGCCCTCATGGCGCACCAGTTCGCTGTCGGTGTAGACAGTGATGCGCGGCTCCTGCAGAACCTGGTGCACCAGGGAAAAAAGGTAGGCCTGGGGATCGGCCCCTTCGGCCGTGGCGTAGAGGGCGCGAAGGTGGCCGCCCAGGACATCGCTGCGTTCGACCAGGGTGACCGGGTAGCCGGCGGCGGCGATGGTCAGGGCGGCGTTGATGCCGGCAATGCCGCCGCCGATCACCAGGGCTCGCTTGGCCACGCCTACCGGGGTGCGACGCACCACCTCCAGCCGCCGGGCCCGGGCCGTCGCCACCCGCACCAGTTCCCGGGCCTGTCGAGTAGCCGCTGCCGGCACCTCGCGATGTGCCCAGGCGCACTGAGAGCGAAGGTTGGCCATCTCCAGGAGGTACGGGTTCAGGCCGGCCTGTCGCAGAATGTTCTGGAAGAAAGCCTCGTGCGTGCGCGGACTGCAGGCAGCGATAACCACCCGGTTCAGCCCTTGCTCCAGGATGGCCCCGCGGATCCGGGCCGGGGATTCGCCGATACAGGCGTAATCCATTTCCTCGACATAAACCACATCCGGTAGGGTGCGGGCGTAGGCGGCCACAGCAGAGGTATCTACCGTGCCAGCGAGCTCGCGGCCGCAACGACAGATGAAAATGCCCACCCGCGGGGCCTCCTCGGAGACGTCTCGTTCCAGAGGATAGGTGGGCGGACGGGCCATCGTGCCGATTACATCCGCCAAAAGTTCCATACAGCGTGCCGCCGCCGCGCTAGCCTCGGCCACCGTCTCAGCAATCTCTTTGGGGCTGGAAAAGGCGCCGGCCACAAAGACGCCCGGTCGGTTGGTATCCACGGGGGTGAATTTGCCTGTAAGGCAGAAACCGTACTCGTTCAGGGCAATGCCCAGTTCCTGGGCCAGGGCCACGGCCTGCAGCGGCGGTTCCGAACCGACCGAGAGCACCACCAGGTCGAAACGCTCCTCCCGCAGTTGCCCCCTTTCGTCCTGGTAACGGATGAACAGGTCGTGGGTGAGGGCATCCTCGCGGATGTTGGAGATGCGGCAACGGGTATAGCGGACGCCGTAGAGGTCCCGGGAACGGATAAAGTAGGCGTTGTACTCCTTGTTGAAGGTGCGCTCATCCATCATGAAGATGTGGCATTCGGCCTCCGGGTCGCGCTGGCGGGCCAGGACTGCCTCCTTCGTGGCATACATACAGCAGATGGAGGAGCAGTAACCGTGTTGTTGGTCTCGGGATCCAACGCATTGGAGCCAGGCGATCTTCTTCGGCGGCCGGCCGTCGGAGGGACGCCGGGCCAGCCCCTCCGTCGGCCCCGAACGGCTGACCAGGCGCTCGAATTGCAGGGAGGTAACCACATTGGGATAACGTCCGAAGCCCAGTTCTTCGCTCAGAAGAGGGTTGTAGAGCGTAAAGCCGGGGGCCAGGATGATGGCCCCGACCTCGACCGTCTCCTCCCACCCTTCTTCCTGGAGGTTGATGGCCTGGGTGGGACAGACCTCCTGGCATTTCCCGCAGCCCTCGCAGTAAGGCCCCTTGTCCACCAGATACACATCGGGGAGGGTGCGAGGTGAGACCTTGTAGACTGCCCGGCGGGCACTCATTCCCAGTTGAAACTCGCTGGGAAGTTCCACCGGGCAGACCCGGCTGCACTCGCCGCAACTGGTGCAACGGGTTGTGTCCACGTAGCGCGGGTGGTGGCGCAGACGTACCCGAAAGCGCCCTGCCTCCCCCTCGACCTGGCGGACCTGGGTCAGCGTCATCACCTGGATGTTCGGATGGGTGCTGTGGTCCAGGAAGACGTAGGAGATGGCCGGCCGGGTGCAGCCGTAGCCGTGCTCGGCCGTGCCCCGGCAAAGGACGCAGTCGTGGGAGGGAAACATAAAGCCTAACTGGGCGATCTTGCCCCCCAGGGCCGGAGTGGATTCGACCAGATAGACCTTCAGGCCGGCCTCGGCCAGGTCGTAGGCAGCGCGCATCCCGGCCACGCCGCCTCCGACGACCAGAACCGCCCCAACTTTCCTTGGAAGTTCTGCCACCGGAATATACCTCCGTCGTGAAGTCTTTCACCTATTATACGCCCGGAGTGGAGAAACGTCAAAAGGTCGGATGATCGGGCTGGCATCCGCTCATAATTCGGTAGGTCGGATTGTCAATCCGGCTTACGGCCAGTTATAAGCGAAATCGCTTGACCTGGATGGTCAACAGGTGTATGATGGAGTTCGGTGTGCAGTTGTCAAGGGTGCGGCGATTCTGCCGAACCGGTATAGCCAAAGATGACGCCAGACTCTACCATCCTCTGGGGGATTCTAGCCGCCCTCGGCACTGGGCTGGCGACAGGGCTCGGTGCCCTGCCGGTGCTCCTGACCCGCCGTGTTTCGGAGCGCCTGCTCGATGCCATGCTGGGTTTTGCCGCCGGTGTCATGCTTGCGGCAACGGCCTTCAGCCTTCTCCTTCCGGCCATGGAAGACGGAAACCGCCTCTGGGGGACCTGGGGCATCACCATCGTCCTGGCCGGCCTCCTCC
Source organism: Chloroflexia bacterium (assembly GCA_036172265.1). Classification (GTDB taxonomy): domain Bacteria; phylum Chloroflexota; class Chloroflexia; order DTKN01; family DTKN01; genus JASFBA01. The sequence continues at coordinate 4,985 of JASFBA010000053.1, forward strand.
TGGGGGCCGTCTTTCTCTCCTTGATGGACCGAGTAATCCCGCACCTGCACTTTATCGCCGGCCCTGAAGGCCCCTCTTCCCGCTTGCGGCGTATCTGGCTTTTCATCCTGGCCATCACCCTCCATAACTTTCCCGAAGGGCTGGCCGTGGGTGTCGGCTTCGGCAGCGGCCGGCTGGACGAGGCCCTGGTACTGGCCATCGCCATCGGGCTGCAGAATATGCCCGAGGGGCTGGCCGTAGCCCTGCCACTCCTCCGGGAGGGCTACTCCCGCCCCCGGGCCCTGGCCTATGCCACCCTTTCCGGCCTGGCCGAACCCGTCGCCGGAGCCTTGGGCGTGCTGGCCGTACAACTGGCCCGGCCTCTTTTGCCACCGGCCCTTTCCTTCGCCGCCGGCGCCATGCTCTTTGTGGTGAGCGACGAGATCATCCCGGAGACCCACCGCCGAGGTTACCAACGCGAAGGCACCTTCGGCGTCGTCGTCGGCTTTATGGTGATGATGTTCCTGGACAACATCTTCAGGTGAAAGGATGGAACAAGAGACCATTACCTTCACGGTCAACGGTGTGGAACGAGAAGTGCGGGCCGGCCCGCGTACTACCCTTCTGGAGGTATTGCGCGAGGAACTCGGCCTGACCGGCACCAAGAACGGCTGTGGGCAGGGACATTGCGGAGCCTGCACCGTCCTGGTGGACGGCCAGGCCGTGCGATCCTGCGTCTACCTGGCCCGTCGGGCAGCAGGACGTCAGGTGCTGACCATCGAAGCCCTCACCCCCTCCCCCCTTGGGCCGGGGGGTGAGGGCCTCCACCCTCTCCAGCAAGCCTTTATCGAGCAGGGGGCCGTGCAGTGCGGCTTTTGCACGCCCGGGATGATTATGGCGGCTCTGGCGCTTCTGAAGCAGAACCCTCGCCCCAGCCGGGAGGAGATCCTGATGGCCTTGGAGCCGAACCTCTGCCGCTGCACCGGCTACTCCAGCATCGTTCGGGCCGTCCTCCAGGCCTCCGGCCAGTTGGAGACGCAACACCGCGGGGTCCTTACGCCGATTCCTCCGCTCTATGCCGTGGGACACTCGCTTCCCCGGCCCGACGTCTGGGACAAGGTAACCGGCCGGGCTCGCTATGCCGCCGATCTGCGCTTTGAGGGCATGCTACACGCCGCCGTGCTGCGCAGCGCCCATCCCCACGCCCGCATCATACGGCTGGATGTGGAGCAGGCCCGGACGATGCCCGGGGTGGTGGCCGTCCTCACCGCCGACGACATCCCCGGCCGGCGTACCCATGGCCTCCTGCGCCAGGACTGGCCGGTGCTGGTGGGAGGGGGAGAGAAGGTGCGTTACGTCGGCGACGCCCTGGCCCTCGTCGTGGCCGAGACACCGGCCCAGGCCGAGGAAGCCCGGGCGGCCATCGCTGTAGAGTACGAGGCCTTGCCCGGAGTTTTTTCCCCCGAAGCGGCCCTGGCGGAAGGTGCCCCTAAGGTGCACGAGGGCGGAAACCTCCTCAAGCACATCCGGGTGCGTAAAGGCGGTCTGTCCCAGGGCTTGGCCCAGGCCGAGGTCATCGTCGAGGGGACGTTCCACACGCCGACCGTCGAACACGCCTTCCTGGAGCCGGAAGCGGCGGTGGCTGTCCCTTCCGCCCTCCCCCCACCAGGGGACAGGGGGACAGAGGGACAAGGAGAGGGGGTGATTATTTATGTTGGATCTCAGATCCCCTTTGCCGACCGCGAGCAGGTGGCGGCTTCTCTCAACCTTCCGCTGGAAAAAGTGCGGGTAGTCCAGACGACCGTGGGCGGGGCCTTTGGTGGGAAAGAGGACATCTCGGTGCAGATTCACGCTGCCTTGGCCGCCTGGAAGACCGGCCGGCCGGTGAAACTCGTTTTGAGTCGGGAGGAATCGATCCGCGTTCATCCCAAACGCCATGCCACCACCATCCACCTCAAGGTCGGGGCCACCCGGGAGGGCCGGCTGACGGCTGTGCAGGCGGAGATCTACGGCGATGCCGGAGCCTATGCCTCGCTTTCGGAAGCGGTGATGACGCGCACGGCGACCCACGCGGCCGGCCCGTACATCGTCCCCAACGTCGCCGTGGACTGCTACGCCGCCTACACCAACAATCCGCCTTCCGGGGCCATGCGCGGTTTCGGCGTGCCCCAGGCCGCCTTTGCCATCGAAACGGCGCTCGATATGCTGGCGGAAAAACTGGGGCTGCCCCCCCTGGAACTGCGCCGGCGCAACGCCCTGAGGCTCGGCGCGACCACGGCTACCGGCCAATTCCTGCGCGATAGCGTCGGCTTCCTGGAGACGATCGACCGGGTGGAGGAAACTGTGCGCGCTCTGGGGAAAGAGGTGCTCATTCCCTCCGGACCGGGGAAGAAACGGGCCTGGGGCTTTGCCTGCTGCATGAAGAACGTCGGGCTAGGCGGGGGCATCCCCGATAGCGCCGGCGCGACCGTCCTCATCACCGAAGAAGGACGGCTCTCCGTGAGGATCGGCGCGGCTGAGGTTGGGCAGGGGGTCGTGGCCATTGCTGCCCAGATCGCTGCCGAGGTGCTGGGGGCGAGGCTGGAGCAGGTGGAGATGGTCGTCGGCGATACCCTTCTCACGCCCGACGGCGGAGCCACCACCGCCTCCCGGCAGACCTTTATCACCGGCAACGCCGTGCGCTTGGCGGCGGAGGAAGTGCGGGCTATCCTGGCTGGCGCGGCCTCCGAGGCGCTGGACTGTCCGCCGGATCGTTTGGCCTTTATCGAGGGAACGATCGTTTCTCCCGACGGGCGATGGATGACCCTGGCCGAAGCGGCCCGCCTGGCCCGGCAGGAGGGAAGGCCGGCCGTGGCCACCCACATCTATACACCCCCACCGACCACGCCCCTGGGCGAACCCGGCGACGACCACTTCGCCTACGGCTTCGCCACCCAGGCGGCCCTGGTGGAGGTAGACCTTCAGAGCGGGAATGTGCGCGTTCTCAAGGTCATCGCTGCCCACGACGTCGGCCGGGCCATCAACCCGCAGGCGGTCATCGGGCAGATGGAGGGGGGCGTGGTCATGGGGATGGGCTATGCCCTGGGCGAAGAACTCATCCTGGAGGAAGGGCAGGTGCGCAACGCCGACCTGCGCCGGTATCGAGTGCCCCGGGCCCCCTCCATCCCCGAAGTTATCCCCATCCTGGTGGAGGCCTACCACCACGAGGGACCCTTCGGGGCCAAAGGCGTGGGGGAGATCACTTCTATCCCCACCGCCCCGGCCATCACCAATGCCATCTATGCCGCCACCGGAGTGCGCGTGACCCGCCTCCCGGCGACGCCGGAACGGGTGCTGGGCCGGGGGTAGGGATGCCCGATTCCTGGGAGCGACTGGAAGCCGAGATCGTCTCCTGCCGGCGCTGTGTGCGCCTGGTCTCCTGGCGGGAGGAAGTAGCGCGTCGGCGTCGTCGGGCCTACCGCGATTTCCCGTATTGGGGCCGGCCGCTTCCCGCCTTCGGCGACCGACAGGCCCACCTGCTTGTGGTCGGGCTGGCACCGGCGGCCCATGGGGGAAACCGCACCGGGCGCATGTTCAGCGGCGACGAAGCCGGTCGTACCCTCGTTGCGGCCCTCTACCGAGCCGGATGGGCCAACCAGCCCCGTTCGGAGGGCCCCGGCGACGGACTGGTACTCCGGGATGTCCTCCTCACCGCCGTCTGCCGCTGTGCCCCGCCGGGAAACCGCCCCACAGCGGAAGAACTGGCTCTCTGCCGGCCCTTCCTGCGGCGTGAACTGACCCTTCTTCCCAACCTGCGGGTCGTCCTGGCGTTGGGGAGAGTCGCCTTCGAGGGCTTTCTCCTGGCCTGGCGCGAGGGGGGCGGGGAGGTTCCCGGAGACGACTTTCGCCACGCTGGGCTCTATCCGCTGGGGGCCGGCCGGCTCCTTGTGGCGACCTACCACCCCAGCCAGCGGAATACCCGCACCGGCCGGCTGACCGAAGGGATGCTCGACGCAGTGCTGAGAGAAGTGCGAAAATGCCTGGGATAGCGGTTGCAGTTTAGAGGGTTTCTGGTATAATGGATATAGAACTTGACGGAGGTTGGTTTTTGATGGGCAGTCGCTGGGTGAGTGGTCTGATCTATCTCGTTATCATCGTCGCCGCCATCGCCCTGATCTTCAGTCAGTTGAACCCGGGCGGGCAGCGGGAAGTTCGGCTGAACCAGGTGCTGGCCGATGCCCAGGAGGGCAGGATTTCCCGCATCGTCGTTGGTGACGATGAGCAACGTCTGGACATCGAGTACAAGGACGGGCGCTTGGTCACCTCACGCAAGGAGTCGCAGGAGAGCATCGTCTCCCTGCTGCGCGAGGCCGGCGTTCCCCTGAACCAGATGCCGGAGATCGAGGTCCGGCCGCCTTCCTTCTGGAATTCGCTCCTGGGTTCCCTGGGCTACTTTATTATGCCCCTTATTTTCCTTTTCGTCCTATTCTTCTTCTTACGGCAGGCCCAAGGGACGAACAACCAAGCCCTTTCCTTTGGCAAAAGCCGGGCCCGGCTCTTCACCGGGGATAAACCCAAGGTCACCTTTGCCGACGTGGCGGCGGTGGACGAGGCCAAGCAGGAACTGAGCGAGGTGGTCGAATTCCTGAAGTATCCGGAAAAGTTTGCCTCTCTGGGGGCGCGTATCCCCCGGGGCGTGCTCCTCATGGGCCCTCCGGGGACGGGGAAGACGCTCCTGGCCCGGGCCGTGGCCGGCGAGGCCGGGGTGCCGTTCTTCTCCATCTCCGGCTCCGAATTTGTGGAGATGTTTGTGGGGGTTGGAGCCTCCCGCGTGCGCGACCTCTTCGACCAGGCCAAGCGGAACGCGCCAGACATCGTCTTCATTGACGAGATCGACGCCGTCGGCCGGCAGCGTGGCACCGGGTTGGGCGGCAGCCACGACGAACGCGAGCAGACCCTCAACCAGATTCTGGTGGAGATGGATGGCTTTGATACCAATACCAACGTCATTGTGATCGCGGCGACCAACCGTCCGGATATCCTCGACCCCGCCCTCCTCCGCCCCGGCCGATTCGACCGGCGGGTCGTGCTGGACCGGCCGGATATGCGCGGCCGGGTGGAGATCCTCAAGGTACACGTCCGGGGCAAGCCCCTGGCACCCGACGTGAATCTGGAGGTACTGGCCCGGCAGACGCCCGGTTTCTCCGGGGCCGACCTGGCCAACATGGTCAACGAGGCGGCGATCCTGGCGGCCCGGCGCAACCGCCGCCAGATCACCATGGCCGACCTGGAGGAGGCGGCGGAGAAGGTGATCGCCGGCCCCGAGCGTAAGAGCCGTCGTATCAGCGAGGAGGAAAAGTGCATCATTGCCTATCACGAGGCCGGCCACGCGCTGGTCGCACACCTCACCCCGGAGTGCGACCCGGTACATAAAATCTCCGTGGTCTCCCGGGGCATGGCCCTGGGTTATACCATGGCCCTGCCCACCGAAGATCGCCACCTCATGTCCCGGCGTAAACTCCTGGCCGACATCACCTATGCCATGGGCGGCTATGCCGCCGAACAACTCGTCCTCAGCGATGTCACCACCGGCTCGGAAAACGATATCGAGCAGGCCACCAAGATGGCCCGACGTATGGTGACCGAGTTTGGCATGAGCGAGGGTCTTGGTCCCGTGGCCTATGGCCAGAAGGACGAACTCGTTTTCCTAGGACGCGAGATCGGAGAGCAGCGCGACTATAGCGACGATACGGCCCGGCTGATCGACGAAGAAGTCCGCCGTATCGTCGAGGAGGCCTACCAGCAAGCCCGTCGCTTCCTGGAAGAGCACCGCGACGTGCTGGACCAAATTGCCCAGCGCCTGATGGAGGTGGAGACGCTGGAGGGGAAGGAACTGGAGGCACTGCTCAACCAGGCCGGCCCACGGGGTTGCGGGGCCGGCAGCAGGGAAACTGTCGAAGCGTCCACTCGCTCTGCTCCTTGACGATCCGGGACGCCAGGCGATGCCCGCTCCCATCCACTTCGGCACCGATGGCTGGCGTGCCATCATTGCCGAGGATTTTACCTTCGAAAACGTCCGTCGGGTCGCCCAAGCCCTGGCCGATTATTTCCAGGCCCATGGGATAGCCCAGCGGGGGTTGGTCGTTGCTTACGACCACCGCTTCGCTTCCGAAGGCTTTGCCGCGGCGACGGCCGAGGTGATGGCCGGCAACGGCATCCCCGTTTTCTTCTGCCCCAAAGCCTGCCCCTCGCCTACAGCGGCCTATGCCATCCTGGTGCGCCGGGCAGCAGGGGGCGTGGTGATCACGGCCAGCCACAATCCGCCGCAGTACAACGGTTTCAAAGTCAAGTCGGAGTACGCTGCCTCTGCTCCACCGGAGATGATCGCCGAAATCGAAGCCCTCTTGGATCGCTCTCCGGTGCGGCGGGAGCCGTTCGAGGCAGCCCAGCGGGCAGGGCGTGTTGTCCTCTTCGACCCCTTCCCTGCCTATCAGGAGCAACTGGCCGGCCTGGTCCCGCTGGAGCGCATCCGCCAGGCCGGTCTGACGGTGATCGTGGACCCGATGTACGGTGCCGGCTGTGGATACCTGCCGGCCCTTCTGCAGGGAGGGAGCACCTGCGTGGTCGAGATTCACGGCGAACGCAACCCGATCTTTCCGGGAATGCGCAACCCCGAACCGTTGCCTCACAACCTGACCAAACTCTGCACGGTAGTGCCCGATAGCGGCTCCGACGTGGGCCTGGCTCTGGACGGCGACGCCGACCGGGTCGGCCTGGTGGATGAAAAGGGCCACTACGTGGATGCCCTGCGCGTCTTCGCCCTGCTTACCCTTTACCTCCTCGAAGTGCGAGGCTGGCGCGGTCCGATCGTCAAAAGCATCTCCACCACCTCGATGGTGGAAAAACTAGCCGCCCGCTACCACTTGCCCGTCTTCGAAACGCCGGTGGGCTTCAAATACGTCGGGGCCAAGATGGTGGAGGAAGATGCCATCATCGGTGGGGAAGAGAGTGGCGGCTTTGGCTTTCGCGGACATATCCCCGAACGAGATGGCATTTTGGCCGCCCTTTTCCTGCTTGACCTCATGGTTCGGCTGGAACGCACTCCTTCCGAACTGGTCTCCTACCTTTTGGAGCAGGTGGGCGAACACGATTATGCCCGCCTGGACCTGCCCTGTGCCAAGGAATGTTATCCGGAGGTGTTGGAACGCCTGCAGAAGAATCCCCCCCGGGAACTCCTGGGCCGGCCGGTGCAACACCTTTTCGGCGAGCATGGCTACAAGTACGTCCTTTCCGATGGAAGTTGGCTCCTCATCCGACCCTCAGGGACCGAGCCGCTCCTGCGGCTATATGCCGAGGCCGGAAGCGTGGGGGAGGTCCAGGCCCTCCTGGAAGCAGGGAGGGAAATGGCCGGCCTGACGAAAGCGGAGGTGCGGAATGGCTGAAGAGGGGCGTCTCTTCGGCACCGACGGCATCCGGGGCCGGGTGCCCGCCTGGCCGCTGACGGCCGACTTTGTCGTGCGTGTGGGACAGGCCGTAGCCGAAGTGATGGGGGAGGCCGGCTATGCGCCGCTGGCCCTGATCGGCCGGGATACCCGCCGTTCCGGCCCGATGCTGGAGGCGGCCATCGCTGCCGGGCTGATGGAACGGGGGGTGGATGTGCTCTTCGCGGGAGTTCTGCCCACACCGGCCGTGGCCCTCCTTGCCCGCCATCTGGGGGCCGGCTTGGGAGTGGCCATTTCCGCTTCCCATAACCCAGCCCCCGACAACGGGATCAAATTCTTCTCCGGCAGCGGCTTCAAACTGCCCGATGCCCTGGAGGAAGAGATCGAGCGGTGTGTCCACCAGAGCATCCCGGCCGGGCCGTTCCGGCCGGTGGGACGGCCGGTGGCGGCGGAAGTCTCGCCGGAGGAGGTCTACCTGGAAGCGCTGGTCGCCCGGACCGGCCGGCCACGCCCGCTGGAGAACTGGCGTTTGGTGGTGGACTGCGCGAACGGAGCCGCCTACCGGGTGGCCCCGGAACTCTTCCGCCGCTTGGGAGCCCAGGTGATCGTGATGGGTGCCGCTCCCGACGGCGAAAACATCAACGACGGTTGCGGAAGCGAGCATCCCCAGGGGCTGCGCGAGGCCGTGCTGCGCGAGCACGCCGACGCCGGGCTGGCCCTGGATGGCGACGGCGACCGCCTCCTCGTGGTGGATGAACGGGGCGCGCTCCTGGACGGCGACGACCTGCTGGCCATCCTGGCCCGCGACCTCCTGGCCCGGAGGCAGTTGCGTCACAACACCGTGGTGGGCACGGTGATGACGAACCTGGGGCTGGAGCACACGTTGGAGACCTGGGGAGCCCGCCTGGAGCGCGTCCCGGTAGGCGACCGGCACATCGCCCGACGGATGCTGGAAGGCGATTTTGTCCTGGGCGGAGAGCCTTCCGGCCACGTGCTTCTCTTCGGCGAGGGCATCACCGCCGGGGATGGGCTTTACACGGCGATCAAGGTGCTGGGCCTGGCCGTCCGTACCCGTCGGCCGCTTTCAGCGCTTTCGGTAGGGATACGCAAATATCCCCAGGTGCTTGTCAACGTGCCGGCCCCGCGCAAACCCCCGCTGGAGACACTTCCCGAACTGAAGGAGGCGCAGGTCCGGGTCCAAGAGCGTCTCGGGGGGAAAGGACGCGTCCTCCTGCGCTATTCCGGCACCCAGCCGCTCCTGCGGATTATGGTGGAGGGAAGAGACGAAGCCGAAGTATCCTGGGCGGCTGACTTCCTGGCCGAGGCGGCCGGCCGAGACCTTCAGGAGAAATAGATTTGGAAGCGATCAACCTTTTCTTCACGGCCAACCGTCCTCTCATCTACTTCATCGGGGGGCTATCCTTCTTTTCGATGGGGCTGGCGACGGCTCCGGAGCGACGGCGCTACAGCCGGCTGCGGATGGCCCGCCACCTGGGCCTTCTGGCTGGCTTCGGTCTCCGGGCTGAACGAGTGGGCCAACCTGATCATCCCCTTACAGGAACAGCTCCCTATCCCGACCTATATTTCCTGGCTCTCCGTGTTGTAACTTCTGGCCCGCGGCCTA
>JASFBA010000054.1:0-3954 GCA_036172265.1 Chloroflexia bacterium
CCGCCGCATCCTCCGGGAGTTGGGGCTGGGGGAGTTGCCCCTTTTCTTCATCCCGCACTCGTCGGCCATCCGTCGGTGTCAGCGGGAGGGGAAGGTGCCGCTCCTGCGGGAGGCGGAGGCGCTGGTAGACTTTTTGCTGGAGGGAAAGTGATGGGACGACCGATGTATACCGCCCGCGTTCTGGGAGTGCGCCCCCAAGATGCGCTGGGGCCGGCCCTCCTGCAGGCCCGCAGCCGAAAGTGGCGGCAGGAACTCCCAACCGCCCTTCTGGAAGAACTCCGGCTCTACCTCCTGGATGCCGTGCCGGCCGAGGTGCTCCATCCTTTGGCCGAACCGGTGCAACGGGAGCGGGTTGTCCGACGAGCCGTCCGGGATTGGCTGGAGCGCAACCAGGTAGCCCTCCTTTCGCAGGGTGGAGAAAGCCTGGTCGCCTACCTCTACGGAGAAGTGGCCGGCTTCGGCCCCCTGCAGCCGCTTTTGGCCGACCCCGAGGTTACCGAGGTCAAACTGATCGACCCCCGGACGGTTCTGGTAGAACGGGCCGGCCGGCGGCTGTGTCGTTCGGTGCATTTTCCCGGCGGGGAGGAGGAGGTGCGCCGGCTGGCGATACGCCTGGCTGAACTGGGAGGACAGGGCGTCAGCCGCAAGGCACCGGTGGCCCAGGTGCAACTGGCCGACGGCTCCCGCCTTATCCTGATGCCTTTCGAGGAAATTCCCCAGATCTTTATCCGGCGGCGGGCATGCATCCCCTTTTCCCTGGAGACACTCCTATCCTACGGCACGCTGAACGAAGAAATCGGGGCTTACCTGCGCCGGATGGCCCGGGCCCGAGCCTTTTTCCTGGTGGCCGGCCCTAGCGGCGTGGGCAAGACGGCCTTCCTGGAGATGCTCCTTTCCCTCTTCCCACCGCAGGCCCACATCGTCGTCGTCCAGCAGGGTACGGAGATTCGTAAAGAGGGAGTGCATCCGCTGGTAACGCTCCTGGAAGGCTCCGACGACCCGAACTCGCCCAACTCGCTGGAGGCGGTGGCCATGCGCACGCTGAAGATGGGAGTGATCAGCCTGGTCGTGGGTGAGACCAAGGGGCCGGAGGCGGCGGCCATCCTCCACGGCATCTCCGCCGGGGTACGGGGTGGCGGAACGACCATCCACACCGACGATGTCGAGGAAGCCCTGCGCCGGATGACCCGGCTGGCGCGCTCCGCCCGCTTCAGCGACCTCTTTGTGGGAGCCACGCCGGCCGAACTCCGCCAGGCGGTGGCCCGTTCGGTGCATGTGGTGGTGCTCCTGGACCAATCCCCCCTGAGCGGCCAGCGTTATGTTCGGGAGATAACCGAAGTCGAGGTGGTGGAGGGGGGCTGGCGGCTGCACCCGGTTTTTCGGGGGCAGGTAGGCCCGACCGGCGCAGGTGAGGAAGTGGTCTGGGAACGCCTGGCCGAAAGTTGCCCCCGCCTCCAAGCGCTGCAGGCCGCCTATGTCGAAGCCGAAGCGGCTTCCGCCCGCCTGGAGGCCGAACGGAAGGCGGAAGTGGAACGTCTCCTTGCCTCGGCGGCGGCGATGGTGCGCAACGGGGAATGGGAGGAGGCGGAGGCGGTGTTGGCAGAAGCGCTCTCGCTTTCCCCAGAAGATGGAGAGGGACGGCGTCTTCTCGAGCAGGCTCGGGCCGGCAGACAGGCGGAGGAAAAGGGAAGGGAGGAATGGGCCGGCCGGCTTCGAGAAGAGGCCCATCGGGCAGCCGGGCAGGGAGACCTGGCTCGCCTGGAGCGGCTCGTAGAAGAGGCCGCCCGCGCCCAACTTCCGGAGGTGAGCGAGGAGGCAGAACATCTCCTCTGGACGGCCCAAGAGGAACATCTGGCAGTAGGCGAACTTCTGGCCCTGGCGCTGGAACGGATGATAGATGACCCGGAAGGGGCGGAACGGCTGTTCCGGGCCGTCCTGCGCCGCCGGCCGGACCATCCCGAGGCGGCCTTTTACCTGGACCTCCTCCTGACCGAAGGCGGCCGGGCGGGGTAGGTGGAGGAGCAAGATGGAACAATTATGGTACGGGCACAACGGCGCTGTATCCCTGCTATCGGCCCGATGGCCGGCTCTGGCTCTTTTCCTTCTGGGCGGGCTTCTCCTGGCCTGGCGGCTTCTTATGCCCCAACTGGAACCGCGACAGATGTTGCGCTGGGGGCGGGGGCGGGTGGAGCAGGCCATGGTCTCGCTGGTCGGCCCCGCAGCTGCCCCGGCCGTGGCCAGCGCGGCGCTGGCTTCGGGGGGAACGACTTTGCTTATCGGCGGGGGATTTTTGCTCCTGGCGTTGGGTCCGCTGGGTCTCCTGGTATCGCCCTTCCTGGCGTTGGGAGTGGGGCAGGAAGTGGCCGCCCGGATGGCCCGGAAGCGGATGGAGCGCCTTTCGGAGCAGGTGCAGGGGCTCACCCAGGCCCTTTCGGCCGGCCTGGCCGGGCAGGGAGTGGGCAGCGGGACGGTCTTTACCCTCTTGCGCCGTTACTACCATACCTTGGAGCCACCCTTGCGGGAGGAACTAGCCTTCCTGGAACTGGTGATGCGCGGCCAGGCCGAGTTGGGGGAACGACTTTCACAGGCGGCCGGCTCGGCCGTGCACAAAGGGCTGCGGGCCCTTCTGGAACTCCTCGCCCTTATCTACCGCGAGGCACTGGACGTTTCAGCTCAGCGGCGAGCCCTGCGTATCCTGCTGGAGCGGCTCGATCAGGGCGAACGGGTGCGCCGCACGGTGCGGGTGGAGAGCCGCTACGGGCAAACTTCCCAAACGGTTGTCCTTTTCCTGATCCCCGCCTTTGCCGTGCTTTCGGCCATCGTAGGGAACGTTCTGGGAAGCGAGGTCTCCGTCCTGAACTTTTACTTCGGCACGCTGCCCGGCCGGGCCATCGTGGTGGCCGTCTTCCTGGTGGAAGCGCTGGTGGTCGCGGTGAGCCGGCTGATGCTTGGGCAGATTCGATGGGATTAGGAGGTAGAGATGGACGCTTCACCTCTTTTCCTTATCCTCTTTGCCGGCGGAGTGCTGATCGCCGCCATCTACCGGATCACGCCCCAGCAGGCCTGGAAGAGTCTGCGCGGGCGGGTGGAGGCGTTAGAGGAGATGCAACGTCGGCAGGGCCGGCGGAAGGCGCTTCTACGAGACCTGCCCGATTTTCTGGGGAACTTCCTGGTGGGGTATGGGGTTCGAGGCCGGATTCTGGAGGCACTGGACTTTGCCGTCCGGATGGGGAAACCGGACGACTTTCTGGTCGAAGCGCTCCGGGGGACGCTGCGGCAGGCCCGTCTGGCCGAAAGCAAATACCCGGCGCTCCAGAGGATGGCCGGAGACCTGGGCGATCCGCTTCTGGTGGACCTCTTCCACCTCCTGGAGCAGGCCGAAGAGGAAGGGGGAGACATCACCGCCCTCCTGGAGGCGTACCTGGAGCGCGCCTATCAGCGCAAGGCCACCTACCTGATGGAACAGGCCAAGGTGTTGCCCCTGCGCCTTCTGGGCGTGACCATACCCCTGCTTCTACCGACGATGATCGTGGTGATGATCGCCCCCTTCCTCTTTACCGTGGTGCAAATGTGGGGAGGAAAGTAGGGGAGCAACACGTCCCGGGGCCGGTTGAGGGATATGGTACAGGGGACGAAATGGGAACAAACGAAAGGGTCGCGGCGCTTTCCAACAGCCGGCGTAACACGGAGGTGTGAGATAAAGAGGCAAAGTATCCGGAACTTCTGGGTCGGGGTGCTCTTGTTCCTGGGGCTTTGGCTCCTGGGGTGCGGGGAGACCCGGACGACCGTCCAGGTGGTCTCGCTCTCCCCCACCGAGGGGGTGAAGGTCCTCCTCGCCGGCGGCACCTCCCGATGGGAGGGAGTTACCCCCTGGGAGGTCTCCCTCCCCCCAGGCCGCTACCTCTACACCGCCTTCTTCCCCGGCCACCAGAACCGCAGCGGCATCTTCACCGT
>JASFBA010000055.1:0-14948 GCA_036172265.1 Chloroflexia bacterium
GGGTGTAGGGATGCAGGGGATGGTCGTAGAGTTCGTCCTTCTCCGCCAGTTCCACCAGTTTTCCCACATACATCACCGCCACCCGGTCGCAGATGTGGCGCACCATGCTCAGGTCGTGGGCGATGAAGAGGTAGGTCAGGCAGAAGCGGTCCTGAAGGTCCTCCAGCAGGTTCACCACCTGGGCCTGGATGGAGACGTCCAGGGCGGAGATCGGCTCGTCGCAGACGATGAACTCGGGGTTGGAAGCCAGGGCACGGGCGATGCCGATTCTCTGGCGCTGCCCGCCGGAGAACTCGTGAGGGAAGCGGTTGATCAGGCGGGGACTCAGGCCCACCAGGGTCAGGAGTTCCTTGACCAGTTCGGAACGCTCCTGGGCTCCCCGGCAAAGGCGATGGACCCGCAACGGCTCGCCGACGATGGCGTTCACCGTCCAGCGCGGGTTGAGCGAGCCGAAGGGGTCCTGGAAGATCATCTGAGCCTTGCGGCGGATCAGCATAAGGTCGTGGCCGCGGGCCTTCTGGACGTTCAGCCCGTCAATGTAGACGTCGCCGGAGGTGGCCGGGTAGAGGCCCAGGATGGTACGGCCGGCCGTGGTCTTGCCGCAGCCGCTCTCCCCCACCAGTCCCAGCGTCTCCCCCCGCCGGATCTCGAAAGAAATGTCGTCCACCGCCCGCACCGCACCGATGGTGCGCTGAACGATGATTCCCCGGGTGATGGGAAAGTGTTTGACCAGATGCTCCACCCACACCAGCACCGGCGCCTCGCTCATCGCCCTTCTCCGCTTCGCGTGGCCATCCAGCAGGCTACCCTGTGGTTGGGCGCAACTGCCTGCAGGGACGGATTCTCCTGAAGACATATTTCCCGGACCAGTTCGCAACGCCGGGCAAAGGGACAACCCAGCGGCTCTACCAGCAGGCTGGGCGGAGCCCCCGGTATGGATTTTAAGCGCTCCTCCCGGCGGCGGTCCACCCGGGGCAGTGCCCCCAGCAGGGCCAGGGTGTAAGGGTGACGGGGATCGTCGTAGAGGTCGTAAATTCCGGCTTCCTCTACAATAAAACCGGCATACATGACCAGCACTCGATCCGCCAGCCGGGCCACTACCCCCAGGTCGTGGGTGATCCAGATGATCGTCATGCCCATCTTTTCCCGCAGTTGCAACATCAGGTCCACGATCTGGGCCTGGATGGTGACGTCCAGGGCGGTGGTGGGTTCGTCGGCGATAAGGAGGGTGGGGTTACAGGCCAGGGCCATGGCAATCATAGCCCGCTGGCGCATCCCGCCGGAAAACTGGTGCGGGTAATCCCCCAGCCGGCGGGCCGGATCGGGGATGCCCACGGCTTCCAGAAGGGATACGGCCCGTTCCTCGGCTTCCTTCTGCCTCATTCCCAGGTGTACCCGCAGCGTCTCGGTGATCTGCCGGCCGATGGTCAGCACTGGGTTCAGGGCGGTCATCGGTTCCTGGAAGACCATGGAGATCTCTTTTCCCCGAATCTGCTCCAGTTCCGGCTCCGACAACTGGAGCAGGTCCAACCCGTCCATGTAGAGCGCCCGGCCGGAGATTTCGCCGGGGGGAATGGGGATGAGTCTCAGGATCGAAAGCACCGTCACCGATTTCCCACAGCCGCTTTCGCCGACGATGGCCAGCGTCTCGCCTTCTCTGAGGTCGAAGGAGACACCGTTGACCGCATATACGATGCCTTCGGGGGTGTGAAACCGGGTACGCAGGTCGGAGACCCGCAGGACGGTCGCTTTCTGCTCCAGGAGGACTTGCACGTTACACCGCCCGGCTGCGCGGGTCCAGGGCATCGCGCAGGCCATCGCCGACAAAGTTGATGCTCAGCACGGTAAGGAGGATGAACAGGCTGGGGAAGAACCACATCCAGGGCGCATTCTCCATAATATGAAAAGCCATGGCCCGCTGAAGCATGCTGCCCCAGGTGGCCGTCGGCTCCTGGACGCCCAACCCCAGGAAACTGATGTAGGCCTCGGTCAGGATGGCGTTCCCCACTGCCAGCGTGGCCGAGACGGTGATCGGGGCGATGCAGTTGGGGAGGATATGTCGGAAGATGATCTGCCAGCGCGGCGTACCGGTGGCCCGGGCGGCCAGCACAAACTCCTGCTCCTTCAGCGAGAGGAACTGGGCGCGGACGATACGCGCCAGGTACATCCAACTGGTCAGGCCGATGATGACGACAATAATCACCACGCTCCCACTCAGGGTGCGGCCCAGGAGGTTGAGGTCGGGGATCCGGCGGCTGGGATCGGTGAAAAACTTGGCGATCACCAGGAGAAGTAAAATCTGGGGAACGGTCAGCAGGGCCTCGGTGAAGCGCATCAGGATGCTGTCGAGAAGCCCTCCGAAGTATCCGGCGATGGCCCCGACCAGGATGCCGATCACCGTTTCCACCAGCATGGCGGTAATGCCGATGAGGAGCGAAATCTGGCCTCCGTAGATCGTGCGGGCCAGGATGTCCCGCCCGATCTGGTCGGTGCCAAAGGGGTGCTCCGCCGAGGGGGGGCGGAGCAGGATGGAGAGGTCGTTATGGTTGGCGTAGGCTTCGGAGAAAAAGGCCATGCCGCCGAAGGAGTAGAGGAAAAGGAAGATCAGCATGGCGCTGCCGAAGAGGGCCATCTTGTGCCGCCGAAAACGCTTCCAGGCCAGGCTGGTCAGGGAAAGCGGTGGCGCCTCCAGTTCGTCGGTGGTGCGGAGCAGGGCCGGCCTCTGGGTTTCTACCGTGTCCATCGATGCGTAGCCTCCTAACGGTAGCGAATCCGGGGGTCCAGCCAGGCATAGGTCAGGTCGGTGAGGAGTTGGAAGATAACCACGGCTACGGCAATCAGCATCAGAATGGCCATGACCACGGCCGGATCCTCGCCCAGACTCCTGATGAAGAGTTGTCCCATGCCGGGCCAGGCAAAGATCGTTTCCGTAACCACCGCCCCTCCCAGGAGCATGGGCAGGTCCAGGCCCACCAGGGTAACCAGCGGCAGAGAGGCGTTTTTGAGGGCGTGGACAAAGGTGATCATCGGGCGGGGCAGGCCCTTGGAACGGGCGGTGCGGATATAATCCTGGTTCAATACCTCCAGCATGGCGCTGCGTACGTAGCGGCTGTAGCCGGCCAGGCTGCTGAAGGAAATGCTAAGGGCAGGCAGGATAAGGGCCAGGGCAAAGTCCTCCGTCGTGCGCAGCGGACGGGCCGGCGAGGGCAAAAGGCGGAGGAGCACGGAAAAGATGTACAGGGAGAAAAGGGCGATGAAGAAGATGGGCATGGAGTAGCCGATAAAGGAGAAGGCGGTCACAAAATGGTCAAAGATCGAGTACTGGCGCAGCGCCGAATAGACGCCGATGAGGAGTGCGAGTCCTAGGATCGCCGCCTCGGCCGTACCCATGAGGAGCAGGGTGTTGGGCAGCGCTTCGCCGATGGGCTCCAGGGCCGGCCGCGGCCCCCGAACGGAGAGGCCGAAATCGCCGCGCAGGATGCCCTTGCGGGGGCCGGGGGTCTCCGGAATGCCGTCGAAGTCGAGGTCCAGCATCAGCCAGTCGTTGCCGACCAGCCAGTAGATGTACTGGACGAACCAGGGCTGGTCCAGGCCGTACTTGCGTTCCAGTCGTTTGCGCGTCTCCGGGCGGGGCTTGCCCCGGTCGCCCGTCATAGCAGCGATGGGGTCCACCGTGGTATAGAGGAGGGCAAAGATGATGATGCTGATGATAAAGAGTTGCGGAACGGCTTGCAGGAGCCTCCGGATAATATAACGGCCCATATCCCAACTCACCGGGCATGGCCGGGAGAGGACTCCCCTCCCGGCCATGCCCCAGGGCGGGGAGACCTCGCCCCTACTCGACGTCCCACTCCAGGATGTTGAAGAAGGGCGTGGCCCCCGAAAGCCGGACGTTCTTCAGGCGAGGTCCCACGGCCCAGATGTCCGGGTCTTGCCAGAGGCCCAGCCAGTAGACCTTGTCATAGATCATGCGGGTGATCTTCCACCAGGTCTGCTGGCGCTCCTTGAAATCTACCTGGGTGGTCTGGAGTTTCAGGAGGCTCTCCAGTTCAGGATCGCAGACGGCCTGCCAGTTCGACCCCTCGGGCGTTTCCTCGCTGGGAACCTGGTCGCAGTACCACTCGGAGGTATCGGGATCGGGGAAGCCGGCGGCGACGGTGGAGTATTCGAACATGTCCAGTTGCCCGGTGGCACACGGGCCGCCCTGCCCGAAGCCGGCGAAGTAGAGGTCCGGCTCATAGTTGAGCAGGTTCACCTTGATGCCGACGGCGGCCAGTTGTTGCTGGAAGACGGCCTGGGTGGAGCGACGCACTTCGCGGGTGGTGGTGCCGTAATCGAGTTCCAGTTTCACCCCATCCTTGTCGCGGACGCCGTCGCCGTCGGTGTCCTTCCAGCCGGCCTCGTCCAGCAGGGCCTTGGCCCGTTCGGGGTCGTAGGGCCAGGGTTGGATGGTCGGATCCACCCAGGGGGTGTTATCGTAGTCGGTGGAGGCCGGCTTGGTCAGGCCCAGGAGGAGGTCCTGGACGAGCGAGGCCCGGTCGGTGGCTAGGGCGATGGCCTGGCGGACACGGACGTCCTGCAAGGCCGGATGGCCTTTTTCCGGGTGTAGATAGAAGTAGATGCCCTCGTTATAGCCGGAGAAGGCGGTAACCATCCGGACGTTGGCCTTCTGCAGGTCGGGGATGTCGGTGTAGGCGATAAAGGTGCCCAGGTCACCCTCGCCGGCTTTCAGGGCGGCGATCTGGGAGGCGTCATCGGGGACGAAGCGGATGGTGATCTCGTCGATCTTGGGCCGGCCCAGCCAGTACTTTTCGTTGGCCACAAATCGGGCGTAGTTGGCCGACTTCCACTCGGCGAAGGTAAAGGGGCCGCAGCCCACCGTTGGGTTGCGGTTCCACTCGGCGTTGTCGAGCGTGTCGTCCCTCTGGTAGACCGGTTCCAGGATGTGCTTGGGAAGCAGCCCGTGCCAGAGGGTTCCCTGCCAGGCGGCAAAGGGCTCCTGAAACTTCATTACCACGGTGCGGGCATCCGGCGCCTCAACCTCAAAGAGGTCATGCGGATAGGTCGTGGCTACGGCGTTCTTCGGGTCGAGCACCATCTTGTGGGTGAAGATAAAGTCCTCGGAAGTGATCGGCGTGCCGTCCGACCAGACGATGTCCTCCCGCAGTTTCAGGGTGATCGTCTTGCCGTCGGCGGAGATGCCGCCGTTCTCCTCCGAGGGCATCTCCTTCACCAACACGGGATGGGGATTCAGCCCATCGTCAAAGTCCCAGGCCCAGCAGTTCCAGATCTGGAAGGTGATCGAGGCAAACCACATATTGGTGTAGAGGGGGTTCAGGGTATCGAACTCCTGGGTCCAGATAAAGATTACCTTCTTAGGCGTGGGAACCGGAGTGGCGGTCGGAGGAACTGCCGTAGGAGGAACCTGGGTGGGAGCCGCCGGCGGTGGAACGCAGGCGCCGAGGACGGCGGCAAGGAGGAACACAACCAGAAGACTGTACAGACGGGTGACTTCCATCGGAACAACCCTCCTTGGACTCTCTCCGGAAAAGTCGCTCCTGTTCTACGGAAAGCGGACTTTCCCGGAACTCATTGGCCCGAGGGTCAGGCCCTCGGTCGAAAAACTCTTTCGGGCGATAGCCATCACCTCCTTTCGTTGGTTATTACCTATGGGTGAAATATTTTTACCTTCATTATACCAAGAAAAGGGCTGATGTCAACGTTGATGTCTTATGGCAAAGATGGTACAATGAGCGGGGGCGGGTCCTGACTCCGCCCCTTGCGGGCGGGTTCTGAACTCGCCCTTCACAAAAGGAGGCAGGCATGGATCTCTTCGAGGCAATTTCCAGACGCTACAGTGTGCGGGCTTACCGGAGCGATCCGGTGGAAGAGGAAAAACTCCGCCGTGTCCTGGAGGCGGCCCGGCTGGCTCCCACGGCGGCCAACCGGCAGGCCTTCCAGATCCTTGTCATCCCCACGGCCGGCCGGGAGGAAGAACTCGGCCGTATCTACGGCGCCTCCTGGTTTACCCAGGCCCCGCTCGTCCTGGGAGTTTGCACCTTTCCCCAGAAGGCCTGGACGCGGAAGGACGGCAAGAACTATGCCGACGTAGACGCGGCCATCGTCATGGACCATATTATCCTGGCGGCGACGGCACTGGGGTTGGGCACCTGCTGGGTGGCCGCCTTCGACCCCGTGGCGGCGCGGGAGGTACTGGGGCTGCCCCCGGAGGTGGAACCGGTCGTCTTCACCCCGCTGGGCTATCCGGCCGATTCTCCCAAGCCGAAGAAACGTAAGGAACTTTCCGAACTGGTACGCTATGAAAGGGGGTGAAGCGGTGGACGTGCAAGTCCTCTGGCAACGGGCTCGGGAAGCCTGGGAGGCCATCTACCCCCGTTACCAGCCGGTGGTAGACCGTCTGAGCGCGGAATACGGCTTCGCCTGGGGAGTTTTGCTGGCCGCCCTCGTCTTTGAACCGGAGACCACCGGCCCAGAGCGCCTCCAGGTACGCATCCCGTACACCGCTGCAGCCCTCTACGAAACCTGGCTGAAGGCGCTGACGGAAAAGGGTTGCCTTGTCGAGGTGGGGGACGGGGAATACCGCCTCACCGAAGCGGCCCGGCAGATGCTCCTCCGCGCCGTCGAGGAGATGCGGGCCCGGATAGCCCAGGCCGATCCCCTTTCGCCGGCCGACGGTTCCCGATTGGCCGAACTGCTCGGCCGGCTGGTCCGGGCGGCCCTGGAGACTCCTCCCCCACCCGAACCTTGGTCCATCCGCCTGTCCTGGAAACTCATGCCTCCGGAGACGCCTCCACTTCCCTACATCGAACAAGCCCTTTCCTGTCTGAATGCCTACCGCGACGATGCCCACCTGGCCACCTGGCGTCCCTCCGGCGTGAGTGCCCCGGCCTTGGAGGCGCTTACCCTCCTCTGGCGCGGCCAGGCCGATTCGCTGGAGACGCTTTGTGCCCGCCTGGCCCATCGCGGCCATTCCCCTCAGGTCTATGCCGAGGCGTTGGCCGAACTGCGCTCCCGCGGCTGGTTGGAGGGGCCGGACGAGGCACCCCGCTTGACCGTGGCCGGCCGCGCCTTCCGTGAGCAGGTCGAGGCCGACACCGATCGCCACTTCTTTGCCCCCTGGTTCTGCCTGGAGGCTTCCGAACAGGAGGAACTGGGCCGGCTGCTCCTTCGCCTCCGGGATGGACTGGAGGGAGGGGTGCTATGACGCCGAGGAGACGATCTTTCTGCAGGGGCGACCGGGATGGGCGGAAAGGAGGGGAGGCATGACCCCCGTTTCCCCCGAGGCCCTTCTGGACCTCCTCCGGGGCCGGCGCAGCATCCGCCGCTACCGGCCGGATGTGGTGCCGGAGGAAATGTTACAGCAGGTGCTGGAGGCTGGCCGCTGGGCCCCCTCGGCCAGCAACCGCCAGCCCTGGGCCTTTGTCGTCGTTCGTGACCCAGGGATTCGCCGCCAGGTGGCCCAGAACGCCGCCTACTATTTTGTCCGCTGGGCCCACGTGGGGGATGCCCCCCTCCTGATCGTCCTCTGCGGGGATGCCCGCAACGCCATCTACCGGCAGTTTCTGCACGAAGACGTGGCTCTGGCCGGCTGTCAGATGATGCTCCAGGCCGCCGCGTTGGGGCTGGGGACATGCTGGGTCGGCGGGCTGGATCGGAAGGCCATCGCCGACATCCTCCGGTTGCCGGAGCATATGGAGGTGATCGGGCTGCTCTCCGTGGGCTTTCCGGCCGAGAATCCTCCCCCGCCGCCACGCAAGGAACTGGCCGAGATCGTCCACTATGAAGTTTACGGCAACCGTTCTCCCGGAGCGCGGGTCCAGGCTGGCCGCATCCGTTCCGGCATCCTGGGCATCCTCCTCCGCCGCCTGCGCCTGCCGCTGCGGTTTTAAGAGTGTGGTATAATACTCCGGAGTAGGAGGATGGCCATGGCCGGCGGTTCGGGAAGCGATCGAGGAAATCCCGCAAGCAGGGCCGGCCGACACCGGCTGGGGCGTTTCGGCGAGGCGGTGGCCGAGGCTTTCCTGCGGCGGCAGGGTTATGAAATCGTGGAGCGCAACTGGCGCTGCCGGCAGGGCGAACTTGACCTGGTAGGCCGGCAGGGCGGGGATTGGGTCTTTATCGAGGTGCGCAGCCGGCGCGGAGACCCCTGCGGCAGCGCCGAGGAGTCGATAACGCCGGACAAGCAGCGGCGTCTCCTGCACCTGGCGGAGGCCTACCTCCAGGCCCACGGGCTGGAAGACGTCTCCTGGCGTGTGGATGTGGTGGCTGTGGAGGTGGACCGCGCCGGCCGGCCGGCCCGGGTGACGCTCATCCCGGCAGCGGTGTGGGCCGAGGGAGGAGAAGAATGGCGAAACCTGCCCTGACCACCGAGAATGTTCAGCAGCGCTTTGGCTTCCGGCTGGCCTCCAACGAGATCCCCCTGAAAGTCTATACCCGCCACTGGATCGTCCTCCTACGCTGGAGTGCCCTCTTTCTGTTCCTTTTCCTGCCGGTCGTCATCCTTCTGGTCTGGATGGCGAATAACGCCTTTCAGGGTTTGAACTGGGGAATCGTCCTCCTCGCCCTTCTCTATTTGGCCGGTGTCTCCTTACTCTATTATTACGGCTACACTGACTGGCGCAACGACGCTCTCATTGTGACCGACCAGCGCCTCATCCGCGTCGAGCAAACCATCCTCTTTTCCCTCTCCGTGCGCGAGGCCCTGCTGAGTAACGTACAAAACGTGCGCTCCTCGACCAAGGGCTTGCTGGCTTCTATGCTCCGTTACGGCTACCTCCTCATCGAGACCGCCGCCCGGCAGATGGACATCTCCTTCGGTCCGATTCCCCATCCGCAGGAAGCGCAGCGGGACATCATGTCCCGTCTGGAACAACTCCGCGCCGAAATCTCCCGCCAACTTATCGAACAGACTCTGCGTCGCCGCCTTTATGGAGAGGAACCTGCAGCGCCACCGGCCCGGAAGGAAGCCCCGCCCAGGCAGCGTTGGTTTCTCATTCCTCCTAATCCTCTCATCGAGGGTGAAAACATCACCTGGCACAAGCACTGGTTCTTCCTCGTCCGCCGCCTGGTCGCCCCCACCTTGCTCCTGGTTCTGGCTGTAGCAAGTTTCTTCGTACTGCCGGTTCTGCCGGTTCCTATTCCCGGCTGGGTTTACACCATCTCCGCCGTACTCATCCTGCCGTTTCTAGGCGCGATCGTCTGGCGCTACCAGCTTTGGAAGGGGGACATCTATACGCTGACGCCGACCCAGTTGCACGACATCTACCGCACCCCTTGGGGAATTTTCGGCGAGGAGCGCCGCACGGGCGAACTCAGCCGCATCCAGAACATTTCTTTCCAAAAGCCGGGGATGCTGGGCTGGATTTTGAACTTTGGCGACGTGCGCATCCAGACGGCCGGAGCGGAGGACTTTACTTTCTCCCGCGTTCCCCGTCCCGACGAAGTCCAGCGCGAGATCTACCGTCGCCAGGAGCAGGCCCGCCAGCGGGAACAGGAGAAGGAACGGGAGCGCATCGCCGAGTACTTGGCCATCTACCGGGACCTGGAGCGGAAACGTTCCCAGAAATAGCGGTTATCCACAGCCGCTCCACAAGCCATCCACTGTTCCCGGGAGGAAAATCGGGAGATAAGCGCATGGGAAGGCAATAATTTGCCCTTATCTCCTATTTTCCAACCCGCCAGCCTGTTTTACCCACAGCCTTTTTCCCAGGGGAAAGCACTTTTCCACAACGGGGGCTTGGCAGACCTTTTTGTATAAAAAATTGCGCAGAAAAACCCGCTTAGGTATAAAAAATTGTTATACAAAAAGGCCTAAATCCGCTTGAAAGAACAAGGAAAAGGTGCTATGATAACAAAGCACATGGCTGAATTTCGGCCAGGCCTGGGTAACGGCATTCAACATCTCAGGAGGTCTCTTTGAACGCACGACAGGTCTGGCAGGCGGTTTTGGGCGATCTACAACTCCGCCTTTCCCGTTCCGATTTCGAGACCTGGTTCCAGGGCACCTCGATCGTAGCCTTCGAGGACGGCCTGGTGGTGGTGGGCACGCCCAACTCCTTCGCTAAGCAGTGGCTGGAGCGGCGGGCAGGCGACTCGATTCGCCGGGCCCTCTCCAACGTCCTCGGCTACACCGTGCAGGTGCGGGTGGTAGTGACCAGCAACACGGGCGAACGGCAGGTCGCCTCTGCCGCTGGTGTGGGGACTCCTGCCCGTCGGAAACCGGCCGGCCTCCCTCGCCCGGAGGCGGAGAAAAAAGCCCCAACGCCGGGGACCATGCCCATGCCCCTTCCCGGCGGCCTGAACCCCGACTACACCTTCTCCACCTTTGTCGTGGGCAGCAGCAACCGTATGGCCCATGCCGCCGCTATGGCCGTCGCCGAACGGCCGGCCTACGCCTATAATCCCCTCTTCATCTACGGCGGCGTCGGATTGGGCAAAACCCACCTCCTCCACGCCGTCGGCCACTATGCCCTGCAGCGGAACCCGGATCTGCGTGTGCTCTACGTCTCCTCGGAGACCTTTACCAACGAACTCATCAACGCCATCCGCCGCCAGGAAACGGAGGACTTCCGTCGCCGCTACCGCCACAACGACATCCTCCTTATTGATGATATCCAGTTCATCGCCGGCAAAGAGAGTACTCAGGAGGAGTTCTTCCATACCTTCAACACCCTGCACGCAGCCTGTAAACAGATCGTCCTCACCAGCGATCGCTCCCCCCGGGCCATCCTGACCTTGGAGGAACGGCTGCGTTCCCGCTTCGAGGGCGGCCTGATCGTGGACATTCAGCCGCCCGACCTGGAGACCCGCGTGGCTATCTTGCGCACACGGGCCGAGGAACGCGGTGTCTCCCTTCCGGAGGATGTGGTCGAGTTCCTGGCCCAGCGGGTGCAGCGCAACATCCGCGAACTGGTGGGCTGCCTCAATCGCCTCCTCGCCTACGCCGAACTGAACGGCCTGCCGATCACCGTGCCGCTGGCCCAGGAGGCACTGGCCGAGATCTTTTTCCGGCCCCATCGCCGGGAACTCATGCCCATCCAGGTGATCGAAACGGTGGCCCGGCACTATGGCCTCAGCCCGGAAGACCTGCGGGGGAAAAGCCGCAATCGGGAGGTCGCCGTCCCTCGCCAGATCGCCATGTACCTGATCCGCGAGGAAATCGGCACACCGCTGGCCGAGATCGGCCAGGAACTGGGAGGCCGCGACCACACCACTGTGCTCTACGGCTGCGAAAAGGTAGCCCAGACCATCGAGATAGATGCCCGCCTGCGACGGGAAGTGTTGGCCCTGCGGGAAAAACTCCACGCTGAAACGTGAGCGCCAAAGGCGTTGCCTACCTCGCTCTTTCCGATTTGACAGGGACGGCTTTCGTGTTATAATGCCCCTTTGTCTGGGAGTTCCCCCAGATGAAAGGTTCGGTTTTTGGTCAATTTGACAATATGGCTGAATTGTGCTAAACTACCTACTTAGTATTGTCTTTGAAAGCCCATGGGGCTTGGAGTTCAGGAGAAGACGGTGCCGACGATCAATCAACTGGTACGCAAGGGGCGAAAGCCGATACGGAAAAAGGCCAAGGCGCCGGCGTTGCGCTTCCACTACAACGCCCTCCGCAACAAGACCGTGCGCACGCCGGGCAATCCGCAGAAGCGCGGGGTTTGCGTCCAGGTGCGCACGATGACGCCGAAGAAACCGAACTCGGCGCTGCGCAAGATCGCCCGGGTGCGCCTGACCAACGGGATCGAGGTCACGGCCTATATCCCAGGCGAGGGCCACAACCTTCAGGAGCACTCGGTGGTCCTGGTGCGCGGCGGACGGGTCAAGGACTTGCCGGGGGTGCGCTACCACATTGTGCGGGGGACGCTGGATGCGCAGGGCGTCGAAGGCCGGATGAAGGGCCGTTCCAAGTACGGCTCCAAGGCGCCCAGGCGCAAGGGCGCGTAGGGGCAACTTGCTGGGTTGCCCGTGGGGGCGGTCATCGCCGTTGGGTGAGGAAAGAAGATGCCGAGACGACCAAGATATTCCCGGCGTGAGCCATTGCCGGATGCCAAGTACCAGAACCTGCTGGTAGGGGCGTTCATCAACAAGATGATGCAGCGAGGGAAAAAGAGCCTGGCCGAGCGCATCGTCTATGAGGCGTTTGACATCATCGCCCAGAAGATGAAACGCGACCCGGTCGAGGTCTTTGAACAGGCAATGCGTAACGCTTCGCCGGTGGTGGAGGTGCGTCCCCGCCGGGTCGGCGGCGCTACCTACCAGGTGCCGATCGAAGTGCCGGCCCAACGGCGCATTTCCCTGGCCATGCGTTGGATTCTGGCTGCGGCGCGGGCGCGCACCGGCCGGCCGATGTCCGAACGACTGGCGGCCGAGATCATGGATGCCGCCAACAATACTGGAGTGGCCGTGAAGCGGCGCGAGGATACCCATCGGATGGCGGAAGCCAACAAGGCCTTCGCCCACTATCGCTGGTAGGGGAACGCCCGTTCGCTCCGAACTCCCTCGTCAGGGCGTTCTACCTGCCGGCCGATACCGGGCAGGCCCTCGAGGGTGTGAAGAGCGGACGAAGCGATGCCCAGAGCCATACCTTTACAACAGATACGCAATATCGGCATCATCGCCCACATCGACGCGGGCAAGACCACGACTACGGAGCGCATCCTTTACTACACCGGGCGCATCCACCGGATGGGCAACGTGGACGATGGCACCACCGTGACCGACTGGATGGAACAGGAACGGGAACGGGGGGTGACCATCACCGCCGCGGCGATCACCTGTTTCTGGCGGGGCCATCAGATCAACATCATTGATACGCCCGGCCATGTGGACTTTACCGCCGAAGTGGAGCGGAGTCTGCGCGTGCTCGATGGGGGTGTGGTGGTTTTTGATGCGATGGCTGGCGTCGAACCGCAGTCGGAGACGGTTTGGCGCCAGGCGGACCGTTATCGGGTTCCGCGGATCTGCTTTATTAACAAAATGGATCGCGTCGGGGCGGACTTCTGGCAGGCTCTGGAGTCCATTCGCACCCGCCTGCAAGCCCGACCCCTGGCGGTGCAGATCCCTATCGGCGCCGAGGACTCGTTCTGCGGGATCATCGACCTCCTTCAGGGAATGGCCCTCTACTACACCGATGAACTGGGGGCCAACCCAGAGGTACGGCCGATCCCGCCGGACTATCGGGAGGAGTTCCTGGCCCGTCGGGAGGAACTGGTCGAGCGAATTGCCGAGACCGATGACCTCCTGACCGAAAAGTACCTGGAGGGCCGGGAAATCTCCGAAGAGGAGTTGCGGGCGGCGCTGCGGCGAGCGACGCTTTCCGGCCGGCTGGTGCCGGTGCTCTGCGGTGCAGCGCTCCGAAACAAGGGGGTACAACCCCTGCTCGACGCCATTGTGGACTATCTGCCCTCGCCTCTGGACGTGCCGCCGGTCGTTGGAACCGACCCGCGCAACGGGGAGGCTGAGACCAGGCCAGTGCGGGATGACGCCCCCTTCGCTGCCCTGGTCTTCAAGATCGTCACCGACCCATATGCCGGAAAACTGGCCTACCTCCGTGTCTATTCGGGCCATTTACGTGTCGGTGCTCGTGTTGTAAACGCCACCCGAGATCGGGCGGAACGTGTCGCCCGACTGTTGCGTATGCACGCCAACCGGCGCGAGGAGATCGAAGAGGTCTACGCCGGGGACATCGCCGCCCTTATCGGGCCGAAACAGAGTTTCACGGGCGATACGCTCTGCGATCCGGAGCACCCGATCGTGCTGGAGGCGATGCGCTTTCCGGAGCCGGTCATCGCTGTGGCTGTGGAGGCCCGGACGACGGCCGACCAGGAGCGTCTGATGGCAGCCTTACAGGCTCTGAGCGAGGAAGACCCGACCTTCCGGGTTCGCACCGACGAAGAAACCGGGCAGGTGCTCATCTCCGGGATGGGCGAGTTCCACCTGGAGGTGCTGGTCGAACGGCTGCGACGCGAGTTCCATGTGGAGGCCAATGTAGGCCGGCCGCAGGTCGCCTATCGGGAGACCATCAGCCAGGCGGTCGAGGTCGAGGGGGTCTTCTCCCGGCAGACGGCCGGCAAGATGCTCTACGGAAGCGTCCGGTTGCACCTGGAACCGCTCCCCCGGGGCGAGGGCTTTCGCTTCGAGAACCGGGCTCCGGAAGAAGAGGTGCCGACCGAGTTCGTGCCGGCCGTCCGGTTGGGCATCCACGAGGCCATGGATACCGGGGTGTTGGCCGGCTATCCGGTGGTGGACATCCGGGCCATCCTTCTGGGCGGTGTCTTTCGGGAGGAGGAAGCCTCCGAACTGGCCTTCAAAATGGCCGCCTCCCAGGCGCTGCGCGAAGGGGTCCGCCGGGCCAGGCCGATTCTCCTGGAGCCGGTGATGAAGATCGAGGTGACCATGCCGGAGGAATATCTGGGCGATGTCCTGAACGACCTGAATGCCCGTCGGGCCGAAATCCAAGGCTTTGAGGCCCGCGACGGTACCCAGATCGTGCGTGCCCAGGTTCCTCTGGCCACGATGTTCGGATATGCCACCGGCCTGCGTTCGCTCACGCAGGGGCGGGCGACTTACGCCATGGAGTTCAGCCATTATCGGGAACTCCCTCCGGAGGTGGCCCGGGAGATCATCGCCCGGGTACGGGGATATGTTGTGGATTTATAGGGACGGGGTTGCCCCGCCCTATTCCCCGGCGGTTCAACGCCGGGCAAGTTGGGTACGTTGTAGAGCAGCCGGGGAACGATTTCCCAGGCAAGGAGTGAGACAAGATGGCCAAGGCCAAGTTTGAGCGCAAGAAGCCCCACGTGAACGTGGGGACGATCGGACACGTCGATCACGGCAAGACCACCCTGACTTCGGCGATGACCAAGGTGCTCTCCTTCAAGGGGCTGGCCAAGTTCCGCCCCTTTGAGACGATCGACAACGCCCCTGAGGAG
>JASFBA010000056.1:0-31511 GCA_036172265.1 Chloroflexia bacterium
TGCCTCGATTTCCTCGAAATGCCGAATCGTCCCCATCGCGATCTCCTGTTTCAACGTGCCAACGTGCTAACGTGCCAACGTGCAAACGTGCCAACGTGCTAACGTGCTAACGTGCCAACGTGCCAACGTGCTAACGTGCCAACGTGCCAACGTTCACGGAGCAACGGCTTCCCCGACCAGAAGTGGTTCGTAAGCCCGCCGCCGCTCGTCACGGAACTGGCGTGTATAAAGTTCGTAGTAGCGCCCCCGGGCACGCAGGAGTTCGGCATGGGTGCCCATCTCTACGATGCGTCCGTTCTCGATAACCACGATGCGGCCCGCTCGCCGGATGGTAGAAAGGCGATGGGCGATGACGAAGGAGGTGCGGCCTTCCATCAGGCGCTCCATGCCCCGCTGGATGAGCGCCTCTGTCAGGGTATCCACCGAACTGGTGGCCTCGTCCATGATAAAGATCTCCGGCCGGGCCAGGATCGCCCGGGCCAGGCTCACCAGTTGCTTCTGCCCGACCGAGAGCAGGTTCCCTCCCTCGCCGACCTCCTGATCGTAGCCCTTTTCCAGCGTCACGATAAAGTCGTGGGCGCCGGCCAGCCGGGCTGCCTCCTCTACCTCTTCGTCGCTGGCATCCAGCCGGCCGTAGCGGATGTTCTCCCGAATCGTACCAGAGAAGAGGTGCGGCGTCTGCAGGACCACGCCCAAGCGTGACTGGATGGCCTGGAGCGAGAACTCGCGATAGTCCCGCCCACCGATGCGGATGCTCCCGCGCTTCGGCTCATAGAAGCGGCAGAGCAAGTTGACGATGGTCGTTTTTCCGCCGCCGGTCGGCCCGACCAAAGCGATCGTCTCGCCAGCCCGGACGTGAAGGGAAAAATCCTTCAGCACCGGCTGGCCTTCTTCATAGTAGAAATCCACGTGGTCGAACTCGATGTCCCCTCGGAGCGTGCCCGGATCCACGGCTCCCGGCCGGTCGCGCACCTCCGGAACGGCATCCAACAGGGAGAAGACCCGTTCGGCCGAAGCCACGGCATGCTGCATCTCAGCATAGACGCGGGCCAGGTCCTGCACCGGCCAGAGCATAAAGGTGACGTAGGAGATAAAGGCCTGGATGCCGCCGATGGTCATGCCGGCCAGATGGTACTGACTTCCCCCATACCAAACTACAGCGGCGATGGCTATGGCGCTGATCATCTGCACGGCCGGAAGGAAGAGGGCCGAAAGCCAGGCCGCCCGGTAACTGGAGCGGTACATGGCCCCGGTCAACTGCTCGAACTCGCGGAGGTTCTCTTCCTCCCGGCAGAGCGCCTTGACCACCCGCACCCCAGCGATGTTTTCGTTGTAGGCTGCCGTGATCTTGGAGTTGATTCGCCGCGCCCGGCGAAACTCGGTCAGAATCCTTCTGCGAAATTGCGCCGCCACTACCAGGAGAATCGGCACCACCGTCAAGACAATAAGCGCCAGTTTCCAGTGGATGACAAACATGAAGTAAGCGGCGGTGACGATGCTCAACGCCCCCCAAGTGATATCGAGCAGGCCCCATGTGACGAGTTCGGCGATACGGCCCGAATCCGAGGTCACCCGAGCCATGATCCATCCCACCGGCTTGCGGTCAAAGTAGGAGAAAGAGAGTTCCTGCAGATGGTCGAACATCTTCCTCCGCAGGTCGTACTGGATGCGTTCTCCCAGCACTCCGGCCAGGTAGATCATGCCCAGGACGGCCGCTGCCTGGAAAAGGGTGGTCAGCCCATAGAGCACCAGCGCCCGGGTAAGCGCCCCAATGTCGGGCGGTGGCCCAATGCCCTGGTCCACCACTTGCTTGCGCAGGAAAGTAAAATAGGAGTCGGTAAGCGAGACCAGGGCGACCAGCGCCAGGAAGCCCACCACCCATCGCCAGTACGGTCTGGCCTGGGCGACAATGCGCAGGACCGTCCTTCCGCTAACTTTGCTTTCGAATTCCTCTTCCTCAAACCACTCCGACACGGGACACCTCTTCTTCCAGTTCGGCCTCGATGCGCGTCTGGAGTTCGTAGATCTGCCGGTACGGGCCAGGTTCTTGCAGGAGTTCCTCATGCCTCCCACACTGTACGATACGTCCCTGGTCAAAGACCAGGATGAGGTCGGCGTTCATCACCGTCTGGATACGATGGGCGATTATCAGGGTAGTGCGGCCCTGCATCAAGCGCTCCAGGGCCTGACGAATGAGTGCCTCGGTCCCGGTGTCCACCGCCGAGGTCGAATCGTCCAGGATGAGGATGCGCGGGTTCTTCAGGAGCGTGCGGGCGATGGCCACTCGCTGCTTCTGTCCCCCGGAGAGGGTAATGCCCCGCTCACCGAGCAGTGTGTCATACCCCTGAGGGAACGACGCGATTTCTTCATGGATGGCTGCGGCACGGGCCGCCGCCTCGATCTCTTCCTGAGAGACTTCCCGTTCGACCCCGTAAGTGATGTTCTCCCGGACGGTGCGGGAAAAGAGAAATGGCTCCTGTTCGACGATGCCGATCTGCCGGCGGAGGTAATGGCGCGGGTAGTTCCGGAGTTCCACCCCATCCAGGGTAATACTACCGCCGGTATACTCGTAGAAGCGCGGCAGGAGGTTGACCACCGTGGTCTTGCCAGAGCCGGTGGAGCCCAGGAGGGCCACGACCTGACCGGGCTTGCAGTGGAAGGAGACGCCTTTCAGCACCGGCGCATCGGCCTCGTATTCGAAGCAGACGTTACGGAAGACGATTTCCCCGCGTAGGTCGCCGTCCGGTTGGAAACGCCCTTCCTCCAGCGGCTCGCGTTCCTCCCGGATGATCTCGGCCACCCGGCCGTAGGAAACCAGCCCGGTAGACATCTGCACGATCAGCCGGGCCAGGTTGCGCATAGGCCAGATGATCCAGAGCACCATGCCGGAGTAGGCCAAGTAGGTGCCTAAGGTGATCGTCCCTTGAATGGTCATCAGGGCACCCACGGCGAAGCCGGCCAGCATCTGGAAGCCGCAAAGGACATCGGAAATCGGCCAGTAGAAGGCATGCATCGAAAGCAGCCTCCGGCCGCGCAGGAACTTTTCCCAGTTCTGGGCATCGAAGCGTTTGCGTTCGTACTCCTGCCGGGCAAAGGCCTTGACCACCCGCACGCCGGTCAGGTTCTCCTGCAAGGTGGTCGAGAGGGTTGCATCCTGCTCCTGGTAGGCCTCATAGACCTGGGAGACCTTGCGGAAGAAGATAACCGAGACACCGATGATAAGCGGGATGATAGCGATGGAAAGGAGGGCCAGTGGCACGTTCAGGCTGAGCAGCGCAGCCATATTGATGGAAAAGAGGATAACGATGCGGCCGGCGTTGATGGCCTGGTCGGCGAAGAAACGGCGGATGGCGTCCACGTCGGAGGTGCAGCGCTGGATCAATTCGCCGGTAGGGGTATGGTCGTGGTAAGTGAACGAAAGCCGCTGGATGTGGTCAAAGAGATAGTTGCGCAGGCGGCGGACGATGCCCTCGGCGGTCTGGGCGGAAAGTTTCCCGCTGAGGAAGGTGAAGGTGCCCTCGACAAGCGCCAGTCCCAGAAAGCCGAGCGCGATGTAGAAAAGGATTATTCCTCCGCGGCCCTGGCCCAGCACGTCGTCTACCAGATAGCGTAGGAGCCAGAAAGTGGCCGTCTTGGCAACTGCCGCAATGCCCAGGCTTAAGGTGGCTCCCAGGTAGACCCAGCGGAAGCCGGCCATCATTCGCCAGAGGCCCAGGAAATGGTTCT
Organism: Chloroflexia bacterium; assembly: GCA_036172265.1. Classification (GTDB taxonomy): domain Bacteria; phylum Chloroflexota; class Chloroflexia; order DTKN01; family DTKN01; genus JASFBA01. The sequence goes on from JASFBA010000056.1 coordinate 3,727, forward strand.
GGGAGAGGGTTTTCTTCAGATCGAAGGCGGCGGTGACCATTGGTTGCTCCTGGTAGGGGCTGGAAAAAGCCCCCTAAAAAGGAATTTGCCCGCTACCTGTTGCGGGCAAAACAGGTAGGTCCCACTACGGCCTTGTCCATCGCCGTAAGGGCCGCCCCACACTGCTAAATTTATTATACCACTCCTCCTCGGCTTGTCAAATATTAGTGGTGCGAATGCAGGGCTTTTCAACTCTCCCAACTTATCGGAATGCGAAAGACCTGAGTAGGTCTCCCACCCGATGGACCTCGTAGCGCCAGGGGGATAGGCCACGCCCTCCACCGGCAGGCAGCCTGAGTAGGTCTCCCACCCGATGGATCTCGTAGCGCCGTAGGGGCGGCTTCGGAATTCGACCCGTGCCCGAATTGTCACCCCAGGAAGGCTCGGCAGGAGACTTTCTATTAGAGCGTTGAAAAGCCCTGCCCTTCTTGGTGCCCTTGCGAAACCCAAGGAGATGCCTTATAATAAGCAATAGTTACCTAGCCCCATAACCACAGAGGCGAAGGCCTCGAGTTTTGGAACTACCAAGACATAAGGACACCCAAATTCAGGAAATCTTTGTGGTATAGAGCACCCGAACCTTAGCGGCACTCTGGCCAGCGAGGAAGGCGATGGCGGAAAAAATCTATATCGGCGTTGCCTGGCCTTATGCCTCCGGTTCCCGGCATCTGGGCCATGTGGCCGGCTTCGGCATTCCTTGCGACATCTTTGCCCGTTACCACCGTTTAGCCGGAAACGACGTATTGATGGTTTCTGGTACGGACGACCACGGGACGCCCACCACCCTGCGTGCCGAACGTGAGGGCAAGACGCCCCGGGAAATCTCGGACTATTACAACCGGGAAATTGCCGAGAACCTGGCCGAACTGGGCATCTCCTACGACCTCTTCACCCGCACCCACACCCGCAACCACTTTCGAGTGGTACAGGATGTTTTCCTTCGGCACAAGGAACGAGGCACGATTTTCGCCGATACGATGATCGGCACTTACTGTGAGCGCGACCGGCGCTTTCTCCCTGACCGTTATGTGGAGGGCACCTGCCCCTTTTGTGGCTATAAGGAGGCTCGTGGCGACCAGTGCGACGCCTGCGGCCGGCCGCTGAATGCCACCGAACTTGTGGACCCGCGCTGTAAGTTGTGCGGTTACCCGCCTGTCTTTCGAGAGACGGAGCACTTTTTCCTGGACCTGCCGGCCTTTGAGGAACGGCTGCGCCGGTATCTCCAGGGGAAGGAGGCTTACTGGCGGCCCAACGTGCTCAACTTCACCCACGGCCTTCTGGAGGAGGGGTTACGTCCCCGCCCGATCACACGGGACATCGAATGGGGTGTGCCCGTCCCCCTGCCCGGTTACGACGATAAACGCATCTACGTCTGGTTCGAGGCCGTTATCGGCTACCTCTCGGCCAGCAAAGAGTGGGCGGCCTTGGTGGGCGATCCGGAACGCTGGCAGGAATGGTGGAGGAATCCATCGGCCCGCCATTACTACTTTATGGGCAAGGATAACATCGTCTTTCACACCATTATCTGGCCCTCTATGCTGATGGGCTATGATGAGACGTTGCAACTGCCCTATGATGTGGTTTCCTCCGAGTTTCTGACGATGGAAGGCAAGCGCTTCTCCACCAGCCGGAACGTAGCCATCTGGCTGCCCTACTTCCTCTCCCGCTACGACCCGGACCCTCTGCGCTACTACCTGACTATCAACGGCCCTGAGACGCGGGACACCGACTTCACCTGGGCCGAATTCTTCCGCCGCAACAACGACGAACTGGTGGCCACCTGGGGCAACCTGGCCCACCGGGTCCTGAGCATGACCCACCGGTACTTCGGCGGCGCCGTTCCTGCCCCGGACGAACTGGAGGTCCGCGACCGGGAAATCCTGGCCCGGGTGGAGGGCGCTTTTCAAACCGTAGGGGACCTCCTCGGCCAGTGCAAGTTCAAGGCCGCTATCCAGGAGGTTATGGGCTTGGCCCAGGAAGGCAACCGTTACCTGGAGGAATGCGCTCCCTGGCACACGGTCCGAGACGATCCGGCCCGCACGGCCACCACCCTCTACACTGCCCTGCGGCTGGTGGATAACCTGAAGGTGCTCTTTTGCCCCTTTACTCCCCACGCTTCCCAGTCCCTGCACACGATGTTGGGCTACAGCGGGACGATCAGCGGGGAAATGCGCTTTGACGAGGTAGACGAGGAAGGGGAAAAACACCGCGTATATCGCTGGCACCCCGGAAATTGGGAGGGCCGCTGGGCTCCCAGCACACTCCCCGTGGGGCAGAAACTGGGCCGTCCACAACCGCTCTTCCGCAAACTGGACGAAAGCCTCGTTGAAGAGGAACTGACCCGGATGGGGCAATAAGAACCTATCCGAAAACTCTTGTGTGAGGTGTTTACGGGTGGGGCGAGGGCACTGCCTTCGCCTACCCATCGGGGGTTTTCGGATAGGAAGTACGAGGAACCGCCGGCCATTGCTGTGTTCCGGCAGTCAACGGATGAGCCGGCGGCTCAAGTATCTGGCTGAGATCCGGAAATCGTTGGCCCTTTACCTCCCTACCGGCCGTGCCTGCCAGCCCTCTTCCCCTTCCACCAGCGGCATGGCAATGGTAAAGACGCTGCCTTTATCCTCCACACTCTCCGCCCAGAGACGCCCGCCCAAGGTCTCCACTACCCAGCGTGCCACAGCCAATCCCAATCCTAGCCCCTGCGTTCTGGCCAGCGCACGCACCTTGCGGCCACGAAAGAGTTTATCAAAGATATAGGGCATTTCATCCGAGGGCACGCCGATCCCTGTATCGGCCACGCTGAGGAGCAACTCCCGGCCGGAGCGACGGGCAGTGAGGAAGATGACCCCTTTCTCGGTATAGGACACCGCATTCGCCAGGATCTCGTGCAGTGCCCGCAGAAGCCCCCGCGGCACCGGCAGGGAAACCATCTCCCCCTCGATGACCAGATTCATCATCAACCCCTTCTTCTCGGCCTCGACCCGGTGCGGCTCCATAACCTCCCCCAGGAGTTCCCTCAACGGGATGATCTGGCTGCCCTCGGTGCTGATCCAGGCCGCCCCATCGCGTTCGATCTCGGAAAACCGGGTCAAGCGCTCCACGATATTGCTCAGCCGTCGGGCGCTTTCCACCGCCGTCTCCAGCAGTTCGGCGTCGGCCCCCTGGGCCGTTTCCCGGGCCAGTTCCAAGCCCAAGGTCAAAGAGGTCAGAGGCGAGCGCAGTTCGTGGGAAACACTCTCCAGGAAATCGCCTTTGAGTCGGTCGAGGACGCAGACGTGCTCGAAGAGCCGGGCATTTTCGATGGCTACGGCGGCCTGATTGGCGAAAGCGGTGAGCAGGCTGAGGTCTTCGGGAGTAAAATGGCCGATGCGCACCCGGTTGTCCACATAAAGCACGCCGATGGTACGGTTCTTTACCTGCAGAGGGACACAGAGGATGGATCTCAGGACGTAAGTAGCGATGCTGACGCTATCGGCAAAACGGGGGTCCTGGCTGGCGTTGTCGGTGAGGATCGGTTCGGCCGTCTCAGCCACCCGGTTGACGATGCTTCGGCTCACCTGAAAGGCCGATTCCTCGATATCCTGCCGACGCATATTGCGGGCTACAGCAAAATGAAGTTGGCCGCTGGTTTCGTCCCGCAACATAAGAAAACCCCGTTCCGCCCCGGTCACGGCAATGGCCCGGTCCATGACGATCTCGAGCAGGTCTTCCAGTTGCAGAGTCGAATTGACCAGTTGGCTGATCTCGAAGAGGGTAACCAGGCGTTCTCGTTCGCGGTGGATGGTGGAGAATTCCTGTCGAAGCGATTGCAGGAACGGGAGCAAACGCGAGGCGAACTCGCTGACGCGGCGAAGTTCGTTCAGGACCTCCGCGGAGAGTCGCCGTCGGTGGGCTTCCTCCCCCTCCTCCAGAAGGCTTTTCCAGCGGGACTGGATGGCGGCGACCTCTTTTTCGAGTTCCTGGAGTTCTTGAAGCAATATCGGCTCCATTTTCCCCCACCGGTCACTTTCTTTGGGTTTCCTCCTGGCCGGAGAAGGGATCGGCCAGATCTTCCAGGCGGGCGATCAGGTGACCAAGGGCCTCCTGCCAGCCCCGATAGAGGGTCTGCCGGGTCTCTTCCGGCATAGAAGGCGTAAAAAGGCGTTCCTCGGGCCAGGGGACGGCCACTTCTTCCAGGTTTTCCCACAGGCCGGCTTGCTTCCCGGCCAGATAGGCGATGCCGGTGGCCGCGGCATGGATGGAACGGTGTCGGCGCACCGGGAGCCCCAGGATGTCGGCCTGAAACTGGAGGAGAAAGTTGTTGGCGGCAGCCCCTCCATCGGCGCGCAACTCGCGCACCTCATGCCCGCCCCAGAGACGCATCGTCTCCACAATGTCCCGGACACGATAGGCCAGCCCCTCCAGTGCGGCGCGGACGATCTGAGCCCGGTTGCTTGTAGGCCTCAACCCCACGATGCCTCCGCGGACATGGGGCAACCAGTAAGGCGCGCCCAAACCCTGGAAGGCGGGAATGACGTACACGCCCCCACTGTCGGGAACCTGATGGGCCAGCAACTCGGATTCGGCCACGGTCGGGATGAGGGCCAGTTCGTCGCGCAGCCACTCGATCACCAGGCCGGCCGTCAGAACTCGCCCCTCCAGGGCAAAGCGAGATGGTTCGCCCTCCGACGTCGGGGCGGCAGCGGTGCGCAGCCGGCCGGATGTATCCAGCGGCGTCGGGCCGATGTCCATCATCACGATAGCATCACGCCCATAAGTTGCTTTGATCAGGCCTGGTTCCAGGCAACCCAATCCCACCAGGCCGGCCTGCTGGTCAGCGCAAAGGGCGGCGATGGGCACCTGCTCGGCGGCAAAGCGGCCATAGAGGTGGCCCGAGGGATATACCTCCGGCAATATGGTTCGGGGAATCCCCAAAAGGGCGAGGAGGTCCTCATCCCAGTCGTCGGCGTGCAGGTTGAAAAGAAGGGTGTCCGAGGCGTTGGTTCGGTCGGTGGCGTGTACGGCTCCTTCGGTCAGGTTCCAGAGCAGCCAGGAATCCACCGTTCCGGCGCAGATTTCCCCCCGCTCTGCCCGTTCGCGCAGACCGGGGATGTTTTCCAGCAACCAGCGCAACTTGGGACCGCCGGTAGTGGTATCCAGCAGGCCGCCGCTGCGCTCGCGGATGAGGGCTTCCTGGCCGGCGTCGCGCAGGGCCTGACAGATTTCGGCTGTACGCTGGCAGCGCCAGGAGACGGCTGGGCCCAGCGGCCGGCCGCTGGAGCGTTCCCAGACAACGACCGTCCCTTGCTGGGTGGTGATGCCCAGCGCTGCCACCTCCCGGCGTGTAACCCCCGTAGCCTTACACACCTGCTCCATGGATTGCCAGGAGCGGTGCCAGATTTCGTAGGGATCGTACTCCACCCAACCCGGCTGCGGCCGATGCTGGGAGACCATAGCGTAACTGCGGCCCAGAAGTCGGCCGTGGGCATCCATTAGCACAGCCGTGCAACCTTGGGTGTCCTGGTACAGGCCCAGGACCACTCCCCTCGTGCTCGACCCGGACATCAGGCTTCCTCTCGAACGTTATCTATGGTGCTGGATGCCGGAACAGCACCTCTTAGCGCCGCCTCCAAGGCTTCCGGCCAAAAGCGGGGCCGCCCGTCCTGGAAAAGCGCGACCCGATGAGACTGCGCCGCCTCGACTCCCCCTTCGGTCGCTTCCTCTCCGGCCACCACCGCCACGACCGGCCGGCCCAGCCTCCTGAGCAGTTCGGCTCGTCGTGCCGCCCGTTCGACATCGTTTCGATCCATCACGGACGAGACCTCTACCGCCAGCCAGACTTCCGGCCCTTCTTTCAATACCCCGCCCACCACCAGGTCCAACCGCCAGACCTCATCCACCTCCTCGGGCGAAAGATGGGCTTCCAGTTCATCCAGCCATTCGACCAGCGGCAGCACGCGCACTCGACGCAGCAAGCGTCCGAAGTAGGACGAAGCCTTCTCCCGATAATCCATCTCCAGGAGTCGTCCTTTGACGGAACCCATATCGTCTTTGAGCCCTTTGATGTCGGTCTTGACCATAAACATCTCACGGGCCAGGGCCCGCACCTGTTCCTCGGTGCGCCGTTGCGCCTCGGCCAGTTCGTTCACCCGCTCCTCGGTGCGCCGTTGCGCCTCGGCCAGTTCGTTCACCCGCTCCTCGGTGCGCCGCTGCGCTTCGGCCAGTGCCTCCACGATGGCCTCCAGACGCTCCAGGCGCTCTTCGGTGCGCCGTTGCGCCTCGGCCAGCACCTCCACGATGGCCTCCAGACGCTCCAGGCGCTCCTCGGTGCGCCGCTGCGCCTCGGCCAGTTCGTTCACCCGCTCCTCGGTGCGCCGCTGCGCTTCGGCCAGCGCCCGGACGGTGGCAGTCAAGCGGTCAAAGTCCTCCCTGACGACTCGAACCTCGGCCATCCGGTCATCTATCAGAGCCATAATCGCCCGATACGCTTCTGCGGTCAGCCCATAAAATTGTTTTTCTGAGGCCATTTGGGACTCCACCACTTGCCAGAAATGAAGTATTGTAACCATTATAGCACGCCTACGACCTTTTGGCAACTGCACGTTTGCACTTTTAGGGGGAATATTGTAGAATGGATAGGCCGGCGAAGGCTGAAAAGAGCCACACCCGGCAGGAACGATGCCCGAAGTCGTGCATCGCCGAACAAGGAGGTCCCAGGTGTCTCGAACCTTTATCTCCGCCAAGGTGCGTAGTGTTCCCCCTTCCGGCATCCGCCGCTTTTTCGACATCATCGCCACCATGAAGGACGTCATCTCCCTCGGCGTGGGCGAACCGGACTTTGTCACCCCCGAGCATATCATCGAGGCCGGCGTCCGTTCCCTCCAAGAGGGCCGCACCGCCTACACCTCCAACTCCGGCCTCCTGGAACTGCGCCAACTTCTCTCCGAACACCTGAAGCGGCTCTACGGGGTGGAGTATGATCCGGAAAGTGAACTCCTCATCACCGTGGGGGTGAGCGAGGCCCTGGCCATCTCCCTCATTGCTACGGTGGACCCCGGCGACGAGGTCATCGTTCCCGAACCGTGCTTCGTCTCCTACCGTCCCGGAGTTATCTTCGCCGGCGGCATCCCGGTGACCGTGCCTACTTTCTTCGAGGACGACTTTCAACTTATGGCCGACCGGGTGGAAAAGGCCATCACCCCGCGTACCAAGGGCCTCCTGATGGGCTATCCCAACAACCCCACTGGCGCGGTGATGACCCGCGAATGTCTCCTGGAGATCGCCCACCTGGCCGAACGCTACGACCTTCTGGTCTACTCCGACGAAATCTACGACCGGCTGGTCTATGGGGTGGAGCATACCTGCTTCGCTTCCCTGCCGGGGATGCGGGAACGGACCATCCTCCTGGGCGGTTTCTCCAAGGCCTATGCTATGACCGGCTGGCGCGTGGGCTATGTGGCCGCGCCGGCCGCCATCGCCCGCGAGATTCGCAAGGTGCACCAGTACGCCATTATGTGTGCTCCCACTCCCAGTCAGTGGGCGGCGGTGGAGGCATTGCGCTCCGGAGAGGCCGACGTCCAGCGCATGCGCGCCGAGTACGACCGTCGCCGGCAGGTTATCGTCCGAGGACTCAACGCCATCGGCCTGACCTGCTTCGAGCCTCGGGGGGCTTTCTATGCTTTTCCCAAGATCGAGTGTACCGGCATGTCCAGCGAAGAGTTTTCGGAGAAACTTCTCTTTGAGGAAAAGGTAGCCGTGGTCCCAGGAAACGCCTTTGGGGATTGCGGCATGGGCTTTGTACGGTGTTGCTATGCCGCCTCGATGGAGCAGATCGAGGAGGCGTTGGTTCGGATGGGCCGCTTTGTGGAAAAGTACGGGAAATAAGGAGGCGCGATGGCCGAGATCTGTGCGTACTGCGCCGGAGATGCGGTGGAACACTGTTCTTCCTGCGGGAAGCCGCTCTGTCCGGACCATACCCAGAGAACCTTGCCCTATCTGAAGTTGGGGGACCTGCTGACCACCATCCTGCGCACCCTGTTCCTTGCCCCACGGAAGCTGCCGGACCTCCTGTTCGGGGAAGAGGAAGAGAAGCCCTTTTGCCAGGAATGCTACTTGGAGAACTCCCGCCGTCGGGTACGGGAACAGCGCAAGTTCTTCTATCTGATGCTGGGACTGGCGCTTCTATGCGGGGTGGTCGTTTACCTTCTGGTACGTTTCCTCTAAAGGCCATTTGCGCGATATGCCTTCCTGTGGTATACTTTGGCCGGCCCAAAGGGCACCAGGCGTTTTGCCTGTGGCGATAGGATGATACGGAGGCACTTGATGAAAAAATGGCGTTCCTGGCTCATCCTCCTGATCATCGTGGGCGGACTGGTGGGGCTCTACTTCCTAAGCCAGGTCCTTTTCGGCAGCGGCGCGACTATGCTTTCGGCCCGGCTGCATACCCCCAAGCCCAAGCCCGACGTCATCTTGCGCTTCCGCGTCGGCAGTCTGGCCATCCCCATCACCAGCACCGCCTTCAGCAGCCTGGTGGCTATGTTGGCCCTGGTTCTCCTGGCCGCCCTGATCTATCGCGGCCTGGCCCGCCGTAGCGAGGAAGAACGCCTGCGCAATCCCACTGGCTGGCAAAACCTGGTTGAGTGGGCCGTGGAATACGTCATCCGCCTTTTGGAGCCGGCCGCCGGCCGGGGTCGGTTGAAGAAGCGCCCTCTGGGGCGAGTTATCTTCCCCCTTGTCGGCACGCTCTTTATCTTCATCATCTTCGCCAACTGGTTCAGTCTCCTCCCCGGCTTCAGCACCATCTTGGTCAAGCCGGCCTTTATGCCGGTAGAAGAGGTACATATCGAACGGGTGAGCGAACCCGGAGCGCCTACGGATATCTGCCTAGATGACCAGGTCACCCTCCGCGCCCTGGCCGGCCAGGCTACTTCTCCTCACTACGAGTGGTATGTAGACGGTGAAAAAAAACCGGAGAAAGAGGAAGAAGAGGCCGCCTGGCTGGATCACCACTTTACCGAACCCCATACCGTCACCATCCGCTTGGTGGCCTGGAATGAGGAGAACGGGGAACGGCACCAGGCTGAGGCGACGATCGAGTTGGTACCCCTCACAGGCGCAGCCGCCCAGACGGCCGGCTGCGGAGAGCGCAAACCGACCCATCCGGCCAAACACGAGGAGCATATCAATCCCACCCTGGTATGGCTCTTTGGTGGAGACTATCCGGGCGAGCCGGTGCCCCTCCTCCGCGCTCCCAATAGCCACCTGGCCATCACCGCCGGCATGGCCGTCGTGGCCATCGTCACCGTCCAGGCCCTGGGCGTTATGGCCCACGGACCGGTGGGCTACCTCCGCCATCTGGCCACCGAGGCCCCCTTGTGGATGAAGCCGATCATGTTCCCCATCCACGTGGTCAGCGAACTCTCCCGGGTCATCTCCCTGAGCGCCCGTTTGTTCGGCAACCTCTACGGCGGCGATGTCCTCCTGGCCGTCATCTTCAACCTTCTGGCCCTCTTCATCCCGGCCGTATTTCTCGGCATCGAGGCCTTTTTCTACTACATCCAGGCCCTCCTCTTCTCTGTGCTGACCACCGTTTACATCGCCCTGGCCGTGGGAGGAGGACATGAGGGACATGGGTAAATTTCCAATGGCAAAAAGATAAATAAAAAAGGAGGCAGAGGACGATGTTGCACATTAAGTTTGCTGCGGCGCTGGTGATGGGCATCGGCTCGATCGCTCCGGCTCTGGGCATCGGCATGGCCGTGGCCAAGGCGATGGAAGCCATCGGCCGTAACCCCGAGGCGGCCGGCCCTATCCAGGGCGTGATGATCATCGGCATCGGCCTGGCCGAAGCCGTCGCCATCTATGCCTTCGTCACGGCTCTGGCGATCCTTTTTGTCTGAGGCTCGAATGCCTGGGAAAGGCCGTTGCGCCTGGGGTCCACGAGGGTCCCCGGCCCGGCACATTTTGAGGTGGAAATGAGGCAGAAGGCATGGGCGCATTAGGAATCGACCCGGTGAGTTTTCTCTGGCAACTGGTAGCCTTTATTGCCCTGATCTGGATACTGAACCGACTGCTCTACCGTCCGATTCGCCGGACGCTGGACGAGCGGGCCCGTCGCATTCGCGAGGGCATGGAAAAAGCGGAGCAGGCCGAGGAGCGGGAGAGGCGGGCCGAAGAGGAGTATCGGGCGCGTCTGGAGGAGGCCCGGCGTCAGGCCCAGGCCATCGCCGACGAGGCCCGGGAGCAGGGCCGCTTGGAACGGGAAAAGTTCCTGGAGCAGGCCCGGGCCGAGGCCCAGCGCTTCCTGGAGGACGCCCGGTTGCAACTTGAACTGGAGCGCCGCGATGCGGCTCGCGAGACCCGCCGGCGGGTAGCCGCTCTGACCGTGTTGGCCGCCGGCCGCCTGATCGGCGAGAGTCTGGATACGCCCCGCCACCGCGGCCTGGTCGAGCAGTACGTCGCCACTCTGGATCAGCCGCTGGAGGAACTCTCCCGGGCCCTTGCCACGATCCCGGCGGAGGAGGTCCCGGCCGTTCAGGTGCGCAGCGCTATCCCATTGGACCAGGAGGTCCAGGCCGACATCAACGCCCGCGTCCTCCGGGCCCTGGGGCGGGAACTGCCGGTCATGTACAGCACTGACCCGCGCCTGCTCGGGGGCCTGGTCGTGCAGGTCGGCGACCAGGTGGTGGACCTGAGCGTCGTCCGCAAACTGAGCGACCTCTTCCGCGAACTGGCCTAATACGTAATATGTAGTACGTAGTACGTAGTACGTAATACATATATTCGGGGGTCAGAAGATGTCCCTTCTGGACGAAATCTCCCAGCAATTACAGGAAAGCATTACTCGCTTCGAGGTACCGCTACATCCGGTCAACGTTGGCCAGGTGGTCGCCGTAGGGGACGGCATCGCCAAGGTATCCGGCCTGAGCCAGGTCATGTACAACGAACTCATCGAGTTCCCCAACGGCAGCATGGGAATCGCCCTGAACCTGGAAGAGGACGAGGCCGGCGTCATCATTCTGGGTGACTATGTGGACATCCAGGAGGGCGACCTGGTCAAGGCCACCGGCCGCATCGTCTCGGTGCCGGTAGGAGAGGCACTCCTGGGCCGGGTGGTGGATGCCCTGGGCCGGCCGATCGACGGCAAAGGGCCGATTCTAACCGACCGCTTCCGCCCTATCGAGCGCATCGCCCCCGGGGTCGTGCGCCGGGAACCGGTCAACACTCCCGTACAGACGGGCATCATCGCCATTGACAGCATGTTCCCCATCGGCCGGGGGCAGCGAGAACTCATCATCGGCGACCGCCAGACGGGCAAGACGGCCATCGCCCTGGACACGATCATCAACCAGAAGGGGAAGGACCTCCTCTGCATCTACGTGGCCATCGGCCAGAAGCGCACCCAGGTGGCTCAGGTGGTGGCCACGCTGGAGCGCTACGGGGCGATGGAGTACACGGTGGTCGTCGTGGCCTCGGCCTCCGAACCGGCCCCTATGCTCTACATCGCCCCTTACGCCGGCTGCGCCATGGGTGAGGAGTTCATGGAGAGCGGCAAAGACGCCCTGATCGTCTACGACGACCTCTCCAAACATGCCTGGGCCTACCGCCAGGTCTCCCTCCTCCTCCGCCGGCCGCCAGGGCGCGAAGCCTACCCTGGCGACATCTTCTACCTGCACTCCCGCCTCCTGGAGCGCGCCGCCAAATTGAACCCCCAGTACGGCGGCGGCTCGCTCACCGCCCTGCCCATCGTGGAGACCCAGGCCAACGACGTCACCGCCTATATTCCCACCAACGTCATCTCCATCACCGATGGACAGTTGTACCTGGAACCGGACCTCTTCTACGCCGGCATCCGGCCGGCTCTCAACGTGGGCATCTCCGTCTCCCGCGTGGGGGGAGCCGCCCAGACCAAGGCGATGAAGAAGGTGGCCGGAAAACTGAAACTGGATATGGCCCAGTTCCGCGAACTCCAGGCCTTTGTCCAGTTCGGCACCGAACTCGACGAAGCCACCCAGGCCCAGATCACCCGCGGCCTGCGCATCACCGAGGTGCTCAAACAGCCCCAGTATGAGCCGGTTCCGCTGGAGGACCAGGTGATGATCCTCTACGCCGTGACCAACGGCTACCTGGACCAGGTCCCGGTGGCCCAGGTCAAAGAAGTCCAGAGGAACCTCCTGCGCTGGCTGCACGAGACCTATCCCGAGATCGGTCGGACCATCGCCGAGACCAAGGACTTTACGGAGGGGACGGAACAGGCGCTCAAGCGGGCCCTGGAGGAATTCAAATCCAGGATGTGAGGCTGGAAGAAGGAGGTACTGGGACCGATGGCCGGCCTGGTCATCGAGGATCAAGAAGGCCGAAGGCGTTATCCCCTGGAGGAGGCGCGAAACCGCGTCATCCTGGGGGACGCTTTTCGCATGCTTCCCCAACTGGACGACGAAATCGCCGACCTGGTCTTTATCGATCCCCCCTACTTCCTGCAACTGCCCGGCGGCCGGGAACTGCGGCGCTGGAACGTGCGAACGCTTGTCGAGGGAGTGGACGACGCCTGGGACCGGTTCTCCTCCTTTCAGGAGTACGATGCCTTCATCGCCGGCCTCCTGCGCGAGGTGCGCCGGGTGATGAAGCCAACGGCGACGATCTGGGTAATCGCCACCTATCACAGCATCTTCCGCATCGGGAAAATTATGCAGGACCTGGGCTACTGGATTCTCAACGACGTCATCTGGGTCAAGACCAACCCGATGCCAAACTGGCTGGGCGTGCGCTTTACCAACGCCACAGAGACCCTCATCTGGGCGGTCCGGGACAAGGGGGCCAAAAAGTATACCTTTCACAAAGAGGCCGCCCGGAAGTGGGGAATCGGCCGCGTCGGGGCCAACGTCTGGGTCCTGCCCATCTGTATGGGGCGAGAACGCCTCCGGGATGGAGGGAAGAAACTTCACTCCACCCAGAAGCCGGTCGAACTCCTGAAGCGGGTCCTCCTGACCTCGACCAACGAAGGAGACCTGGTGCTGGACCCCGTGGCCGGCACGGGCACTACTGGCTACGTGGCCCGGGCGCTGGGCAGGGATTTTCCGATGATCGAGATCAACCCCAGGTATGTGAGGGGAATTGAGGAACGGTTCCGACAGGGGGGAGTAGAACCCACCCCTGTAGGTCGTGACAAGGGGCAGGGTATGGGGTTTCAAACCCGCCCTTACGATGAAGCCAGGTATCCGGAACGGCAGAACGAGGTTTTCTGCGGGGTAGCCTATGCCTACCATCCGTGAGATTCGCCGCCGCATCCGCAGCGTCAAGAACATGGCCCAGATCACCAAGGCTATGGAGGCCGTCTCCGCTTCCAAGATGCGCCGGGCCCAAGCCAACGTGCTGGCCTCGCGGGCTTATTCCCAGCGGATGTGGCAGGTTATCAACGACCTGGTGGACCGTTACACACCGCCCGACGGCCGGCCGCTTCATCCTTTGCTCACTCCCCGCCCGGAGATTCGCACCGCCGCCCTGGTCCTCGTGACCGCCGACCGGGGCCTTTGCGGGGCCTATAACCTCGAGATCATCCGCGAGGGGGTGCGCTTCATCCGCCAACAGGAGGAAAAGGGCGTGGCGGTCCGGGTCCTGGCCGTGGGGAAACGCGGACTGGACTATATGCGGCGGCTGGGGGTCGAAATCGCGGCGGAGTTGACCAAACTGAAGGATCGCCCCGCGCTCGTGGATGTCCAGCCTATTTCCCACATCCTCATCGAGGACTTTACCGAGAACAAGATCGATGCCGTCTACCTGGCCTATACCGAGTTCGTCAACGTCCTCACCCACCGCCCCCAGGTGCGTTCCCTTCTGCCCTTGCTGAGTTTTGCCGAACGCCTCGAGGGAGGCCGGGTGGACTATATCTACGAACCCGACCCCCTCACCGTCCTTTCCCAACTTTTGCCCCGCTACGTCGAGGTTCAGGTCTACCAGGCTATTCTGGAATCGATTGCCAGCGAGCACAGCGCGCGCATGGTCAGCATGCGCAACGCCACCGATAACGCCAACGAACTGGTCAAGGAACTCACCCTTTCCTATAACAAAGCCCGCCAGGCCGCCATCACCAAGGAGATCACCGAATTGACCGGAGGAGCGGTGGCGCTGGAGGGCTAGGAGGTATCTGTATGGCTGTTGGGCGTGTGGTGCAGGTTATCGGAGTCGTGGTGGACATCGAGTTTCCCCCGGAGGAACTCCCCGAGATCTACAACGGGGTGCGCATCGAGATGGACGGCCGGACCCTCATCGCCGAGGTGGAACAGCATCTGGGGGAAGACCGGGTACGCTGCGTGGCCATGGGCTCGACCGATGGGCTGAAACGGGGGACGCCGGCCTACGATACCGGCCAGCCCATCGCCGTCCCGGTGGGTGAGGAGACGCTGGGCCGTCTCTTCGACGTCCTGGGCAACCCCATTGACGAAAAGGGCCCCGTGGTCACGGCCGAGCGCTGGCCCATCCATCGGCCGGCACCCTCCTTCGAGGACCAGGTCGCCCGCACCGAAATCTTTGAAACCGGCCTCAAGGTCATTGACCTGGTGGCCCCCTTCACCAAGGGCGGCAAGACCGGCGTCTTCGGCGGGGCCGGCGTGGGCAAGACGGTCATCATTCAGGAGATGATCTACAACAACGCCGAGAAGCACAAGGGGGTCTCCGTCTTTGCCGGCGTGGGCGAGCGCAGCCGCGAGGGGAACGACCTCCTCCTGGAGATGATCCACACCGGCGTCATCTCCAAGACGGTTATGGTCTTTGGGCAGATGAACGAGCCGCCGGGCGTGCGCCTGCGCGTCGGCCTGACCGGGCTTACCATGGCCGAATATTTCCGCGACCGGGGCATGGACGTCCTCCTCTTCATTGATAACATCTACCGCTTCGTCATGGCCGGCATGGAGGTCTCGGCCCTCCTGGGCCGGATGCCGAGCGCGGTGGGATACCAGCCCACCCTCGCCACCGAGATGGGCGAACTCCAGGAGCGCATCGCTTCGACCAAGCGCGGCTCCATCACCTCCGTACAGGCCATCTACGTCCCGGCCGACGACTACACCGACCCGGCTCCGGCCACGACCTTCGCCCACCTGGACGCTACCATCGCCCTGGAGCGCTCCATCGCCGAGATGGGCCTTTACCCGGCGGTGGACCCCTTGGCTTCGACCTCGCGCATCCTCGACCCCCGCATCGTGGGCGAGGAGCATTACCGGGTGGCCCGCGAAGTACAACGCGTGTTGCAGCGCTACAAGGACCTCCAGGACATTATCGCTATCCTGGGCATCGACGAACTTTCGGAGGAAGACAAACTTCTGGTGGCCCGGGCACGCAAGATCCAGCGCTTTCTCTCCCAGCCGATGCACGTGGCCGAGCAGTTCACCGGCCGCAAGGGGGTTTACGTACCCCGCGAGGAAACGGTGCGCGGCTTTCGGATGATCCTGGAAGGGGCCGGCGATGACATCCCCGAGCAGTACTTTTACATGGTCGGCACCATTGACGAGGTCTTTGACCGGGCCGGAAAGCGGGTGCGCCTCTCGGGAGCGTAGGATGGCCGGATTGCGCCTTTCCATTGTAACGGCAGAGCGGGCCCTCCTGAGCGAGGAACCGGCCGATTTTGTGAGCGCGCCGGGAAGCAAGGGCCGGCTGGGCATCCTTCCTTCTCATACGCCTCTGCTCACCACGCTGGAGCCGGGCGACCTCTACTATCGGCGCGGTGGGGAAGAGGAACACATCGCCGTCAGCGGGGGGTTCCTGGAGGTGGCCGACGACCACGTGATCGTCCTGGCCGATACGGCCGAACGGGCCGAGGAGATCATCGAAGCCCGGGCGGAAGAAGCCCGCCGGCGAGCCGAGGAACTCCTGCGACATCGGGAGCGCCTGAGCCGGGAGGAACTCTTGCGGGCGGAGGCCTCCCTGCGCAAGGCCATCGTGCGGTTGAAGGTGGCCCGCTGGCGACGACGGATCGAAGTCCCCCCACGGGGCAAGGTCGAGAGATGAAGGTTGGGCCGGATTATAGCAAGCGGCCGGGAAGGTTAGGACGTGTGCGCACGGCGTATCGGTGTTGACCTGGGGACCTGCAACGTCTTGGTCTATGTGGTCGGGAAGGGCATCGTCCTGAACGAGCCCTCGGTGGTGGCCATCCTGACCAAGCGGGGACGTATCCTGGGGGTGGGGCAGAAGGCGTTGGAGATGGTGGGACGTACCCCGGACATCATCGAAGTCATCCGCCCTATGCGCAACGGGGTCATCGCCGATTATGTGATCACCGAAGCCATGCTCCGCTACTTCATCGACCGGGTGAGTGGCTGGTTGCGTTTCCTCAAGCCGGAGGTCATGGTCACCATCCCGGCCGGGGCCACCACGGTGGAGATGCGGGCGGTGCGCGATGCAGCGTTGCAGGCCGGTGCCCGCACCATACACCTGATTCGCGAGCCACTGGCGGCGGCCATCGGCGCCAACATCCCTATTGCCCAGCCCAGCGGGAACATGATCGTCAACATCGGCGGCGGGACCACCGAGGTGGCTGTGATCTCCCTGAACGGCATCGTCGTTTGTAATTCGCTGCGGGTGGCCGGCAACCGCCTGGATGAGGCTATCGCTGCTTATGTCAAGCGTAAATATAACCTCCTCATTGGGGAACGCACGGCCGAGGAGATCAAAATCCAGATCGGCAGCGCCCTGATGCTGGATCCGCCGCTCAAGATGGCCGTGCGCGGGCGCGACCAGGTGAGCGGCCTCCCGCGCACCATCGAACTTTCTTCTACCGAGGTTACGGAAGCGATCACCGAGCCGCTGCAACAGATCATCGAGGCGATCCGGGCCGTGCTGGTGGAGACGCCCCCCGAACTGGCGGCTGACATTATGGACCGGGGCATCGTCATGGCCGGCGGCACTTCCCAACTGCGCCAGTTGGACCGCCTCCTTTCCCAGGCCACCGGAGTCCCCTGCTACGTGGCCGATCACCCTCTCCAGTGTACTGCCGTCGGCACCGGCCTGGCTCTGCAGAATCTGGACCTGCTTCGCGACAGCCTCTCCGATGCAGAAGTGGGACTGTAGTACGGGCGTATCCGCGATGTACCCCTACGACGACCTGCCGTTGGTAGACCTCCACCGACATCTGGACGGAAACGTCCGCCTGCAAACGGTTTGGGAAGTGGCTCGAAAGAAAGGGCTACCGCTGCCGGCCCCAAGTCCTGAGGGCCTACGCCCTTTCGTCCAAGTCTCCGAACCGATCCCCTCCCTGCCGGAATTTTTCAAGCGCTTTGTCCTCTTCCAGCAGACCTTTGTGGACTATGAGACGGTCTACCGCGTCGCCCGGGAGAACCTGGAGGATGCCGTAAACGAAGGACTGGACTATGTCGAACTGCGCTTCAGTCCGCTCTTTATGGCCCAGGTACACCACCTGAAGCCACTGGAGATCGTCCGCGCCGTCTGCCAGGCCGTATCCGATTCCTCCGACCTGCCTATCCGGGCCAACCTGATCGTCATTATGTCCCGCCAGTTCGGCCCGCTGGGTTGCCAGGAGGAACTGGAAGCGGCGCTGGCCTGGGCCGGCCGGGGCGTCGTCGCCCTGGACCTGGCCGGAGACGAGGCCGGTTATCCGGGCCACCTCTTCGTAGAGCACTTCCGCCGCGCCCGTGCCGCCGGGTTGCATACCATCGCCCACGCCGGGGAAGCAGCCGGCCCCGAAAGCGTCCGCCAGGCAGTGGAAGAACTCGGCGCCGAACGGCTGGGCCACGCCGTCCGGGCCGCCGAGGACCCCGCCCTCCTGGACCTTCTGGCCGAACGGGGCATCGCCATCGAAAGTTGCCTCACCAGCAACCTCCAGACCCTCACCATCCGCACCTTGGCCGAACATCCCCTCCCACGTTTCCTCCGCCACGGCATTCGGGTCACTCTGAACACCGATGACCCAGCCGTCTCGGGCATAGACCTGCTCCACGAGTACCGCCTGCTTCAGGAAATGGGGCTTGCGCCCGCGGAGGTACGCCAAATTCGCCTGAACGGGGTCGAGGCCGCTTTCCTTTCCCCCGGGGAAAAACAGGCTCTTCTGGAGCAGGCCCGCCGACGCCGGCCGCCGCAGGAAAAGAACGATGCGCAATACCCCTGGGGATATTTTCCCTCATTGTAGGCCGGATTGCCAATCCGACCCACAACATCAAAGGACGAGGCGGGATACCCCTGGGGGTATTTGCTTCCGTCCCATCGGCATCGTCCACAACGACGCGATCCCCGAAGAAACATGTTGGGAAGGGGTAATCTCCCGAATCGAAGTGCGGGAAGACCTCCTTCCGGCCCTGGAGGGGGTGGAGGAATTCTCTCACCTACTCATCCTCTTCTACTTCGACCGACTGCCGCCGGATCCGGCACCTCTACAAGTTCGCCCGGAACGACGCCCGGAGATGCCGCTGGTGGGAGTTTTGGCCACTCGCTCCCCCCAACGTCCCAACCCCATCGGCCTGACCGCGGTGGAACTCCTCCGTCGGGAAAGGAATGTGCTCTGGGTGCGCGGTCTGGACGCCTTCGACGGTACGCCGGTGTTGGACATCAAACCATACCTGCCCCGGGGAAATCACCTGGAGGAAGTGCGTATTCCGGACTGGCTACGGAGGCTCTGGTCTATCCACGACCAGGAGCGGGGAAATGGGCCATGAGGTGCGTTTTCTGGTGGACGGAATGCTGGGCCGGTTGGCCAAGTGGCTGCGGGCAGCCGGCCACGACGTCGTGTACGAGCCCCCCTTTGACGACCTCTCGCTGGCCGAACGTGCCCGCCGAGAAGGGCGCATCCTCCTGACCCGTGACCACGCTCTGGCCGCCCGGCGGGGTATCCGCTCTTTACTTATTGAGGGGGAGGAACTGGACGCCCAATTGGGGCAGGTACTTCGCCTCTTTCCCGCGCCGGGGATGGGATCGCGCTGTCTCCGCTGCAACGTGCCGCTGGAGGAAGTGCCCCTTTCGGCGGTGCAGGATTTCGTCCCGCCCTATGTACGTCAGCATCAGAAACACTTCTGGCTTTGCCCTGCCTGCCGGCGGGTCTACTGGCAAGGGACCCACTGGCAACATATGCAGGAACGATTGGAACATTGCATTTCATAGGAGGCTTCTCGTGGGAGAACAACTGATTTTCTTGCGTCCGGAGCAGATTCAGCCCGATCCAGGGGCGATTCGCCACGACCCGGGCGACCTGGCCACACTGGCCGCCTCCATCGCCAGCATGGGTCTGCTGCAGCCGATCGGCGTCATCCATATGTGGGGAGAAACCTACCGGGTAGCCTACGGACACCGCCGCCTGGAGGCGGCCCGGCTGGCCGGCCTGGAACGCATCCCCTGTCTCCTCCTGGAGGTGAACCCCGACGAACTCTTTGTCCCCCAACTGGTGGAGAACCTGCATCGCCTGGACCTGAACGATATGGAAAAGGCCGAGGCCATCGCTCGGCTGCGCGGGCGGTTGGAACGTCAGCAGCCCCATCTGAGCGAGAGCGAACTCGACGCCCAAACCGGCCAGGCCATCGGCCTTTCCGCCCGCACCGTCCGCCGCTACCTTTCACTTCTGGAACTTTCTCCCTCTATCCAGGAACTGATTCGCCAGGGGGCGCTGACGGTCACCCAGGCCCAGCACCTCCTGCGAATCCCCAACGAGAGCACCCGAGAGGAAGTGGCCCGCGAAGCGGCCGATGGAGGCCTTACCGCCGCCCAGGTTAGCGAACTGGCTTCCTTCTTCGCCGCCAACCCCACCCTGACCATCGAGACGGCCCTGCAGGCGCTGGAGGCCGGGGCACGGCTGCGCCGGGAGGTGCCTCCGGAGCCGGTGGAAGGTATGCCGGAGCGACCGGCTCGCATCCCGCTGGAGGAAGAGGAGGAACGGGTCTGGGAAGAGGCCGAAGAGGAGGAAGAAGAAGCCGGACCGGAGGCTGCCGATTGGGCTCGACTGCGCCGTTTCCGCTCTCTGGACGAAGTCCTGGATGGGGCCGGCCGGATCACCCGTACCCTCTACGAAGGCGACCTGGAACAATGGACCGAGCGCGATGAGCAGGCCCCGGTAAAGGTGCGCCTCCTCCTGCGCCAGTTGCGCGCCGTCGTCGAGGCCATCGAGCGTTTCTGCCAGGCCCGCGGTTGGCCCATCGAGTGACCGACATCCGCTCATCAATCCCATATGTCCCTTCATGGCGGCCTCCGGGTCGGCCGCAGAGGGCTAAAGGACCCCTGCGACGGCTGTCCTCTGCCGTCCCAACCGGCGATTCAGGCCGCCATTCGCGCCAGCGCAAGTTATGAACGTGTCGGAGTGATAGTTGACGAAGTGCGGCACTTGCGGTATAATGTAATCAACCGCAGTTCTCGTATCCGGTTGTTCGTCCGATTGGTTCCGAAAAGCGCCAGGCCTCGACGAGAGGACCTGGACAAATCTTTTGCAAGGATTCTTGCGGAGGATGGGCATGGAAGGAAAAAACCTTAGGCCACCGGAAGAACCTTCCATGGCAGAACTTTTTCGGGAGGCAGAAGACTCCTCTCAGCCTCGCCCCGGAGACATCCGCCGGGGGGTCATCGTGGCTTGCTCGCCCCAAGGGGTCTCGGTGGATCTTCACATCCAGCAGGCCGGCTTTATCCCCCGCCAGGATTTGGAAAAACTTCCTCCGGAGGAGCGCGATTCGCTCCACAAGGGCCAGGAAGTGCTGGTCTATGTAACCGATGTGGAGGACACCCAGGGCCAGGTATTGCTCTCTTTGTACCTAGCCCGGAGGGAACAGGACTGGCTGGCCGCCGAAGAACTCCGGCGTCAGGACCGTTTCTGGGAGGGGCGGGTTACCGGATACAACAAAGGGGGGCTGATCGTTCCGTTTGGACACATTCGGGGATTTGTTCCGATCTCTCAGATCACCGACTTCCCTCGTACCCTCTCCAGGGAAGAGAAACTGGCCCGCCTGGCGGCTATGACCGGCCAGCAACTGGCCTTCAAGGTGCTTGAAGTGGATCGCCGACAACGCCGTCTGATCCTTTCCGAACGGCTTGGCCGGCTGGCCCAGCAGGCAGCCCGACAGCGGGAACTTCTGGCCAACCTGCGTAAGGGAAGTATCCTTCGTGGGCGAGTCCGCTCCCTTGCGGAGTACGGGGCCTTTGTGGACCTGGGGGGAGTGACCGGCCTGATCCATCGCACAGAATTGGCCTGGTTTCGAGTAGAGCATCCTATCGAGATCGTCCAAGAAGGCCAGGAGATAGATGTTTACGTGCTTCGAGTCAGCCGGGATCGCAACCGGCTTTCCCTCAGCCTGAAGCGCACCTATCCCGACCCCTGGCCCACGGTTCAGGAACGCTACCATCTGGATCAGATGGTCGAGGGTCGGGTGATCCGAAAAACGGGGGCGGGAGCCTTCCTGTTCCTGGACGATGGAGTTTTGGGGTTTATCCCGGCTGCCGACCTGGAGCGGAGCGGGCGCGCCGAGGAGGTCGTGTTAGGGCAACGCCTTCAGGCCCGCCTGGTGCGGATTGATGGAATGCGTCGCCGCCTGGGATTGAGCCTGCGGATAGGACAAGCCAGAAGGGGCAGGGAGTAACTGGGCCGGAAGGATAGCCGGAAAGACCACTCTTTGCAGCGAAATGTCCATTCCCATATTTCAGGCCTTATAGAGCAGGAGGAAGGCAATGGCAACGGCACCCCGGAAAGAAAAACTGGGCCAGGCCGAAATGCAACAGGAAAAAGAGCGGTTGGAGCGGGAACTCCTCGAGGCCCTGGAGGAGTTGGCCGAGATCGAAAAACGCCTGGAATACCGGGGGGACTATAGCCTGGGTGAAGGAGACCCGGCCATCCACACTTGGGAAGTCAACTTTGCCCTGTACCAGCGTATGCGCGAGAAGGTCGATTCCCTTCGCGCTGCTCTGCGGCGGATCGATGAGGGCACTTACGGCATCTGTCAGCAGTGTGGGAGCCACATTGACCGCGCCCGCCTGGAAATTGTGCCGGATGCCTCTCTGTGTATCAACTGCGCCCGTCAGAAAGGGGAATGAGGCGAGCCTTTATCATGGCCCATCCGTATCCCAAAGTTTGCCCCATCCCCCTCCTTCGCTGGAACGGGCTCCTGCCGGTCCTGTTGACCTTAGGAGGCCTCTTCCTTTTTCCCTGGCTGGCCCATGAAGGGCCGGGGTTCTGGGGAGCCGGTGTCTGCCACCGCATCGTCGAGCGCAGTTTCTCTGTCGCCGGTCAGCCCTTTCCCCTCTGTGCCCGCTGCACCGGCATCTACCTGGGTTTCCTTGCCACTGCAGCGACTTCTTTTCTGCGTGGAAACCGCCGGCCGACCGCCTTTCCCCCACCCGGTGTCCTGCTCTTCCTCCTCCTCTTTTTCCTTATCGCCGGTGTGGACGGCCTGAACTCCTACCTCGCTTTCTTCCCCAACCTTCCCCACCTCTACGCGCCGCACAATGTCCTCCGCCTCCTCACCGGCGCGCTGGAGGGCATTGCCCTGGCCGCCTTCCTCCTCCCGGCCCTGCACCTGACCCTCTGGCAGTCTCCCCAGGAATGTTCCCCGATTCCCAGCCTGCGCGAATTGGGGCTGACAATCCTGGTAGCAGCCGGTCCGAACTTCCCGGCCCTCTGGCCAGCCGGACCTTTCCTGTACCTCGCGGCCGGGTTCAGTCTGGTCGGCCTCTTCCTCGCTATGGGCCTGGTCAATACCCTGCTGGTGGCCGTCCTGTTCCGGCGTTCCGGCCAGATAATCCGCTGGGACGAAGCAGCCGCCCTTTTCGCCTGGGGCTGTTTCCTAGCCATGCTGGAGATGGCCGGCCTGGCCTGGCTCCGCCATAGCCTCACCGGCGGCTTTGCTTACACGACCCTCCCGTTTTCCCCCTGACGGCGAAGCCGGATATTCGGTAGGCCGGATCGGCAATCCGATCTACCGCCGGGTTCCCCGCGCTACAGCGGGGGCGCAGCAGTGTTGTGCTCCTGCTGTTCCTGGGACGGGACTATTTATGAGTGGATGTCGTACCTAAACCTTGCGCAACGGTTCGGGTTGTAGTACAATTAGAGTAACTCGACGGCTGTCATACTGAGACAAGGAGCCTAGGCCGTGGGAGTATTGGTACTGGATCGGCAGGTCATCCATTACGAGGTCCTGGGGCAAGGGGAGCCGGTGCTCTTCTTGCACGGATGGACCGGCTCCTGGCGCTACTGGCTGCCCACCATGGAGGTAGTTGCCCGACACTTTCGTACCTATTCCTTCGACTTCTGGGGCTTTGGGGATTCAGATAAGGAAACCCCGGCCCATACTATCCAAGAGTACGTGGAACAGGTGATCGCCTTTCTGGATGGTATGGGCATCGCCCGGACCCGACTGGTGGGCCACTCGATGGGCGGGATGGTCTCGCTTAAGACCACCCTTGACCACCCCGAACGAGTGGTGCGGGTGGCTACGGTCGGCGCGGTCATCGAGGGTTCGGCTCTGGCCCCACTCCTCAAGTTGACGGCAAACCAACTTGTTACCCGGCTTTTTGTGCGCCGGCCGCTCGTCACCGGCCTGTGGAAACGCCTCTTGCAGAACATCCGCTCCGGCTGGCGCCGCTGGTTCCAGGAAGTGGTCGAGGAAAGCGCCAAGGCCGACCCCGAGGCCATCATGCGGAGCGTCCGTTCGATGCTCCAGACCGACCTCCGGCCCGAACTTGACCGGTTGCGGGTGCCGGCCCTGGTGATCCACGGAGCCGAGGATGATATTGTGAATCCGGACCAGGCTGAGATCTTTCAGAGGATCAACCTGCCAACCGTCCGCGTCGTGGTGATGCCCCGCTGTCGCCACTTCCCTTTTATGGATGACCCGGAGACGTTCAACCGGATGCTGCTCGATTTCTTGTTGGAAACGGGGGATTCCGGGCTTTCCGGAGAAGCGATGGAGCGGTCCGGAGAGAACCTCCCATAAGGAACGACGGAGGAGCGACGATGCCTGTATTGATCTTGCGCGAACGTTGCGACAACCTGCCCCATTGCTTCGCCGCCACAGCCTGCCCCAACCAGGCGATTTTTTATGACGAAGGAAAGGGGCAAGTGGTGGTTCTGCCGGAGCGTTGCGGCGATTGTCGGGGGCCGTGCCTGAACTTTTGCGACCGCTACGCCCTGAAGTATGCTCCCTCCCTAGAGGAACTGCGACTGCTTCAGGCCGAACTGGACGGCACGATGTCGCCGGAGGAGATTGCCCAGGCCAGGTTACGCCTGAGGCAGGCGGAAGAGGCCCGCCAGAGGGAAGCCGTACCGGAGGTGACCGCCGAGGACTTTCGTCAAGAGGTCCTGCAGAGCCGCCTGCCGGTATTGGTGATGGTGGATTCGCCCCGCTTCGCCGTAACCAAGCGCCTGCTGCCTGTCCTGGAGCAAATGGCCCACCAGTACATCGGGCGGATGGTGATCCGGCGGCTGAACGGCGACATGGAACCGGACCTGACGGCTGCCCTGCGCATCCGTGTTATACCGACCTTTCTCTTCTTCTACCAGGGGCAGTTGGTAGATGGGGTAGAAGGGGCCTTTTCTCCGGCCCAGTTGCAGCAATGGATTGAGCAAGTGCTGGAACAAGTGGAAGCCCCAGCGACCCGGCCGGCCCCGGGCGCCCCCGGCCCGGCCGGGAAGCCGGCGACCCGACGAGGAGGGTAAGATGCGGCCGGCCCGGCGACGCTCCTGGCTCACCGCCTTGGGCTTTTCCCTGGCCACCGTCGTCGGCTTGGTGGCCTACCTTCTAGCCCGTCGCGGCCGGAGAAACTCCGCGGATGCTCCAGTGGCCGAACTTTCGGCCCGATTGCGAAAGGAGGCAGCCGCTCGGGAGAAGCGGCTGCGTCGGGGACGGAGACGCCGGCCGAGAAACACTCCCTTCCCGACGAGAAGACATCTGTAAGGAGGTGTTGCCATGCTGGACAAGATCCACTGGCTGGGCCACGATGCCTTTCGCATTGACGGCCCCAAGGTCATCTACTTCGACCCCTGGAAACTTTCTCCCTCGTCTCCTCGGGCCGACCTTATCCTCATCAGCCACGACCACTACGACCATTGTTCCCCCGAGGACGTTTCCCGCATCCGCGGGCCGGAAACCGTGGTCGTAGCGCCGGCTCCCTGTGCCCCCAAGTTGGGTGGAAAAGTGCACACGGTGCGCGTCGGCGATACTTTGGAGGTGGAAGGCGTCTCCATCGAGGTTGTTCCGGCTTATAACGTAAACAAGAGGTTTCACCCGCGCAGCCCCGATAACGTGGGCTATATCGTCACCGTGGAGGGGACACGCATTTACCACGCCGGCGATACCGACTTTATTCCGGAGATGAGCACCTTCCGCGCCGATATCGCCCTCCTCCCGGTCAGCGGGACCTATGTGATGACCGCCGAGGAGGCCGTCCAGGCAGCGGCGGCTATGAAGCCGGGCCTGGTCATCCCGATGCACTATGGCACGATCGTCGGCGGCCCGGACGATGCCGAACGTTTCCGGAAAGCCTGCCCCGTTCCGGTCCATATCCTGAAGCCGGAATTCCGTTGATCGTTCGATATGGCTTCCGGCTGTGCGGGAGACGCCTGGGTCGTTATATGTGGAAAAGGTCCCGAGTACCGCCGTGGGCCCCTCACCTCCGGCAACTCTGTGGGAGAAACCGTTCGCCGGTCGAGCAGGCCCTGATCCGGGTTGAGTAGCCGCGAAGCGGCGCACCAGAACCCTTGGGTTGAATACGGCGCGATTTGGGGCGGGTAGCCTACTGTGTGTCCAGCACCCGGAGGTCGGGTTGACAGATGCGGAAGGTGCGCTAAAATTACCCCTGGGACATATGATAGCGGACGTTCAACTGCTAAGGAGGTAAGACGTGGTCCAGGAAAACACGGTGCTGCATGTTGGAGATCGGGATTTTGAGAAGACGATTCTGAAGGCCACCCTGCCGGCCATGGTGGATTTCTGGGCGCCCTGGTGTGGTCCGTGCCAGATTGTGGCGCCCTTTGTCGAGGAGTTGGCCCGGGAGTATGCCGGCCGTGTCATCATCGCCAAGGTCAACACCGATGAACATCAGGAGTGGGCCGGCCGGCTGGGCATTCGTGGCATCCCCACACTTATCTTTTTCAAGAACGGGGTCGAGGTGGATCGCATCGTCGGAGCGGTGCCCAAGAAAGTGCTCCGGGAGCGCTTGGAGGCGCTTCTGTAACCCTACTCCAGGCAGGCTCCTTCCAACCCTCGCCGCCCCAGGAGAAACTCCCGAATCGGCAGACGGCGTTTCCCTTCCCACTGCACCTCTTCCAGGAAAAGGCTCCCTTCGCCGGTGGCAACGAGCATTTGCCAACCGCCCAGGTAGACCGTTCCCGGGGGACCGGGGAGCGTATCGGGCCGGACGGCGGCCCGCCAGATATGCAGTCGCCGGCCATGGAGAAAGGTGTAGGTGCCAGGCCAGGGATCGTAGGCCCGCACCATCCGTTCGATGTGGGCGGCCGGCCGCGTCCAGTCCACCCGCCCGTCCTCTTTGCGCAGGGGACGACAGTAGGTGGCCCGAC
The DNA here is from genome assembly GCA_036172265.1 of Chloroflexia bacterium. Taxonomy (GTDB): domain Bacteria; phylum Chloroflexota; class Chloroflexia; order DTKN01; family DTKN01; genus JASFBA01. The sequence goes on from JASFBA010000056.1 coordinate 30,227, forward strand.
TTTCCTCCTGGGGTTGAGGGGTGATCTCCCCGGCCAGCCAGGCCGGAAGAGTCCGGCGGAGCAGTTCAGCCCCCATCTCGGCCAGCCGGGTGGAGAGTTCCCCCTGTCGCTCCCGCCCACTCAAGGGGAGGACTTCCTGCGCCAGGATCGGGCCGCTGTCCATCCCGGCCTCCATCCGGATAAGCGTCACCCCGGTTTCCAGGTCTCCGGCCAGGATGGTTGCGGCTACCGGCGAAGGGCCGCGCCAGCGGGGAAGGAGCGAGGGATGGATATTCAGGCAACCGCAGGGAGGAAGAGATAGCACTTCTGGGCGCAGAATTTCGCCGTAAGCGGCCACGACGACGACCTGGGGAGAAAGGGCCTGCAGGCGTTCCCATGCCTCCGGAGCACGCAGCGTCTCCGGTTGCCAGAGGGAGAGGTGGTTTTCCAGGGCAAAGGCCTTGACCGGGCCGGGGCGGAGGTGGAGAGAACGGCCGGCCGGCCGGTCCGGTGCCGTCACCACGGCCGCTATTTCGTATCCTTCCTCCAACAGGACCCGCAGCGCCGGTATGGAAAAAGAGGAACTGCCCATAAAAACGACACGGGGCATTTTGTCGGGGCTCCGCATGCGAACGTGCCAACGGTATCTACCCCCGGGCAAAGCCGATGGGCTTTTCCTCCGGAGTTTCCGGCGCAGGCAAGTGGATTTCGCCGAACTTTTCCTCGTAAGAGGCCAGGTTTTCCCCCAGGGCGCGGTAGAGGAGTTTGGCGTTCATCGGGGTCATCACCACGCGGGCGTAGACTTTGGCCCGGGGCTGGTCCGGCATCTGCCGGATAAAGTCAATGACCACCTCCGAGGGAGAATGGCGGATAACGGCTAGATTCGCGTAGATGGCCTCCAGTTCGGCCGGCACCTCGATGTTCAGGCGCATCGGTGGGGCCGGCGGTTCCTGCTTCTTCATAAGACCTCCTTACGTCTTTCGAGGGCCCGGGCCAGCAGGCCCAGGGCTAGGCCAAAGGCCAGGTACTGCACCAGGGCCAGGAGGGTGGCCCGTTCCACGTTCAGGACAGGAAGTTCGGAGGGGGGCCAGAGCCAGGCCCAGGGAAAGAGAAGCGGCCGGCTGAAGGCGTACACCAGGCCCGTCACCGGGTTGGCCGGATTGGCCATAAGCAACCGAAAGAGCAGGCGCAGAAGGAGCAGGCCGGAGACCAGCCCGGCCAGGGCAGAAAGAAGGCGTAACGCCAGAACTGTCGCCCTTCCGGCCATGCCTTCCTCCGAACGGTAGGGGCACGGCGCTGCCGTGCC
>JASFBA010000057.1:0-25710 GCA_036172265.1 Chloroflexia bacterium
GGGAAAAGGGGAGGAGACGGAGTGGGCTTTCAGTATCCCCTACGGATCGAGGCCGGCTGCAAGCCACGAATGGGCCTGGAGCACTCGGACATCTAATATGCCTTTCAGTATCCCCTACGGATCGAGGCCGGCTGCAAGCCTCCGCATTTCCCCACTGGGGGATGCATAGATTCGGTTGTTAAGGGGATTCTCCCCACTCACAGGCCCAGAGAAAGGGGGAGAACGCAATTATGATTCTACCACATCTCGCGGATTTTCGCAAATCGAAAACGGTTTCTCCAAGGGCCGGGATTTGCGAAATTCCCCACTCACAGGCGATCGTTGCAAAATCGGCGAAACTCGCACGCCACACATCGAGCCCGCGTCGGGGGGCCTTCCGGCATCGCTTCTCCCTGTACGACAGCAGCCATCTCCTGCACGGTCTTTATGACCTTCCGCCGCAAAGGAGGGGTCAAAGGGACCTCCACCGCCTGCCGCCGGGGAATGCTGTAGAGAAAGCCCCGTAATACGGGCCGGCGAAACCGCTCTTCCACCAGTAACCCGTACGCGGCCAGTTGCACCCAGAAATGGGATGCCTCAACCTTGCGGCTGTCTTTGAAATCTATCGGGATGGCCTCTTCTTCACGTACCACCACCAGGTCTACCTTTCCACTCAGTCCCCAACGCTCGGAAACCCACCCTACTTCATAGAAGTATTCTCCCTCCGGTATCCCCCGTAATCGCTGGCGACGCACTATCCGCCGCCATACCTCCTCGTGGGCCTCTTTCCCCTCCTCCAGGATATAGGGTTGGGGCCGGACCGGCGGCCAATTGAAACGATAGTAGACAATGCGCCGACAAAAGTGCCACTGCCGCAGGTCGGTCACCAAGAAGACGAGCGGACGTATTCCGTCACTCAACGAAAGCGAAGGGAGCGTCAATATCTCTTCATCTACCCGGCCCATTTTTCTCTTCCCAGGTTGCGAACCCGGACACCTAAACTGAAGCCTGTGTTACACTCATTGGCCCGATCCGTTTTCTGTTTGGGCCAAAACCTGCCGCGCTGCCCAATCGTCTGCACAGAGTGGATATAGCTGTACGTTGGCCTCTTTCCGCCCGACCTGCCGGCATAGCCGTTTCCATAATTCCTGCTGCTGCGAACGGGTGAGCTGCCCCAGGAAGGCGCTGTATTGGATACGGTCCAGCCCGTAATCCTGGCAGATGTCTGCCACCTTTGCCCGCAACCGGTCGTCCGGGATGTCGTAAATAACGATGTAACGCATCCCACCTACCACCCTCCAACAAACGGTTCATACCTCTCACGCTCTCCCCGGAGGAAGGTTGCCAGATGGCGTGCCTGAGTCTGGAGAACGTTGCGCAGCGCCATCCGTTGTCCCTCAAATTGCACCAGGCTATCCAGCCGCTCCAGAACCCGTTCGGCCACAAGCCGGCGCGTCTCCAGGGCCAGGCCTCCTTTTTCCTCCTGGCCGATTTTGACACCCTTGTTCACCAGCCCGATCAGGGTGCGATCCACGACCATCTGGCGGAACTCTTCGATCAGGTCCAGCACCAGACTCGGTTTCCCCGGCCGGTCGGCGTGGAGGAAACCGGCGAAAGGATCCAGGCCGGCCAGCACCAAAGCCCGTTCGACCTGGCCGTAGAGAACTCCATAGCCGTAGTTCAAGACCTGGTTGAAGACATCGGTCGCTCCGCGCGTCTGCCGGCCTGGCCAGTCCAGGTCTCCTTTCAACAGGAGCCGGACCCTATCCCAGTAAACTTGGGCGGCTTGCCCCTCTAGGCCAAGGAGGATCTCCCGGATGTCATCTACACAAGCACCGTCCGTGCTTGTAGCCGCCTCTTCGAACCGCGCGATATGAGCCACTGCCCGCTGGAGGATCTCGTAAAGTTCCGGTTCCCGTTCCTTCCGATACTTGGCCATATACCGCAACAGGTTCACCTGGTTCTGAAGTTTTCCACGCACGAACGCCTTCGCTGCGGTTACGCCCCGCTGATCCCGGTAGGCTTCCAGTTGCGCACGGCGCGTGGCAATGGTGCCCGTGAGTCCCGCACTGTAGAGCGTAGCGTAGGGAATCCCGGTTCCGCTCACAAAGTGGATCGGGATCCCCCGTTCGGCGCACACCCGTACCGCATCCGCGCTGAGGCTGACCCCGTGGGAGGCGATGACGACCACGTCCAGGTGGAGGAGCGGGGCTTCCTCCAGCACCTCGTTGCTCTTGATACGGGTTACCTGCAGCCGTTCGGAGTGCTTGCCCAGATGCGTACCGTGCTCGGCTACGATCAGATGGCGGACGATCCCCATTGCTACTCCCAGTGGGCAACTTGGATCAGGCCGTCTCCCTTGACGGCATCTTTGCCGATGTGGGTGCCCACGGCCCAGAGGAGGACAGGAAGGAACGGATGCCAATCCTCCGCTTCGTACTCGGCCCAGCCCACAAAGCCGCTGGCGTACTGCTTGCGCCCGGTGCGTCGGGAAAAGGTTTCCACCTCTACCCAGTGGGCCTCGCGGTCTACCAGCCGCACCCCTTGGGCCTGTTCCAGGAGGGCACGGGGTTCCAGGTCGGGGAAGCCCGGAACAGGGGATGAAGACGGGCCGTACTGCTCGGCCAGGGCCTGGAGGCGATCGAGGGCACGGGCGAACAAGGGGGCAAAGTGCGGCTCCTTAACTAGGTGGTTATCTTGAATGATACGGGTAGGGCTGGAAAAGGCCAAGCGCAGCCGGTGTGGCCCGGAGGAAAGGATGGCCCGGGTCTGGGCCAGGACCTGTTCCTCGGTCATAGCGAGGGTGGGGGTATGGACAATGGTAGAGCCGGGGGCGAGCACGGTCTGGCGTTCCCCGGTGAGGGGGTGGACGGCTTCCACAGATTGCAGGCGGAAGCGGCCGCGCCGGAAGCGGTTCTCCTCCAGAGGCCTTCCCAGGCCCACTCGGCCCATCTCCTGAACGGCGAGGATAAGGTAAGGCAAGAGGTCGAAGGCGATGCCGAAGAGGGTGATGCCGAAGGTGAAACCATCCCCCGGTTCTTTCCGCTGGCCCAGAGCGAAGGCCGGCCCTTCGGTCTCGATCGTATACGGCCGGGCCGGGGTACGGCCCCAGCGCCAGGACGGGTCCTCGCGGGCGATGAGCCAGCAGGCCGGGCAACGGGCAGAATGGCCGGGGTCGGGGTCGTCCGGGTAGAGGCAGTAGTGGCGGCGCAGCGCGCCCAGGAGGGCGCCCCGGATGTTGCCCCCTGGCCAGGGGGAGAGTTCGAGGGGGGTCTGAACTTCCACGGTGAAGCGAAGGCGATGGACAGCGAAACTCATCGATCGATCTCCTGCGAGCCCAGTACCAGGCCTAGGTCGCTATCATAGGGAACCTGGGCAACGGCCGGAAAGGTTTTGTCCCCGGAAAGCACCTGCCCTCTTGCAACCAACTGGCTGTAGTACCCCCACGAAATGGGTACCAGCAGACGGTCGGCTTCCAGGAATCGCTCACTATCCCGAAGGGTCGTATACTCTTCACAGAATACTTCCGGCAAGACCTCGGTCCCATCGAACAGTCGATCAAATTCCCCCTCAATTGCCGGGTTGGATTGAAACGGCAGGAGCGTGCCCAGAAAATTCCTGCGAAACTCGCGCCGAGTTTCCTCAAAGGCTTGATCCCATGCCTGAAGGACATCTCCTTGGTAGACGGAATCAAGCCAGCCGGCCAAGTGGCTCTCCTCGATGAGTAGACCCTCAGGCAACGATCCTTTGGACACGCTATCCAGCACCTCGAGGGTTCGACACACTTGCTCGATGGGATGATAAACCCGCCCGAACACCGGATCGATGTTCTTGAAGACACAGACTGGAGCAGGAGGACGTCTTCCCAAACGGTTTACCCGACCGAAACGCTGAAGCAAGGCTTCTAGGGGAGCCGGATCGCTAAAAAGGATGTCCAAGTCCAGGTTCAGACTCACCTCGACAACCTGGGTCGCAACAACAAGCACAGGACGCCGAGTGGAGCCCTCAAGCCCCGCCGCTTCCAGGATGGTGCGCTCTTTCTGCATACGATCCCGCCCGCAAAAGCGACTGTGAAGAAGGAACCGTGCAATCTCTGCCGGAAGATGTCGCTTCATCCACAACCACACGTCCTGGGCGCGCCGCACGGTGTTTGCGACGACCAGCGTTTGAGCACCTTGGGTGACCGCCCGAAGCACTTGCTGCAGGTTGGTCTCATCCAGAAGGTCCCCTTCAAGTAGTCGGAGCCGGTGCCGCTGGAAACGTCGGAAGGTTTCCTTGTCGGCCCAGACGGTAGACAACGAACCTCCGAGGGCGGAAGCGATCTTTTCTTGTATCGCACCGGGCAATGTCGCGGACATGACCAGGAAACGAGAGCCATAGTAGCGGGCTAGATAGCCCATTGTCTCGATAATCATGGCCAGTCGCTTGGGTTCATAGGCATGGATCTCGTCGAAGACAAAGGCCCCCTGGGCAAAGTCGCTCCACAATGCCTCATGGCCCTTAAGTTGGAAAGCAGCTTTCAGCATCTGGTACGGGCTGAAGATGCGCACGGGATAATAGGCGAGCCCTGACCGATTCCGTAGCCAGCGAGCATATTGGGCAGCTTGGGAGGGAGCATACTCCTGGTCCATCAAACGCTGATAGAGTGCAAGGGTGCTGCGGCCGTGGAGGAGGCCAACCCGGTTGGGGAAGACTTTCTCTAGGCGGTCGTACATCGCGTTCATGCTAACCTGATACGGCAAGGTATAAAACAGACGCGGGGGATTCTGGCATGCCGCCCACAACAGGGCCGCTTCCGTCTTCCCAGAACCGGTGGGCGCCGTAAGCAGAAGATGGCCCGAGATCTGGGCTGCCTGCTTCTGGTGCGGGTAGAGATCGGACCACGAGAGTCGGCAGGCGTGCAAAACGCCGTCTATGCCGAAATCGGGTGGAGGAAGCCTGTCCACACCCGCAGAGGCGAGGTGATCTGCCTGAACCAGCAACCCACGTAACAAGACGCCAGGGCGCAGTTCCGGTGCCAGAACCGCGATGTCGTTGGCTTGATACTGCGCTTCATCCCAATTACGTAGCAGGAGGTCGACGGATCTCAGATGTTCACGTATCGCCTCAGGTGAGAGCATGGTCAGCGCCTCATCCCGAGGCACCAGCGGAGGAAGATTGACCCCTAGTTTGCCCAGGTCCAGCCTTGCCAGCCAATCGTGAGCATCGTTGGCCAACCACTCGTAGAGTGCCTCTATGTCTTCTCGTTTGAGGTCCGCGAGCATCTCGGGAAGAGGGTCGCTTTCCTCGTCTGCAGGGTACAAGTAAGGTTCTAGGTCCGCGAAGTCTTTGTGATGGGTAACGATCGCTGCAGCCAGAAACGTGCTTTCTGCTGGGTCCAAATCCTGGGCGATCCATTTCAGAAAGGCCAGCGAAAGTACCTCATGTCTGTAGTTCCAGCGGCTGCCTTTCCCTCGAAGAACTTTCTGGAACCCGTGGGCAGCCTTCCCCCAATCATGGAGGAAGGCTGCCCAGAAGAGCAGATGCCATAGCCGGGGCTGCCCGCACAAGGCCGGCAGATCCGGGCGCATCTCGGCCAGTTCTCGCAGGCGAGAGAGCGTGTGCCAAGTATGGTCGGTCAGGGATTGCCCTGCCTCGCCTTCTCTGTCGGGGCTTTTTGCCCAAATGCGTTGCAGTTTTTTGCTGTCCATTTCATTGGCTTCGGGGGTTCGCTTCTTTGGTTTTCCGCTCGATGTACCACCACCTCAAGCAGCATCCACCGCTCATGTGTCGACCCAGGAGAGGAATACGAGCCCCAGTGGTTCTCCGTCTACAGTAGGTTCCGTGGGATCGGCCCAAACCTCTGGAGGGCTTTCTCCCTTGAGTCGCAGGAAATCGCGCATGTGGACCCGGCGGTGCAGTACGACGTAGCGCTCGAACATCGGGTCCCTTCTCCGCCGATAATCCAGGTACCTGGGCATCAGCACGGTGTGCCCGGCAGCGGTGCGACGGGCATAATCGTAGGGCAAAAGGGTATGGTCCAGGTACGCCTGCGTGGTGGGTACCAGTTCGACCACCTCCACGCGTCGGTAGGTGAAGAGGTCCTGAGAGCGGCCCAGGCAGACAGCGTAGCGTGGTTGTCGGAAGGGGTCCAGCCATTCGGGGCGATCTAGGTAGAGCCACAGTTGCGGAAAGAAGAGGATCTCCCGAGAGAACGGATTTGATTCGCCCTCTAAGACTTTCGGCAGTGCCTTGTCGTCTCGTATTTTGCCCGAAGCCGGCGCTAAAAGGACCGTGCTCTCCCTGTCGGCCTGTTTGTGGCGAAAGGCAAAGCGCACGGCAAAGTGCACACCTTTCGGGTCGAACCATTCTCCCAGGGCGCTTGCTACGTGACCGTAAAGCGTTGCGGGAGGTGGCATCTCATAGGTGGGCTGTACCCCTATCAAGAAGTGTGGATAGCGAAACGACGTTGTGAGCCCCTCGGCAACGATTTTGAGAACGCGCATGGGCGTTCCCCCTTTCAGGCGAGCCAATCGGGGTGGCTTTCCAGCGCATCCGCGAGTATCCTAAAGGCTTCGCACGGGTGGGCGATCTGCATGTGGGCGGCCCAACCTTCGATCTCTCCACCGGACTGGAGCGCGTCTTCCAGTTTTTGTCGCTCGGCATCGAGGAAGCCGCGGACCCAACCCACGTATACATCGGAGAGGATATCATCATGGTGTACTTCTAGTGCCTCTTTGAGCGCCGGCAGGTTCAGGACCGCCCGCTCGCCCTGATGGCCAAAGACATGACCGAAAATGTGGTTCCCGCCGCGAGTCACCGCTAGGAAGACCACGTCCGGGCTCACATCGGTGTAGTGTAGGGCCTGTTTAGCACCGCCGCAGAGATGAGCGAATCCCTCCAGCAGTGCACGGACGCGGGTCACACGCTCCTCGATAGGGAGGCGGTACGCTTTCTCCTTTTCCAGGTGTTCCAGGCCTTGGTTCTTGGCTTCTTCTACCCGAGGCTCGTCCAGGTTGAGGTAACCGGTTCGGTTGACATAGGTGAACGTTCCTGCCGCATGGAGGTCGAGCGAAAAGAGCCCCTGGAGAGTGGCCCGATAGAACTGGTGCTCGTGGGGCACCGGATTTCCTTCGTGACGCGACATCGTGCCAAAGTCGTTCACGATGCTCACCGGACCCACTGATACCAAGGTGCTCATGCGGAATGGAGAAACACGGGTTACCACATTGGCTGTAGGTGTTGCTCCCGCTATTAGCCCACTTTCTTCGCGGACTGTCACTGCTTCGATTTTTTTGGACGGAGCCCGCATATAGCCGAAAAGATCGTCGTCCCAATAACGGATGGGGTTGGCGTCCGTATAGGCGATCTTTTGCTCTCGATAGATTGGGGCCGCTTTCCATCCCCAACTGCCGTCTTCGAGTGTGGTCCGGAGCCAGTAGCGGAACGCTTGGGCCGAAACGTAGGGGTAGGTCCCCTCACGGGTATTGATCATCTTCACCCCTACGGCGTTCTCGACCATACTCCCTGGAATCTGACCCAAGTTGTTGAGCGCGGATGCGGGCGCATCAATAAGAAGCAGACCGGTAATGAACGACATGGCAGCCTCCTTTTGTGACTATGCCTCTTCGACTTCTTCGACCTCTGGAATCTCGGCAGCGTGCTCTTGGAGCCAGCCCTTCGCGTAGAGCCGTTCGAGCAGGCGGATGAGCACGAGATCCCGTCCCAGACGCCAGCCGGCCGCGGGCATTCCTTCCGCGTGTTCGAAGATGGCCAGGAACTGGTCCAGGTTCACCAGCGGAGGCCGGCCGCGCTTCACCTCGGCTTGCGAGGCCCGGATGAGCGCTGCGCGTACCTCATTGTAGTTCCGTGCCATCCAGAAGGCGTTGAAGAATCCGCGGTCGTTCCGGTCGACCACATAAGTGGCCAGGGTGTCACCTAGTTCACGAATATGTTGAATTCGTCTCTCGTCCATATGCACCACCTTTCCTAAGAAAAGCTCCGTCAAGGACCAGGATATGAGGTCGGCCTCTCGACGTGTGTCATAAGCTAGTGTGGGGTCGGTCTTGTCCTTTTTGTTCTGTGCCCGATCTGGACGCCGAAGGAAGTAGCGGCGAATGAAGGCCGGCGCCGTGTCAGGCAAGGTAAACAGATCCTCGTACAACCGATTGTAGCGCGGTTCACCTCCTTCGGCGCGGATGAACTGCCATCCGCGCGCCACTAGCGCTTTCCATAGGTGCTCATACTTGGGACTCTGCACGGAACGGAGAAAGGCACTGACCTCCAGCGGCAGCGGGATGATTTGGAGATCAACTCCCTGGCCACTGTTTGTGAAATAGTATGCGGTCACAGTGGCGGGATACGGCGTGCGACCCGTTCTCAGCCGTTCTCCTCGTTCTCTTTCTGCCTCCAGCAAATGTTCGACGACCAGGGTGCGTGCGCGTCGTGGGCTTGTGTCAGGGAGTTTTTTCTCCCCTGCTGTTTGTGCGAATTGTATATTTTGCAGATTGGTTTGGAGGAAACGGCGGGCGAAGGAAAGGAGCAGGCCGGGGTCGTCACTATGCACCGCCAAGAGGCGCCCTCCTACCTTGGCACACCCCAAAGGCAGGGCCTGGAACGCAAGCACGGAGAGGCCGGAGAGTGGCAGACCTGCATCTCCATAGGGGTAGAAGTTGATAACTCCCTCTCCTGTAAGAAGTGGCACGTGCTGCCGGAAAGCACGCCCAGGAGGGAGTTTCCCCTTCACATCAAAGGAAACATCCGCAGCAGGGAGTTTCAGAAAAGGATCAATTTCCGGCGTTGTAGGTTCGACAAAAGAGAAGAGCACCCGTGTGGCATAAACTTCTCGCTTTTGGGGCTCTTTCTCGTACGCCGGCTGAGTGAAACCCGAGTTTGGGAAGGCTGCGGTTAGGAAGGACTTGAGCGGATCCACCACATAGTTGCGCCGCATATACTCGGCTGCCTCTGCCAGGTTGTCATACGTCAGCTCACTAGGGTGTTCCTTGCGGGCGAATGCGGTAAGAGTGGCCAAGCCGACGTCTAAGAGCGGATGTCCAGTGTATTCTACTTCCATAGGCTTCCTCCATATACCAGCGCTGCGCGGCTATGTTCTTCTGCAACTGTTTCCCTCCGGGACTGCGTGCGGTTCTCTCTGCTTACCATATACCAGCGCTGCGCGGCTATGTTCTTCTGCAACCCTTTCACGCAACCAGGCCGGTTGTAACACTTCGACCTGGCTGCCGTAATAGAGCACCCAGTTGATGAACTCCGGTGTGATCGGAATGCACACCTTGAAGAAGATGCTTCCGTCCAGTCCTTCTTCCACCTTTTGAGTTTTGTGCCACTCTTCCTCGGAGACACGAAGGCCGGTCTCTCGCTCGAACCGCAGCACCACCTGCTCGGGTGGTGCCACTTCCCCTCTGACTAGGCCCCAAGCGTTGCCCAAGTACGCATCCAGATCGAAATCCTTGGGGATGGTGTAACGTTCATCCAGCAACGTTGCTTCTCGAATGCGGTCGACCTTGAACATCAAGACCTGTTTCCGGAGTTCACAGTACGCCACAAGGTGCCAGCTGCGGACGTAGGGCATCACGTGATAGGGGTGTACCACCCGCTCGGTGAGGGTGCCGCCCCGTGATCGGGTCTCGTAAACCATCCGCAGCTTGTAGCCGGTCAATAGTGCGCGATAAAGCAGGAGGAGCATTTGCTGCCGATGCCGCCGCCGGGCAGTCGTCACTGGAAAGCAGGCGCTTTGTCGCAGAAAAGGCGCAAATTCCTGGGGAAAAAGCGACTCCAAGCGGGCGACAGCAGAGGCAAGTTCGACAGAGGGTATGCCGGACACCTGACGTGCCACCTGTACGGCCAACAGCAGTGCCAGCGCTTCCGGAAAAGTGCACTGAAGGGCTGGGAGATGCGGCATTCTCTCGAAGTAGTATCCCTCTGGCGTGTGGATCAAGGGTAGCCGGAGGCCGTGCCGGATTACGTCGAGATCTTTCTGGATCATGCGCTCACTCACCTCGAACCGTTGCGCCAGGTCTCGCCGCCGATAACGACGTGGAGCAACCGCGATGATCTGGACGATATCCAGTATCCGCGCAGTGCGCTTGGTCTCTTCCAGTTCTCGGCCCAGGCCCGGAAAGCTCCTATTCATCGCCGTGTTCCTCTCGACTCTTTCCAACCCAATAATAGCATGACAGTGGGTACTATGCTATTCTCATATCAAGCAACTTTCAGGAAATCATTCATTCTCACCGCCGCCTTCGGGCCGTATCCCGCACGGCCTGGAGGTCCAGGATTTCGGCCACTTCGAACTGGGGCGGCCCAGAGTAGCCAAAGGCATTGCGTTCGCCTACCTGGTTGCCTTCGCCCGCCCGGCGCAGGCGCAGATGGGCCGGGAAGTAGCCACACCGGCCGTGGAGTTCGGCCAGGAGCGCCACGGCAATAAAGTTCAACGACGGCGGATTGATCAACAGGGGCAAGGTTTGCCATTCGGCGGGCGAGAGCCCGGCCTGGTCCGCAAGGGCGACGACCTGGGGTACCAGCGGCCGCTGGGGGTCAATCTGGCTGGGGATCTCGATCACCCGCTCCACTTTCTGGCCGGTGCGATCTTCTATCTGCCGGATGTGATCCGGGGTGAGGGGATGAGAGAAGTTGAGCACAATCATCACCGTACCTCCGCGTAAAAGCTAGCAGCATCACCGGCAATTCTATCCAGTAGCCGTCCTCGGCCGTGTAGCACGCACTTTTCAGCGGCCTCGTTCTCGGCCTGAACGTAGTAGAGTCGGGCGACATCGCCGGAAAGCATGGCCGCCAGTTCCAGGGCGGCATTGACGACGTTGTTGCCGCCGGTCAGGTTGGCCCATATCGCGGCGGAGCAATCGGCAAAGTACTTCCTTCACCGGCCCGCGTTCTTGCAGCGGTCCTTCGGCGATGCGGCCAGGCTGAAGTTGGATGGCTTCCCACGGATCCTCGCGCAACGCGATCTCGGTCAACACCGGCGAGACACTGCTCCAACGCAAGACCGGCACCGACACGAGCCATACCCGATCGCCCGGCCGCACGTGCATCACCCGTTCTCCCCCAGGTCTCCACCCTTCCGAAAGCAGATGCCAAACGCGATCATCTTCGTCGAAAAGGAGTTGCGCGACAGCCATCCCATAAGCCGCCATCGGCTTGCGCCCCCCGGCGATGCACAGGTGGACCAGCCGGCCGGCTCGCTTCTCAGCCAGCACCACTCGGTACAACGTGCGTAGAAATGCCGCTGTGTCCGCTTCGGTCACGATGTCAGCAACCGGCCCATTATCGCCTTTGACCACAATGGGGTGGTATTCAAAGGATCCCGACCCGGCAAACTCCTGTGCCAGTGCCTCCAGGGCCGGCCGAACGACTTTCCCCGCCGTATGCACCACGATCACCTTGCCGATGGCATACCCCTTCGCCTGTAATAGGTCCAGCGTCAGGGTAACCACCTGCGGCTCTGTGCCCAGGGTAGCCACAAGCACTTGCCAGCCCAACATACGCCCCTCCTATCAGCCATCACAACGCCTCCAAACCGGAGTTCCCCCAGATTTTAGGCCGGCTCCCTACCCCCTCAACCCCCTTCGAAGTCCCCCAACGTGTGGGATAATGTCATGACGTGTGTGTCCTAAATTATAAATGGGGATGCTGGAATTGTCAATCCACCCCATTTTGACTTCCCCGACCTTCTGGTGTAGACTACCGAAAAAGCCTTGAGGGGGAACGATGAAGGTCCGCCGCATCGTGCTGATCGTCTTGGACAGCGTGGGCGTGGGAGCGATGCCCGACGCCGCCGAGTACGGCGACGAAGGCAGCAATACGCTGGGCAATACGGCCCGCGCCATAGGCGGGCTGCACCTGCCCCACCTGGGCGCGCTCGGCCTGGGAAATATCACCGAGGTGGCCGGGGTGCCGCCGATCTCCCATCCCCAGGGGGCCTACGGCCGTATGGCCGAGCAAAGCCGGGGCAAGGATACCACCGTCGGCCACTGGGAACTGGCCGGCCTGATCTCCCCACGCCCCCTGCCGACCTACCCCAACGGCTTCCCCGAAGACCTGGTGCACGAGTTCGAACGGAGGATCGGCCGACAGGTCCTGGGCAACTACCCAGCCTCGGGCACGGTCATCATCGAGCAACTGGGGGAGGAGCATATGCGCACCGGCCGGCCTATCCTCTATACCTCGGCCGATAGCGTCTTCCAGGTGGCCGCACACGAGGAGGTCATCCCCCTCCCAGAACTCTACCATATCTGCGAGATCGCCCGGGAAATGCTCCAGGGGGAACACCCCGTCGGCCGGGTCATCGCCCGGCCCTTTGTGGGAGAACCCGGCCACTTTACCCGCACGGCCAACCGACGGGATTGGTCGCTCCCCCCACCGGCAGAGACGGTGCTGGACCGGCTGACCACATCCGGCCACAAGGTCGTGGCCGTGGGCAAGATCGAGGACATCTTCGCCGGCCGGGGCATCGCCGAGGCCGAACACACCCAGGACAATATGGACGGCGTGGATAAGACTTTGATATTTATGTCAAGAAACGAGGCCGGCCTCATCTTTACCAACCTGGTGGATTTCGATATGCGCTGGGGACACCGCAACGACCCCCAGGGATATGCACGCGCCCTGGAGGAGTTCGACGCCCGAGTGCCCGAACTGCAAAAGGCGTTGCGCCCCGATGACCTCCTCATCCTCACCGCCGACCACGGCTGCGACCCTACCACGCCTTCGACCGACCACTCCCGCGAGTATGTGCCGCTCCTGGTCTGCGGGCCAACGGTGCGGCCAGGGGTGGACCTGGGCACGAGGGCGACCTTTGCGGATGTCGCCGCTACCATCGCCGAGGCCTTTGGCATAGGCCCCTGGCCGGTAGGGAAGAGTTTCCTCTCGGAGATAGGGGGGTGACCTGCATCGAGGTCATTGATGGAAAACGGGTTGTCCTGCGTCGTACCCAGGCCGAGGACCTGCCCGACCTCCTCTCGCCCTGGAACGGCGGTCGGGCAACGCGTTGGGTCGGCTTTCCCGAGGGACTGAGGTTGGACATCCACAAAACCGAGGAGTGGTTGGAACGGCTGCAGGTCCATCCGGAACGTCACCACTTCGTCTACGCCGAAGAGGTGGGCTTCTGCGGCGAGGCCTATTATGCTTTGGACTGGAGGAACCGGCAGGCATCTCTGGATATCCAGTTTCGTCCGGAGGCCCAGGGCCGGGGGCTGGCCGCCGATGCCCTGAGCACCCTGATCGGCCATATCTTTGCCACAGAACCGGAGGTGGAGGCCGTCCGGACGGAGACGTGGACCGAAAACCAGGCCGCACAAAGGCTCTATGCCCGTTGCGGGCTGCGGCCCGGGCCGCGCCCTTTCGACCTGGGGACGGGGCCGTCCTATGGGGAGCGATGCCGAACGTGGGGGAAATCGGATGGGTAAGAGACGCCGGCCGAGTTCTATACGGAAAAAAGAGCCAGCCCTTCTGCTCCCACTTCCCCGCTGGTTTCCCTGGGCCACAGGTCTCCTGACCGGAGGCGCGGTCTTGTTCCTGTACCTTTTAACGCTGGCCCCAACGGTCACCTTTGCCGATTCCGGCGAACTGGCAGCAGCCGTCTACTTCCTCGACGTGGCCCACCCTCCGGGCTTTCCCCTGTATCTTCTTCTGGGCAAACTCTCCACCCTCCTTTTGCCCTGGGGGCGCTTCGTCCTGCGCCTGAACCTTTTCTCGGCCCTCTGCGCGGCGCTGGCAGTGGGATTTACGGGGGCAACGCTGGCCCTCACCCCCACCCCCGTGCCCCTTTCTCCCTCTCCCGCTTCGCGGGAGAAGGGAAGGGGAGGCTGGGGGGGTAGGGGTGAGGGCTTCCTGGCCGCGGCCGGCCTGCTGGCCGTCTCCCGCACTTTCTGGGAGCAGGCTACCCTCACCGAGGTCTATGCCCTGAACATGGCCCTGGCCGCCGGCCTGCTCCTGCTCCTCATCCTTTTCCTGCGCTGGCGAAGGGAAGGACGTGCCATCCAGGCCGAACGCGTAGCAGCCCTGGCCGCGTTTCTCTCCGGCCTGGGGTTAGGTAACCACCTGACCCTGCTCTTTTGGGTGGCGATTCTTCTCTTGGCCATCTACTTGGAAGAGGGCCGTTCGTTCTGGCGGGGGAAACGTCTTCTCCTGCGAGCCGGCCTCTTCCTGTTCGGACTGGGCATTTACCTCTACTTGCCCCTCCGTGCTGCCGCTGCCCCGCCGCTCAATTGGGGCGACCCGGAGACCTGGACGCGCTTCTTCCGACACGTCACGGCAGTCCAATATCGGGTCAACTTCTCTCCCGGATGGCGCACCTGGGCGAACCAGGCCGGCTTCTTCCTGCCCCGCCTCTGGGGAGAATTCGGCCCACTCCCTCTCCTTTTCCTCCCCCTGGGGCTATTTCGCCTCTTCCGCCAGAAGTCTCCTCTGGCCTGGCCCACCGTTCTGGGCGCCTCCTTGGTGCTCTTCTATGCCCTCAGTTACGAGATTGCCGAGGACCAGGAGACGTACTATATGCTCTTTTTTCTCCTGGCCGCGGTCTGGATAGGGCATGGGATGGCCTGGATTCTGGAGCGGCCGGCCGTCCAGAGGAGCCACATGTTCCGGCATCTCCTGACTGCCCTCTTCCTGCTCCTCATCCTCTGGCCGCTTATGACCCATCTTCCACTCTGCGATCGCCACGCCTACACCTATGCCGAGGCCTACGTCCGGGATATCTTGGAAAACCTGCCGGCCAACGCCTTTGTGCTGACCCGCCACTGGAACTTTTTCTCCCCCGCCTACTACCTGCAACAGGTCGAGGGGTTCCGCCCCGACGTTGTCCTGGTGGATCAGGAGTTGCTGCGCCGAACCTGGTATCTGGAAACGCTGGCCCGCCGCTACCCCTGGCTTACTCTGGGAGCCGGCCCGGCTCTGGAGGCCTACCGGGTGGAACTGGAAAAGTTCGAGGGGGGCCAGCCTTACCAATTCGAAACGATCCAGGCCCGTTTCCAGGGATTGGGAAATGCCCTCATCGAGACGGCCATGGCCCAAGGCCGGCCGGTTTTCCTTTCCCCGGAAGTGGAATACCGTTACGGGGAAACGGCAGAGCAGCGCTACATCGGGCGACTCCTGGGACAGCCCGCACCGATGGCGGACGGGGTGGGCGAGAGATATTCCTGGTATCCCGAGGCCCTCCTTTTCCGATTGGGGGGAAACCCGCCCGAGGTCCTTCCCCAAGTGAAGTTTCTCCAGCCGGCCCTGGAGGATGGCCGGCCGCACGACGAACTGACCCGGCAGGTTGTGGAACGGTACGCCCGCTTTTGGCTTTGGCAGGGGTTGTACTGGCAGGCTGCCAGGGATTGCTCCCAGGCGATCCAGGCCTATGAAGCGGCCCTGGCCATCTCTCCGACGATGGAAGAAGCCCGGATGGGGATAGCGTCCTGCCGCTAAGGAGCAGGCAAAGCCACGTTCCTACTTTCCCAAAATCCAGTATAGAAGAAGAGCCCCGGCCTCGCGCATAATATAGAAGGCTTCCTCCAGCGGGCGCTGGGCGATGGGGCTTTCGTACGCAGGGGCCGGATGGACCTGGAAGCCGAGGTCGCGGGCGATGACCAGGGCACGAGCCATGTGGAAGGGGTCGCTGACCAGGAGGATGGAACGGGCCCGACGGGGAGAGAGCAACTGCCAGGCCCCCCGCAAATTTTCGAGGGTGCTCCGGCTCTCTTCCTCCACCAGGATGGCTTCCTCCGGGACGCCCTGAGCCCGGGCATAGGCCCGACCGACAGAGGCTTCGGAGAAGGGATCGCCGGCAAGGGAGCCGCCGGTCAAAACAAGCAATGGGGCATAACCTTGGTGGTAGAGTTCGACGGCCCGGTCAAGGCGGGCCTGGAGGACAGGGGAAGGCCGGCCGTTCCACTGGGCGGCTCCCAGGACGACGATGGCATCGGCCGGAACGAGTTCTTCCCTCCGGCTCTGTTCCCGAATCCACAGGCACAGGCCAAGAAAACCGAAGAGGACGATCCCAGGAATGAGAAGGAGAAGGACCGCCTCCCCACGTCTCCGAGGACGCAGCCGGGGACTTTTCCGCCTTGTCCAGAGAACTCGACGCATCTCGTCCCCCACTTGGCAACTTCCTCCCGTCTCCACCGGAAGGAAGCAAATAAAACTTCACCCGCATTTTACCAAATCCCTGCCCCCCGTCAACAACCTCAACGATCAACGCTTTGCGGCAGTTGCCCGTCCCCCAAAACGATGTTATACTGTTATCCAGTTCCGCCAAAGGATTTTTTCCCGAAGGAGGTCACCTTGATTGCCGGTGTGGAGATCAAAACGCTGGTCAAGAATGCCGATGATCGGGGTTATCTCATGGAAATCCTCCGGGCCGACGACCCGATCTTTTCCCAGTTCGGCCAGGCCTATGTGTCCATGAACTATCCGGGCGTCGTCCGGGCCTGGCACTGGCATGAAGACCAGGACGACTATTTCTGCGCCATACAAGGGATGATTCAGGTGGCCCTATACGACCTGCGGGAAGATTCTCCCACCTACGGCGAACTGAACGAGTTTTTCCTGGGCGAACACAACCCGGTTCTGCTCAAGATTCCCCGGGGTGTGGCCCACGGCTACAAGACGCTGGGGGTGGTCCCGTCGCTCCTCCTCAACTTCCCCACCCAGCCCTACCGTCGCGAAGCGCCGGACGAGCGTCGCTTGCCCTGGAATACGGAGCGTATTCCCTATACCTGGGAGACGCGCTTCCGGTGATCATAGGCAAACCGGATCCCGCCTTGCTGGAGGATGTGGATGGTGGGAAGAAGCCGGTGGGAAAGGTACGAGGAAACCCGATGGCGTCAACGACTTCCGGAGGTGGAACCGGCCGTTCCCCCTCTCCGGAAGCCCAGGCGAGGGAGACGACGCACGGTTTGGAAATGGCTCCTCCTGCCGGCCGCCCTGGCCGGCCTGGCCCTCCTCTTCCTGGGCCTCTGGGCCGGGGTCGAACTGCACTTCCGGGGCCGCATCTTCCCCAATATCTACATCGCCGGCGTCTATGTGGGCGAGATGACCTCCACGGAGGCCGAAAAGGCCCTGCGCCTGCGTTATGAAGGCGTGGCTCCGAACCCCACCCCTTCCTGGACGCTAGCCCGGCCGCTGACCCTGATCTACGAGGAGCGGGCCTGGCAGCCCACCGCCGAGGAGATCGGCCTGCAGGTGGCCTGGTCGGCGGCGGTGAGCGAGGCCATGAGCATCGGCCGGCAGGGCTCCTTCCTGGAGCAATGGACCGAGCGCTGGCAGGTTTGGACAGGGCGACGGGACATCCTGTTGCCTTTGGTCTTGAACGAGGATGCCTTGCGCTCCTACCTGCAACATCTGGCGCAGAAGATCGACTTGCTGCCCCAGGAGACCACGCTGGTAGTGGAAGGGACCCAGGTGAACCTGCGGCCCGGCCGGCCCGGCCTCACCCTGCTGGTCGAACCCACCTTGGCGGCCATCCGAGCAAATCTGGGCCGGCTTTCGTTGGAGCCGGTGGCACTGGCAGTAGATATCTCCAAGCCGGAGATCAGCGAGGAGGCGGCCCGGCGGGCCCTGGAGACGGCCCGCCGGATGATGTCCGGCCCGGTCGTCCTCCGCCTGGGGGAACGGGTCTGGACCCTCACCCCGCTCCAGATCGGCCAGATGCTCAAGGTCGAACGGCGTTCGGACCCGGCCGGCCCGGTGCTGGCCGTGGAACTGGACCCCACGGCGCTGCGCGACTTTGTGGGGAAGATTGCCGCCGAGGTGCGCGTCTTCCCACGCAATGCCCGTTTTCGCTCCGTCGGTGGTCGCTTGGAAGTGGCCGAAGAAGGGGTCTCCGGTTGGGAACTTCCGGTGGAGCCCACCATAGATGCCATCTACGCCGCCGTCCTTTCCCCGGATAAACGCGAACTGGCCCTGACGCTTCAGGAGGTGCCGCCGGCCATCACCAGCGAGACGATCCGCGACCCCCGCTGGGGCATCCGCGAGGTAGTGGGAGTCGGAGAAAGCCACTTTGCCGGGTCGGCCCCCTATCGGGAACATAACATCGTGGTCGGCGCCCGGATCCTGGACGGGATACTTATCGCTCCTGGGGAAACCTTTTCCTTCCTGGAACACATCGGCCCTATTGACGAAAGCCAGGGCTTTGTCGAGGGCTACTCCATCATCGCCGAGCGAACGGTGCGCAACGTCGGCGGGGGCATCTGCCAGGTCTCTACCACCGTTTTCCGGGCTGCTCTCATGGCCGGCCTGCCCATCGTCGAACGCCACCCCCACGCCTACCGGGTCCGATATTACGAACAACAATCCATCGTCGGCCTGGACGCCACCATCTTCGTCAGCACCGGAACCGACCTCAAGTTCCGCAACGACACCCCGGCCTACCTCCTTATGCAATTCGAAGTCTATACCGACACCGACACCATCTACGTCTACCTCTACGGAACCAAGCCGAACCGCGAGGTCGTGCTGGACGGCCCCTACCTTTCGAACTGGACACCGGCACCATCGGAACCCGTTTATGTCTATAACCCGGAGTTGCCCCAGGGTTACGTCCGGCAAACCGACTGGGCCGTGGACGGGGTAGACGTGGTGGTGTACCGGAAGATTCTGGTGGAGGGGAAAGAGGTCCTCTCCGAGCCGATCTTTAGCCATTACCAGGCCTGGCCGAATATCTACGAGGTCGGCACGAAGCCACAGTAGTTGGGAGTTGGGGATGGTAGGAGTTCTCGGAGGTAAAACAATCCGGCCGGCCTACACCAGCCGGGGCACCCGGGCCAGGATTTGCGAGACGACCTCGTAATTGATCGTGCCCAGGCGCTCGGCCACTTCCTCCACAGTGATTTCCTCCTCCCCCTGCCGGCCGATGAGCACCACCTCGTCTCCGGCCCGTACCCCGGAGATATGGCTTACCTCCACCATCGTATAGTCCATGCAGACCCGCCCGACGATCGGCGCCCGCTGTCCCCGGATGAGCACCTCGCCCCAGTGCCTGGGGGCACGACGGAAGCCGTCGGCATAGCCTACCGGGAGGACGGCGATGCGCTGCCGGCCGGAGGTACGGTAGGTGCGCCCGTAACTGATGGAACTCCCCGGCGGAAACTCCTTGACCTGGGCCACCATCGTCTTGAAGCGCAGCGCCGGCCGGAAGCCCGGCGGAAGCGGCACCTTGGGAGAGGGAGATAGGCCGTAGAGGGCGATGCCAGGACGCACTAGATTGAAACGGGCCAGGGGAAAGCGCAAAAGCCCGGCCGAATTGGCCGCGTGTACCAGGGGAAAGCGAAATCCAGCACGCTCCAGTTCCTCCAGCAAGTCTACGAACTTCCGCAACTGCTCTTCGGTATAAACATCTTCCGCCGGATCATCGGCTACAGAGAAATGGGTGAAGATGCCTTCCCAAACGATCCCCGGCAAGTGGTAGACGCGCTTCAGGAACGGCAACACCTCCTCGGGGAAAAGGCCCAGCCGTCCCATCCCCGTATCCACCTTCAGGTGAACCCGGGCCACGCTTCGCAGGTCGCAGGCAGCATCGGAAAGGGCCTGTACCACATCCTCGGAGAAGACGGCACAGGTAACGTCGTGGAGCAGGGCGGCCCGCGCTTGCCAGGGAGGAAGGTAGCCCGGGATGAGGATGGGAGACTCCACCCCGGCCTGGCGCAGCGCCACGGCTTCGTTCAGACAGGCCACGGCCAGCCGGCGGGCCCCATGGGCCAGCACGGTGTGGGCGATGCGGACGGCCCCATGTCCGTAGGCATCGGCTTTGAGGACCACCATCACTTCCACGCCGGGGCCGGCCAGTTCGACCAGCCGTTCGCAATTGTGGGCGATCGCCCCCAGATCCAACTCGACCCAGGTGGGGCGTTCCAGGGCGCTCCTCCAGGCCGGCCGGCGAGGCAAGGCCTGGCGGACCAGGAGGATCGGGGCCTCGCCGGGGTCGGCCAGGAGGTGCTCCACGACCTGCTCCATCCGTGCCTCGGGCGCGCCCTTGACCAGGACGGCGTCTTTGGCGGAAAGCCCCTGCCGGGCGCTGCGGGCGGCATCCTCGGGGGTGTAGGTGAGGTGTACGTCCTCCAGGCCGGCCAGGCGGGCTGCCTCGGCGATGCGGGCCGCCCGGTCGCCGCAGGTAACCAGACGGTCGGCCACCTGGGCGACACGTTGCCCGACGGTACGGAGGCCGTCGCCGAAGGGACCGTAGTCGGGCATGTCGCCCAGGACGACCACACGCCGGCCGGCCGGAAGCGCTTCCAGCGTATCCAGGGCGGCCAGAGCGGAAGAAGGGATGGCGCTATAGGTATCGTCGAGCAAGCGCAAGCCCTGGATGCCGGCAAGGGGCCGCAGCCGGCCAGGTATGGGGGAAAGGCGCTCCAGGGCAGCAGCGATTTCCTCCGCCTCCAGACCGTAGATCGTGCCCACCGCGGCCGCGGCGGCGGCGATATAGAGCGCCGGCCAACCCAGGAGGGGAAGTTTTATCCGGAGAGCCTTTCCCCCGAGATGAAGGACGGCCTCCGTCCCCTCCCAGCCAAAAGCCAGCGGTTCGACCCGGACATCGGCTTCCGGTTTCCGGCCAAAGGTGAGGAGGCGAGCCGAAGTACGGCCGGCCATCGCCAGCACCCGTTCGTCGTCGGCGTTCAGGACGGCCCAACCGTCGGGGGGAAGGGCGGCCACCAGTTCCCCCTTTTCCTGGGCGATGGCTTCGAGCGTCCCCAGGTACTCCAGATGGGCCTCGCGCACCCAGGTCACCACGGCTACGCGGGGCAGAGCCATACGGGCCAGGGCGGCGATCTCGCCGAAACGGTCGCAGGCCATCTCCAGGACGGCGTAGCGCTCTCCCGGCCCCAGCCTTCCCAGGGCCAGCGGCAGCCCGAAGAGGTCGTTGCGGTTCCCCGCGCTGCGGAAGGTGGGGAAGCGTCTCCCCAGAACGGCAGCGATGGCCTCCTTGGTGCTCGTCTTGCCCACGCTCCCGGTGACAGCGATGACCTCCGGCCCGTAACGCCGGAGGATGTGGCTGGCCCAATCCACCAGTGCCTGCCGCACGTCGGACACCAGGATGCAGGTAACCTCATCGCGAGGCAAGGCATCCTCGCGCTGGCAGAGGATACCGGCAGCGCCGCCGGCCACAGCCGCCCCGATGTAGTCATGACCATCCCCCCAGGGAGTGGTAACGGCTACGAAAAGTTCCCCGGGGTTCAAAAGGCGCGTGTCATGGCAAAAGTCGGTAAACTCCCGTGCCCGAGGGGGGCCAAGGAGCCGCCCCCCGGTGGCCTGAAGCAGATCCTCCAGGTAAATCACCGCCTGCCTCTCTTAGGTCAGTTCACGCACTACCTCGATCCCGTTCAGCGCCATATGGTAAAGGAAAAGGCGGTGCAGAAGGTCGCCATCGTGGGGCAAGAGGCCCAGGCTGCGCGCCTGTTCCACGGGCAGGTCATAGGTATCCACGCAGTTGGCCGGAAGGACGACGCGCCGCTTCTGTCCTTTGGCGTTCGCCCGCAGGCGCAGGTGCATGGCCAGTTGGTAGACACAGAGGTCGGTGCAATCGCCGACCACGATGTAGATGTTGACGCCCGGATGTACGTCCACCCAATCGTTCAGGCCGGTCTCCAGAGCAGCGTTGAGCGAGTTCTTGGGGATGATCTGGAAGAGATGGGCAAAGGGCAGGGCCTTGAGTTCGGGGACGGTCTCGGCCTCCCGGGTGCCGGAGATACAGTGCGGCCCGAACGATTCGAACTCGACGGCCTGCCGGGGATGTTGATCCTGGGGCAGGAGGAAGTAACGTACCCCCAGGTCATAGGCACGCCGGAAGAGGCTCACGATGGGGGGAACGATGGCGGCCACGCGGGGACTGGAGAGAGGGCCCTCGTAGCAGAAGCCCACAACCAGGTCCACACAGAAGACGGCCACCCGGGCCGGGCTGAGGCAAAGGTCCTTGAGCGACATAGAGGGGAGGGCCTGATACCAGGCCCCGACGGCCTCCAGAAAGGGCCGACTGCGTTCGATCCAGTTGTTCTCGTTCATCGTTTTCCTCCGGATCAAGGAAAGAGGCAGCGGGTTTTGATTTCGGCCACAGCATCGGCGCGAAAGCGATAAAGGCGGGCCGGCCGGCCGCAGCCTTCCCGAAAGCGGCCGGTCTCCTCCAGCACGTCCGCGTTCAGCACCTTCTGCAAGCGCGCATACCCCCCTGCCCCGTGGTCGGTGCGAAAACAACCGCTCTCTTTCTGCTTGACTTTGGCCGGGCGCAGGTCTCGTTCGGCCTGGTTGCTGGTGAACGGAACACCCTCCACCAGCGCGAAAGGCAGGATCGCCTCCTCGTGTTCCGTCATCCGGCGCAGCAGATTGCGCCCCGGCATGCTTTTCGGACGCCCTCGGCCCGCCTTGGGTTCGGGCAGCGGTTCTTCCCGTTCCGCTTGGCTCAGAATCTGCCGATAGCGTTGTTGCGCGCGGGGCGCTGCTTCTCCCTGCAACGGGAGAGCCTGGCCGTAGAGTTCCACCAGGAAGGCGTGCATCACGCCAGCCCATGCCGAGCCATTCTCCATCACGCCTTGCAGTTCACGCAGGATGTAGGCGTTGCAGGCCCCGTGTTTTGCCTGCGTGAACTTTACGCCGCCATGTGGTCGTGAATTGCCCACCCCACGAACTCCGGCAAGATCGAAGACGCGCAAGGCCTGTTCGCCACGTTTCTCATGCACCAACAGATACGTCTACAGGGCGTTGCTCGCCGTATGCAGCCACTGCAGTCTCCCCCCAGCCCGCACGCCGGTCTCGTCGAAATGGGCCACCTCGGCTTGCCGCAACTGCTCCTTCGTCTCTGTTTCCAGGCGCTGCCAACTCATACCCCTCTTCGTAGGGACACAGCGGCGCTGCGCCCCTACTTTCCACCGTCTCGCTGATCAATTCGTAGCCGTACAGGTCGCCGAACAGACAACCGATCTGTTCCAGCGGCATCTTGTGATCGACCGAAAGTTGACCACCAAGGCCTGCCCGCCAGGCCCGTATTGCACCGCGCTGCTCACCGTGTCCGGATATGTCCCACACTGCTTCTGCCCACCGCACTCGATGCAGCCCAAGCGATGCTCCGTCACTTCCTGCTTCGGCTCCGGCAGGTCAAACACCTGGCGCCGGCCTATCACCTCATGCGGCTCTTCCGCGGCAATCTCCCGCCCACCAAGGGCACACCGCTCCGGCAGGTGCATGCGCACCCGGTCGGGCTTTCTCCACCTGGCGCGGTGTCCTACCCTTGTGCCCCACCTGTCCGCCCGATGCCCGTTTCTCTCCCTTGGGCAAGGCCGGCCGTACCCGCTTCTTCCGATACCCGTCGCTGCTCGCTATTCAACCCCAGGCGACGTCGCAACTCGGCATTCTCGGCCTGCAGATGGGCGTTCTTCGTCTGCAGGCGGGCATTCTCGGCTCACAAATGCACCACTTCCGCCTGAAGACGGGCAACCTGGGCTTCAAGAGAAAGCCAATCGCTTGAACACGACATCATTTCCAGCAGTTGCTCGACCACAACGACAGTATAGCATATTTCCTAGAAAAGGAGAAGACTATCAATCCGGGCGATCAGCTCGTCTGGCGCGTGTACGACCGGCGAGGCAAGGCCACGGCCGGCCTCCCCAGTCTGGATGAGGAGCCCGGTGAGATGGAACGTATCCTCTTACACCACCCGACGGAACACACCATCTACCGGATGCTCGACCGGGAGGAGGTCTATCAAGCGCTCTGCAATCATAGGGTCTGCATCTGCTTTAAACATCATATCGTGCTTGGATTTCCCCCTGTGAGCAAATCTTCAAACTCAGCGATTGTCCTGCGATGAAACAGTGAGGCTATTTCTTGGTATGCTTCCCCATTTAGTTGAGCCGCTTCTGGAACGTTCACCTTTTCAATGAAACCATTTATAGTAACCAACTTATACAAGTAAGGTGTCAATGGTATTGGATTATCATCTGGAACAAAGTCGATCCTTTCTCGAATGTGGTCTGCGAAAAGCGCGAATCTCCTTGATTCTCTATCGGCAATGTACTCGCCGTTCCTTTGCAACCCAATTGCTTCACTGGAAATTCTCCTGTTCTCTTTACGCATGTGGTCATACACTTCCGCTATGATGTGATGTTCACTCATATTCAACGAGCCGCCCAACGGCTGGCGCTTCATCTGCGCCGCGCAACGCAGCGGAGCGGCGTCAGGTGAAGCGCTTGTTGGGCGTGCTCGATGGATATTGGTTTATGACTCGTTTTATGGTTGACGCGGGAGACGGAGGTATGAATCCCATACGGCTAGGGCTTGCTTGGCGCAACCATCACTGCGCTCTAATCCGGTGTAAACCCAGAAAAGCGCAAACTCGCGCTGCTGGCCGGACGGGATGGCTGGGAGCAACCGATCAAAGTCAATGGCTGCCCAATTCACGACGAATTCAAAACGATGAACGTTTGCTTGCCGCAGGAGGAAGCTTATCCATTCACTCTGATAGTTCTCTGAAAATTCGTAGCTTCTGCCCAGTGCGGTGAAACTCTGTGAGGGGGCACCGGACTCTGTCACCCCAATCGGCTTGCCCAATGAAAGAGCCGTCTGGAAGAAGTCGTCTGGAAACGGTTCGACTCTGCCGCTTTCGTATGCCCAGCCATAGGGGTAGACGCTCAGACCGAGCAAGTCGAGATAAGGTAACATTGTCTGAATCTCGCTCACTTGTGCCGCTTTATTGCCGCCATCGAGCCCGTTCAAGTGACTGTTGGTGACACTCGCAAAGATCGGCAGCTTGGGATAGTCCTGCTTCAGCTGCTCATAGACATAACGATGCAATTCCTTGTATGCCCTCCACACCTCGGGTGATTTCGCCTGGGCAATGTTTACTTCGATCCCGATCGCAAGATAATCTGGGTGGAAATATTCCACCACCCGCCGCGCATAGTTGAGATAGGCTGTCTTAACGTCGGGATAATCCAACGCGTAAGTGTTCCATGGCGACGGTAGGGGTTGATTCGTAGCGTTGCCCCAATAGGGAGCAAGGGAATTACGCTCCCAGTTGAGAGGGGTGATCGAGACCAGCAGTGTATGCCTTTCCGGGATAGCTGCGCGCGCTGTCTGCCATTCGTCCATTACCCCGTCCGGAAAGGAACCGTTCGACAGAGCTTCAGGCCAGGGTACTCCGCCGTCAAAATGGAGTGCGGTCAAGTCACCGTGAGAAGATAGGAATTGGTTCATGCGGTCAATTCCGGACAATGTCGCTTCAGGCGGCCAGCGCGTGAATCCCATTGAAAAAGTCCTAGCCGTGTCCTCCAGCTGCGGCAATGCCAAGTTTGAAATACATTCGTTCGGCGTGACTGGGGTCTTCGTACATCCGATAATGAAAAGCGAGAGTACGAGAAGTGCCGAGGCTCGGCGGCAAGTTCTCACGTACCACCGGGTCCATTTAGCCATAGGCAGCAAAAACCGCCGAACTGATCGTAAGTATGCCATTCCACTCCCCCTTATCCTCATGAGCGCTGGTAAAACGCCCAACGGACCGCGCTTCACCTGCGCCGCGAAGCGCAGCGGAGCGGCGTCAGGTGCAACTCCCCCCGGCTGGCGAGGCCAGCCTTCCTACCGGATGAACGAGCCGTTGGCACGTTCTTAGCAAGCGCTTGTTGGGCAGGCGTTTTTGATGATGTACGACACTCACTTGAGAAGACGATCATACTCGTCGTGAGTGCCAATCCAAAACAAGTTACGGTATCCGCTTGGAGTAATCCAAGCGCTCTGTATCCCAAGCCAATCCGA
>JASFBA010000058.1:0-25404 GCA_036172265.1 Chloroflexia bacterium
CGCCTCCTCATCGAACTGCGGGCCGAGTTCCGGGCTCGGAAAGACTGGGCGCGGGCCGATGCCATCCGCGCCCGGTTGGCCCAACTGGGGGTGATCCTGGAGGACGGCCCGGAGGAGACCCGATGGCGACTGGAACGGTAGGTCTCTATAGAGAGATGTGTGGCTAAATGTCATCGACAAAGAGGAGTAGATGAAATACGAAGAATACGACTTCAAATTTGCCAAGACAATTTTGCAGCAACATTTCCCACAGCACCTGAGGGAAATAGATACGGTCATCGCTGCTTTGAACACACCTTTGGGGCGTGGTGTCCGTCCAACTCCCGCTGTGGCTCTTGAGCAAATCTTCCGCGAGCAATATGGGTGGCTTAGTCAGCAGCCTGTCTCCCCCAACCATCCCCATCTTCGTTTTGATCTTAAAAAGGACAGAGTGGCAGCAGAAATTCAACTTACGGATCCATCGGACTGCTACAATGACCTTTTGAAGTTTTTGCTTGCCTACAATCTGGAAGTCATTGATGTGGCTGTGGAAATTGTCTACGACGATAGTGTACATGGGAGGAACTTACCGCATTTAAGTAAGGTGCAGCAGATTTTACAGGACTATCGACGCATCATTCCTTGCCCAGTTTGGGTGATTGGGTTAAAAGATACTCTGAGCGATGCGCGAAATCCTTTGCGGCCGTAACGCGGTCTATGAGGCGCTTTGCGCCGGCCGGCGCACCTTCCACCGCCTCGTCCTGGCCGAGGGTCTGCGTCGCGATGCCCGGGTGAAGGAGGTGCTGGCCCTGGCCCGGATTCTCGGCTGTCCGGTCGAGGTCCGGCCCCGCAGCGAGGTCTTCCGCCTGGCCGGCAGCCGGGAACACCAGGGCCTGGTCCTGGAGGCCGGCCCTTACCCTTATGTGGAACTGGATGAAATCCTGGCCGCTGCCAGATCCGCCGGCCCGCAGGCCCGGCTCCTCCTCCTGGACCGGCTGCAGGATCCTCAGAATGTGGGCACCCTCCTTCGCACGGCCGAGGCGGTGGGTGTACAGGGCGTCCTCCTGCCGGAGCACGAGGCGGCGGCGGTCACCCCGGCGGTGGTCCGGGCCTCGGCCGGCGCCTGCGAGCACCTGCCCATCGCCCGGGTGGACAGCCTGGTGCGGGCCATAACCCGGCTTCAGGAGGCCGGAATCTGGGTGCTGGGGCTGGAGAGAGACCCCCAGGCCGTCCTCTATACGGAGGTGGACTGGGCACGTCCGGTAGCGGTGGTCGTGGGTAGCGAGGGCATGGGACTGCGGCGGCTGGTGAGAGAGCGTTGCGATGGCCTGGTGGCTCTGCCGATGGCCGGCCGCGTAGGTTCGCTGAACGCCGCCGTGGCCGGTTCGGTGGTCCTGTACGAAATCTGGCGTCAGCATAAGGGCTTCGGGTAGGCGAGGGCACTGCCTTCATCTGCCCGGCAAGGAGAAAGCGATGAAAGCGATCGTCCTGTGCGCCGGACGGGGGACACGCCTCCGCCCTCTGACCTTCAGCAATGCCAAACATCTGATCCCTATCGCCAATAAGCCGGTGATGCTCTACGGCCTGGAGGCCATCGCCGAGGCCGGCATCACCGAGATCGGCATCGTGGTCGGGGAAAACCGCAGCGACTTTGTCCGGGAACTGGGCTCCGGCGAACGCTGGGGCGTGCACCTTTCCTACATCGTGCAGGAGGAGCCCAGGGGGTTGGCCCATGCGGCCAAGGTTGCCCAGGACTTTATCCGGGACGAGCCGTTCCTGATGTACCTGGGGGATAACATCTTCCAGCACGGCCTGAAGGAAGCGGTCAAACTCTTCCAACTCCACCGGCCGGCGGCGATGACCTTTCTCTATGCCGTGGAAGACCCCCGCGCCTATGGCGTGGCCGAACTGGAGGGAGACCGCGTCATTCGGGTGGTGGAAAAGCCCAAGGAGCCGAAAAGCCGCTGGGCCTTGACCGGGGCCTATATCTTTGAGCCCATGGTCTTCGAGGTGATCGACCAACTGAAGCCGTCTTGGCGCGGCGAATACGAGATCACCGACGCCATCCAGGGGTTGATCGAACGGGGCCTGCAGGTCATGCCCTTTTTCGTCCAAGGGTGGTGGGTGGATACCGGAAACGCCTCCGACATGCTCCGGGCCAATCGCCTGGTCCTGCGTCAGATCGAGACCCACATCGGCGCGAATGTCACGGTGGACGAAGGTTCTCAGATCATCGGCGACGTGATTCTGGAAGACGGAGTGCAGATTATCAATAGCACGCTTCGCGGCCCCGTGATCGTCGGGGCACAGAGCCGCATCGTGGATTCGTTTATCGGCTCCTTCACCTCTATCGGCAGGGAGGTGCGTATCGAGCACAGCGAGATCGAGCACAGCATCGTCATGGACGGCTGTACCATCTGCAACATTGACGGCCGTATTGACGACAGCGTCTTCGGACGGAACATCACCCTCCTGCGGGCCGACCACCTGCCACGGACGCACAAGTTTTTGCTGGCCGATAACAGCCAGGTGAGCCTGGTGTAGGATGTAAGTGCCCCTACGCCATCCGGCCCACAAACAAGCCCAGGGTCAGCAGCAGCCCGGTCAGGAGGTGGGCCTGAATCGTCCCGGCCTGGGCCGGAAGGAGGGCTTTCCCCTTCTGGAGGGGCGATCCCTCGGGTCGCCCGTACTGTCGGTGCAGGATGCGAGCCGAGCGCAAGGACAGGGGAAGGGTGACCAGGGAGAGCAAGGCCCAGAGCGGAAGCACTCCCAGTATACACCCCAGGAGTATACCCCCATAGGTCAGCCCCAGCAGGGCATGGTAGCCGTAACGGGCGCGGGCCGGGCCCAGACGGACCACCAGGTTGTCCTTGCCCACGGCGTGGTCAGCCGGGATGTCGGGGAACTGGTTGATCCACAGGACGGCAGTGATAAGCCCGCTCACCGGGAGAGAGGCAAAGAAGGCACTCCAGGAAAAGTACCCCGTCTGCACAAAGAAAGTGCCTGGCACGGCCAGGAGCCCGAAGGAGAGGGCCACCCCGAGTTCCCCCACTCCCCGGCCGGCCAGGAAGACGGGCCGGGCGGTATAAGTGTAACCGATGGCTATCCCGATGATCCCCAGAAGGAGGACCACCCAGCCCGGCCGGCCCATCCAGGCGGCCAGAGCCAGACCACATCCTCCCCCGATGCCATAGGCCAGAAGGGCCGCATTGCGCATCGCCCGCTCGGTCAGCAGCCCATCGGCAATGACGTTGCTGCCGCCGTTGAAGATGGTGCGGGCCGGATTGTTCGGATCGCAGCCGCTTTTATAGTCTAGATAGTCGTTCCAGATGTTGGCCGCCGCATGGAGCGCTACCATCCCCAGAAGCGTCAGAAGGAATTTTCCCCAATCCATCCTGCCGGTGGCGTAGATGGCCGCCGCTCCGCCGACCAGCACCGGCACGATGGAAGCGGTAAAGAAGGGAGCGCGCATTCCGCGTAACCAGACGGCAACGGTTGAGGGACGAGCAACGGTCATTTTTCACCTCCTGAAGAGTTCTTGCGGCCCCCAGGCCGAGGTTTCGTTGGTATGGGGGGCATACCCATATCCCTTCGCACTTGATATGGCGATACAATCGGATCGTTCCCCGTTCAAACTCGTCCAGGGAAGCAGGTTTGGCCAAGATCAGCCGTTCGGATTCCAGTTAAACGGGATAGAGCAGTTCAACGATCGTACCGAGTTCCTGGAAGTAGTCAAAAGGCTGGTCCAGCAGGAACGGGAGGTCGATATCGCTCGCCGCATCGGCCTGGCACCGGGCCGTGGCTCCGTAGAGTATGAGGCCTCTGAAGCGGTCACGGTACCTGCTTTCGAGGCGTGTTTTGCATTCCCGGGGGATTTTGTCAGCAGTCATCACAGCCTTACCATCGGCGACGGATGAGAACCGACCAGAAACTCCGGGTTATATTTTGCCATCGGAGGGCCGGGCTGTCAAATTTTCCTGCAACTCGATCCGCATCACCACCATCTGCTCCACCGCTCCCATTGCCCGCCAGAAGGCCTGGGAGATCGGGTTGGCCGTGGCCGCATTCAGGCGGATGACGCTTTGCCCACGCTCCCTGAACCACTCCCGGGCGGCCAGGTAGAGCGCTCGGCCGATGCCCTGGCGGCGGAGGCTTTCTTCCACGCAGATGTCGCTGATGTAGCCGGTGGTGGGAGGCAGGGCGATGGGCGAGACGGTGCGGATGTGGGCCAGGAGGAAGCCGGCCAATCCCTCCTTACCGGCCCCCTCGGCTACCCAGAGGCGGCTGTCGGGGCTTTCCAGCGAGGCCTGCAGGAACAGGCGCATGCTCTCCTGACCCTCAGCGTCGGTACGCATCCTCAGGGATGGGTCCAGGCCGGCGTGGAACTCGACCATCTGTACCCACAGCCGGAGGACCTCGTCCAGGTCCTCCGGCCGGCCCTCCCGGACGACCCGTTCCGCCATCCTACGCCTCCCGAAGGCGCACGCCTAACCCGAAGACGATAGCGGCCAGGAGCGCCATCCCCGCCCCGAAGTAAAAGGCCGCTGCCGGAGAAAAGGTGTCCCAGAGCAGGCCGGCCAGCACGCTGGCCGGGAAAGCGGTGATGCCCACGGCCACGTGGTAAATCCCATAGGCCGTGCCCCGCCGCGCCGAATCGGGGACGATGTCGGCCACCAGCGCCCGACTGGTGCCCTCGAAAGCGGCATAGTACAGGCCGTAGAGGACGTAGAGCAGCCCCATTTGTAACCCGTTCCCTGCCAGGGCAAAGCCCAGGTAAATCAGCCCGTAGGCCGTCCAGCCCAGGAGGATGACTCGCCGCCGGCCGATGCGGTCGGAAAGGCTTCCGGCCGGCATCGAAAACAGGCTATAGACCACGTTAAAGGCCACCACCATCAGGGCCACCTGCAGCACGGTCAACCCCAACGTGCGGGCCCGAAGGAGGAGGAAAGCATCGCTGGAGTTGCCCAAAGTGAAAAGAATTAGCGCTATAAGGAAAATATAAAAGCGTCGGTCGAAGCCATGTAGCGAAAGGCGTATCCGTCCGTTTGGGGACGTCGGACGGACTTCCCGCACGAAAAGGGCCAGGATGAGGAGGGCCAGGAAAGCGGGGAGAATGCCCCAGAGCACCAGTCGCTGGTAGGTCGAGCGATTCAGGGCCGCCCCCATCTGCTGGCTCAGGTAGACGACGATGGCGATAACGGCAGTGCCCCAGACTGCGCCGGCCGTATCCAGCGCCCGGTGCAGGCCGAAGGCGTGGCCATGGCTTTCCTTGGCCGCCGAATCGGCTACCAGAGCATCTCGCGGAGCGGTACGTAACCCCTTGCCGACCCGGTCCGCAAAGCGGAGAGCCAGCACTGTCCCCCAGGAGCCGGCCAGGTAAAGGAGCGGCTTGGAAAGCGCCGAAAGGCCGTAGCCCAGCAGAGTCAGCGCCTTGCGCCGGCCCAGCCGGTCGGAAAGCCAGCCGGAAACGATCTTGAGCAGGGTGGCGGTGCTTTCAGCCAGTCCCTCGATCACCCCGATCAGAGCCGAGGCCGTGCCCAGAACCTCCTTGAGGAACAGGGGAAGAAAGGTCAGGGTGACTTCGCTGGAGATGTCGGTCAGGAAACTAACCAATCCCAGGGCAACGACGTTTTTCAGATCGGTTCGCCGGCCAGAAGGAGCGACCATCGGACCTCCTTACCCTCGTCCCTCAACCCAGGACAAGGCGATCTGGGCGGCCACTCGGGCGTTGTTCACCAGCAACGCTTCATTAGCCTGGACACTTCGGCCTCCGGTAGCCCGTTCCACCGCCGCCAGGAGGTAAGGGGTCAGGGCACGGCCATGGATGCCTTCCCGCCGGGCCTCATGCACGGCCCGCTGGATGAGTTCCTCCATCTCCTGAAAGTCCATGCCGGATTCGGCCGGAATGGGCACCCCGACCACCACGGCCCCGCGCATCCCCAGTTCCCATTTGGCCCGGGCGATCTCCACGACCTCCTGCGGCGTCTCCACCCGCAGGTCTACGGGGAAGCCGCTGTGGCGGGAGAAAAAAGCCGGAAATTCGGCCGTGCCATAGCCCAGGACGGGGACGCCCAGTGTCTCCAGTTGCTCCAGGGTCAGGCCGATATCCAAAACCGATTTGGCCCCGGCGCAGACGACGATGACGTTGGTCTGGGCCAAGGCCGGCAGATCCGAGGAGATGTCGAAACTCTGCGGAGCCCCCCGATGGACTCCACCGATGCCGCCCGTGGAGAAGATGGCGATGCCCACTTGTTCCGCCACCCAGATGCTGGCGGCCACGGTGGTGCCGCCGTAGCCGCCCCGGGCCACCACCAGCGGGATGTCGCGCCGGCTCACTTTGCTCAGCCGGCCGGGGGCAGCGGCCTGTTCCAGTTCCTCCGGGGTCAGGCCCACCCGAACTTTCCCCTCCAGGATGGCTATCGTGGCCGGAACGACCCCGGCCTGGCGTACCACTTCTTCCACCCGGCGGGCCACTTCCAGGTTGCGAGGATAAGGTAAACCGTGAGCGATAAGGCTCGACTCGAGCGCCACCACCGGCCGTCCCTCTTCCAGGGCCGCCGTCACTTCTGGATGCAAGCGAATCCGATCCTTCATTCATCCTCCTTTTGTCATTGGGCCGGCCCGCCGGCCCAGTTTCGCCCTGTCAACGGCAGATAAATGCGATATAGGAAAAAGTGCACCCAGGTTTCCCCCCAGGCCGAAGCGCTGCTTGCCCGAATCCGTGCCCATCCCCCTTCATACCCGGAGCGTAGGATGGTCTGCGCCTGGCCTCCCTCCGTCCAGGTCAACGTTGGAGTGATCGTCCCCAGCGAGGTGGTGAAGGTCACCGGGAGGCCGTCGGCCACGGGATGGTCCAGGGCATCCCGCAGGTAGGCCGTGACCGTTGCCGTGCTTACCCCGTTGGCGTAGAGGCTGGAGGGCAGGGCGGCGACCAGGATATAGGCCGGCGCGCCGGGGACGAGGGATACCGTCGTCCGGGCTTCGATTCCGCCGGCCAGCGCCCGCACCGTGGCCGTGCCCACCTGGGTGCCGGTCAGCACCGCTGTGGCCCATCCGGCCACCGTGCCCCCCTGACTCGGCCGGACGTGGCCCAGGCTGGTAAGGAACTGCACCGTCGTGCCGTCCTCCACCGGGTTGCCCAAGGGATCGGTGACCCAGGCGGAGAGGGTGGTGGAAGAGACGCCGTCGGCAACGATAACCGGCGGGTCGGCAGAAAGGGTGAGGATAGACGGGTCCAGGGCGGTGAATCGCACCGTCGTCGTATCGTCGGCCGGGTCGGAGCGAGCCAGGACCGTGGCGATACCGGCCTGGCCGCCCGAGGTAAGCCAGGAATAGGCCTCTCCGTTCCAGGTGGTCGCCTGGGTCGGCGATACCGTCCCCAAAGTGGTGCTAAAGGCCACCGGCGTGCCGTCGGCCACCGCGTTGCCATAGGCATCGCGTACAACCGCGAGCAGGGTGGACTGTCTCCCGCCCACCGGCACTTGGGTCGGTTCGGCCGTCAAGGTGAGGACGGCCGGACGGCCGGGCAGGAGTTGCACCATCGTTGCGGCCGAAGCGCGCTGGGCCGAGGCTACGACGATGGCGCTTCCGGGGGTCATCCCGGCGGTGAGGGAGACGGTCGTGGTCCCGCTTACGGCGAGCGAACGGGAGGGAATGCTGCCCAGTGTAGTGCTGAACGAGATCCAGTAGGTCAGGGTAATCGGCTGGCCGTCGGCGCGCACCAGCGTGGCCGTGATCGCGGATTGGGATTGACCGTCGGCGGGGATGGCCGGCGGATCGGCTGTTAGGGTCAGGGTGAAACTGCTGCCGCTGCCGATGCGCACGGAAGCCGTGCCGGCGGCGCTGCCGCTATGGGCCAGGATGGTCGCCAGGCCGGAGAGCCCTTCACCTTGGAGCGTGCTCCTGGCGATCCCGGCGAAAGTCGCCGCTACTGTGGGCGTGAGCGTACCCAGCGAAGTGGTGAAGGTGACGGCGGTGCCGTCCCGTACCGGATGGCCCAGCACGTCCAGCACCGTGGCGGTGATCTGGGCCGTTCCGGTGACCGGAATGGCGGTGGGAGAGGCCTCCACCAGGACGGTGTGGGGAGCCGTAGAGACAAAGGGCACCTGGACCTGGCCTATGGCCTGTCCGGAAGTCACTGTGACGGTGGCGGTGACCACCTGGCTGGCGGCCCGCAGGAAGACTTCGGCCGTACCCTGACTGGTAGTCGAGGTGTAGTGGGTGCTGCCATCGAGAAAAGTGCCCGCATCGGTGGCAAAGGCCACGGGCGTGCCGTCGGCCACTGGGTTGCCGGCGGTGTCCACGACCAGGGTGTGGATGAGGGAAAGGGAAGCGCCGTCGGCCGGCAGGGCCGGGGGCGTGGCCGTAAGCGAAATCCGGTAGGGTGGCCCGGGGATGACGAGCCAGGTCGCCGTATCGGCGTTGTTCTGGGCCTCGGTCTCCTTTGCCGTGGTGGTCACACGGGCCTGGTTGACGAGGAGGCCGGCCGGGGTCTGCCAGGAGAGACGGGCGGTAACAGTGAGGGTGCCGGACTGGCCAGCCACCATATCTTCCACATCCCATACGTAGCGTGTGTCCGGCCGTCGGGTCAGGGTGATTCCGGCGATTTGGACGGTGGGACTGACGATCCAAGGGGAGAGGGTGTCGGTCAGGACGACGTGGTGAGCGGTGGCCGGGCCGGCGGCGGACAGGCGCAGGGTGAAGGTAAGGGGGTCGCCAGGCCGGAGGGGTGTCTGGGGATAGGTCGTTTTCTCCAGCGCCAGGTCGGTCTCCAGGAGGGGCATCTCCAGGGCCGGGTCGCCCAGGAGGAGGTAGGTGTCCAGGAGTTCCCGCCAGGCGCCGGCCTGCCACAGGCGCAACTTTCCGGCCAGCGTGGCCGACCCCAGGCGACGTTCATCCTCCAGGAAGACGGCCTGGAAAAAGCCTTCGTTCAGGTAATGGTGGCCGGTGGCCACGCCCAGCCCGGTGGGGGACCAGGAGGCCGCCCAGCCCCTGCCCTCAGCTCGCAGGAAAGTTTCCGCCAGGGAAAAATAGTTCGGGTTCAAGAAGGTCCAGTGGTACATCCCCTCGTAGCAGGTCATGGCCAGGACCACCGGCAGGTAGGGCGCGTTGGATAGTTGGGCAAAGTTATCCAGGAGACGTTCGTTGGCCCAGAGCCAGACCCCGCCGTGGCCGATGTAGTTGACCAGCAGGCGGCCCTCGTTGATGGCCGAAAGGATTTGGTTGCGGCATTCCGTAGAGGGGTTTTGATAAGCACATGTAACTCCCAGATAGACTTTTTGTGCCTGGTAAGGCGGCGGATAGAAGTTGGCGATCAATGCATCCGAAAGGCCCGGAAAGTTCCCGGCCTGGTCAGGGTTGTCGGCTACGAAGAGGCCCTGCCTTCGCCAGTCGCCGGGGGGAGAGGTGCTTTCGTAGGCGATAACCTTGTTGACCAGCACCTGGGCTTCAGCGGGTGTGTTGGCTGGCAGCCGGCCCAGGTGCATATCGGGGAGGAGGTCCTCCCCGCTCAGGCAGACGTAGCGGTTGTCGGCGGCTGTTTCCCCCATCCATGGGTCCACGAAAGCCAAATAGGGCAGGATATATTCCCGCAGGCCATACCCCCGGTGGTCTTTGGGGTCGAAATGGCCGTCGCCCAGGAGGACGGCGTAGGAGGGAGCCGGAGGAAGCCAATTTTCGTAGGCATAGGCCAGGAAGTCATGAAGGGCTTCAGGAGTACGCCGGCCGTAGGCGAAGAGGTCGTAGGCATCCTGGACGTCCACCACGCGGGCTCGCAGGCCCTGGGCGGCGCGGAAGGAGGCCAGGGTCTGGGCCTGGGTGTAAAAGTCACCGTGGGTGATCACGATGTAATCGGCTCCGTTGGATGGGTTACGCAGGTCGGCGGGGGCAGCCGGTTCGATGGAGGCCGGCTCCGGCACCTGACCGCCGGACATGGCCAGGTAACGCGTCGTCCGGGTAGCGGCATCGGCAAAGTGGAGGGAGTAGGTCGAGCCCGCCGGGATGACCGTGGCGCTGACAATCTCCACCGGGTCATCGGCCTCGGTGATATCCAGAAGAAAGATCTCCGGTTGGACAAAGTTTGTGAGGTGGTATTCCCAGGCTCCGGCCGGGCCTTCCCAGGAGAGACGATCTTCCTCGGCGACAAAACGCCGGCGCTCCTCCAGTTCCAGCCAGTCGTAGACAACCCAATCGGCGACGGCCCCGGTATCTCCGGGGGCCTCGATGCGCACCGTATTTCCCGAAGGTTGTAGCAGGGTGGAAGAAAAGGCCCAGGTCGGGGTAAGTTCCACCCGCCCGTCCCACCAGAGGTCTCCCAGGGACATATCGTTCAGGAAGATGCGGATGTGGTGGTCTGGATTCACATAGTCGTCCCGGTTGCCGCCATGCAGGTGCACACGGAGGGTAGCGATATAGGTTTCCCCGGCCAAGGGGTGGGCAGGGAAAGAATAGGTCTGGGCAAAAATCCCGCCCTCCGGATAGGTATAGTTCCAGAACCAATGGTCGTGGTCGGAGCGCCAGGGCATCGTGGGGTAATACAGGAGGTTTTCTTCCAGGCGTTCAACCGCGCTGAAGGAAGTGGGCACGGTGCCGCCGCCGGGCGTGCCGTCGCGCCACGCCATGCGCCGGCCGGGTTCGCCCCCGTAGGTCAGCCAGTAGACTTCGGCGTCGGTGTAGCGGTTATAGGAAAGGGGCCGGCCGTAGAAGAGGATGGTATCCTGCGGGTCAAAGCGCCCATCTTCCTCCCCCAGGACGCGGATAGCCACCTCCTCTCCGTAGCGGAAGAGGCGCAGGGTGCGAGGGTCCAGGCTTTCCACCGGCAGGCCGGCTTCCTGCAGCCGCGGGTAGGTCAGCCGGTAGAGTCCTTCCTGCGAAATGGGAATACGCCAGCCCGGGTTCGGCGGAACAGGAGGCAGGTTCAGCGGCATAGACGCCGTCCGCCGAAAGTGGCGGGCTTGGGTATAGTTGAACAAAGTGTAGGCCAGGAGGCGCTCGAAATCGGGTGGCTCGGCGACCTCGCCCATACCCTCGTGGCTTTCCCCGAAGGCAATTTCCAGGCGTAGGCGAGGGAAATAGAGGAGCCGTCCGCTCTGGGGGAAGTACTGGAAGGGGAAGAAGGAGACAGGGACCAGCCGCTGGTGCCGCAGGAAGGCCGGTTCGCCCAAGGCGGCGGGTTGTGAGGGAAAGGGCGCATCGTTCTGGTAGGCTGGCCCCAGAGGGTAGCGTTCTCCTACCATACGGACGGACTCCGGCCCGGTCCAGGGCACTTTTTCCTCGACGGCCGGTTCGGGCAGGGGAAGCAGAAGCCACTTTCCCGGAAGCGAAAGGCTCTCCGCCTCCAGGAGACGCAGGGAGAGGGAAGCATCTGGAGGAATTCCCAGGATAGCGGTGCAGGAAGGGAGTTCCGGTTCGCCGGGCCGGCCGGCAGGGGGACAAGGCGGGATGGAGAGTCGTTGGAAG
The DNA here is from genome assembly GCA_036172265.1 of Chloroflexia bacterium. GTDB lineage: Bacteria > Chloroflexota > Chloroflexia > DTKN01 > DTKN01 > JASFBA01. The sequence continues at coordinate 11,437 of JASFBA010000058.1, forward strand.
GTTTGCCCTTCTACTTCCACAACCGAGACCTGGTAGGGCGGCGCGGTCCACTCCAGGATGATGTGCCGGCCGTCAGATTCGATCAGGGTAAGGCCGGTCGGGGCATCTCCCGCCCTTGGGAAACCTACGTCTCCCCCAGTGGTGGCCGGCACGTTTCCCAGCATCAGCAGGGCCAGTAGAACCAGAGATAAAGGCCGGCGTCCGGCCCGCAGCCACTGCATCTTTCACCTCCGGAAGCATTTTCCGGCGAGGGTGGGCTTGAAACTTTTTTTACTTTATCACACCTAGACCGGGCCGTCAAGGTCGGCTTGACGGAAAACCCCGCTCGTAGTAAACTTTATGATGAGCCTGACGGACGTTTGTTTTCCGGGGTGGCACCGTGGCAACCGAGAAGGACAAGATTCTGGTAGTAGATGACGACGCCTACGTCTGTCGGAGCCTGGCCGAAATCCTGCAGGAGGAAGGCTACGCCGTAGTTACGGCTCAGGACGGTTCGACGGCGTTGCGCCTCCTCTATGCGGAGCGGCCGAACCTGGTGATCCTGGACGTGATGATGCCGGATATGGATGGCTGGGAAGTCTGCCGGCGCATCCGGGAGTTGACCGATATACCGGTGCTCATGCTCACGGCGCGAGGGCAGGTCAAGGACCGCGTCAAGGGGTTGGACCTGGGGGCAGATGATTACCTGGTGAAGCCGGTAGCCCTGGAAGAACTGCGGGCGCGGGTGCGGGCGGCATTGCGACGGGCACGCGTTTCCCCCGAACCGTCCCTGCAACTTTCCACCTTCGATGGAGGGCACCTGGCCGTGAACCTCCTGGCTGGGGAAGTGTTTGTGAAGGGGGAACGCCTGAGGTTGCGGCCGCTGGAGTTGCGCCTGCTCATTTATTTGGTGCGCAATGCCGGCCGGCTGCTCAGTTATGACCAGATCCTAGAAGCCGTCTGGGGCTATGAATACAGCGGAGATCGGGCCAGCCTGAAACTTTACATCTGGCGTCTTCGCCAAAAGATCGAAAAAGACCCGGCCCATCCGCATTGTATCCAGACTGTTCGCGGCCTAGGTTACCGTATGATGCGACCGGACTAGTGCCTCACCACGGCGATTTTGGTGTGCCCGGCGCAATACCGTTCCGGTACGCCTTGGGCACGCCGCTGACCAGTGCCGTTATTCGTATATTCGTGTTCCCATTCGTGGGCGGCATGGCCCACATCGCACACAGCCCGTAGGAGCGGGGGGTACCCCCGCCCCTACGGGCGCATCGGCGACTTGCCCCGAACAGCCGCATATGAAAAAAGGGAAGGGGCGGAGCGGATTTTCGATCCGTTCCGCCCTGCTTCCCAGGCGGGGAGATGGGAGCGATGGCCTCTAGCGTGTTGGCCGCGTCCGGTCAGGAGAGGGCGGCTGAATGGGACCGGGCAGATCCAGGTAGGTCTGGGTATCCCCATTGCCGGCAGGCAGTTCTTCCCAGTTCCCGGCATAGTCTACGGCTACCGTGGCAAAGTAATAGGTTCCGTTGCCGTCGTTGGCGTTGTAGAGAAAGATCGGCAGGGCAGGAGTAGCCGGCCTGAAGACCAAGCCCGTGTCATGCCATCCGGCGGACGAATTGGGTACCCGCACCCACAGGTGCACCTCGGCGACGCCGCTTCTTTCATCCTGGTAGGTGAAGGAGACCGGGATGGGCAGGCCAAAGGCCGTATAGGGGCTGCTGGCCTGGGACTGGGGAGGGGTAAGGTCGAGGATGGTCCGGCTGTCGCCTTCGCCGGTGGGCAACGCCTCCCAGTTGCCGGCCCGATCTACGGCCACTGTGGCGAAGTGATAGGTGCCCTCTCCGCACTCTGGCGTGTAGTGGAATACCCCGACGGCGCTCTGGGAAGAGAGACCGGTATCGTGCCAACCCAGTTTGCCGCAGTTCGCCCAGAGGTAGACCCGGGACACGCCCAGGCCCTGATCCTGAGCCAGGTAGGAGATGTCAATGGTCGAGGCGCTGGCAAAGTTCGGCGACTGGGCAAAAGAAGTCGGCGGGAAGGGGTCCACGGCCGGCGGACGCGAGCGGACATCGGGCGAGACATACTCCAGGTAAGTCTGGGTGTCGCCCTCGCCTTCGGGTAACTTCTCCCAGTTCCCGGCGCGGTCCACGGCCACGGTGGCGAAGAAGTAGAGGCCGCTGCCGTAAGCAGCCTTGTAGTAGAAGACAAAGCCGGTATCGTCGGGGCTTGGCCGGTAGACCAAGCCGCTATCCTGCCATCCAGCGGCCGTGGCGTGGGCTACCCAGAGGTGCACCTCGGCGATGCCGCTCAGGTTATCGGAATAGGTGAAGGTGACCGGGATGACCGAACTCCGGAGAAAGAATGGGCTGTTGGCTTGGGATTGGGGAGAGGTGCGGTCGAGGATGGTTTGGCTGTCCCCATCGCCGCTGGGGAGGTCCTCCCAGTTTCCGGCCATGTCGACCGCCACGGTGGCAAAGCGGTAAAGCCCTTCGCCGCACTCCGCCTCGTAGTCAAAGGTGCCCGATTCGGCGTAGGCAACCAGGCCGGTATCGTGCCACCAGGCGGAGCCACAAGAAGCCCACAGATGGACTTCGGCCACCCCGCTCTCTTCGTCCTTGGCGGTGAAAGAGACCTGGATGGTAGGGGAGTTGGTCACCTCCGGGGATTGGGCTGCGGAAGCGGGGGGCAGAGAATCATCCGGCGGAAGGCCGGGGGTTTGGGCCTGGGCCAGCGAAGGCATGCCCAGGGTTAGAACGAGAATACCGATGACGATCCAGGTTGCAATCTTCTTGCCACACATGGTGCTCCTCCTCTTGCGATACTCTCCCTTGCCCTATCGGCAAGGTCCGGGCCTTTTTCTCCGGTTCACGCCGCCCTGGCCCGGAAGAAGGTGGCGGAACCTTTCGCCCTCTCCGCGTGGTATCTTCGCTGCTTCTTCGTCCCACGCTTTTCGGTTGTGGCCTCATTCTAGTTCCAGCAGGTAAGCGTGCCATCAACCGAGGGTTACCATTGGGTAAACGGCGCCCTTGCCCGTTCTAACCCTCCCGGGCAAGGGTGTGTTCCAGGTTTGCCGGAAATCGGGTTTCCCCCTCGCCTCACGGGGTAGGGGGGAGGGCGTTATCCGCCGGGTTGGGGACACCCCGGTGTAGTCGAGTTGCACGGCCGGCCGGGATGTGGTACAATTTGCGCCGAATTCCAGGCCACCGGAGAGACGAAATGCGCGTTCTCATCACCGGTTCCAGCGGACAGATCGGCACTAACTTGGCCCTCTATCTCCTGGAACGGGGCCACTTTGTCTTCGGTGTGGACAAACGACTCAATCCTTGGACCGATCGCTTCCGCTATATCCTCCAAGACCTGACCGGCAACTTTGCCAACTTTCGCGGCGGCATCGGCGGGGTCGAATACCCGCCGGTGGATGTGGTCGTCCACCTGGCGGCCAACGCCAAGGTACATCAACTCGTCTCCGAACCGCACCGAGCGATGGAGAACATCCAGATCACTTACAACGTCCTGGAGTACTGCCGTCAGAACAATGTGCCGATCGTCTTCAGCAGTTCCCGCGAGGTCTACGGCGACATCCACCGGTATATCACCGAAGAGGCCCAGGCCGACTTCTCCTTTACCGAAAGTACATATTCTGCCAGCAAAATCTCCGGCGAGGCCCTGATCTACTCCTACGCCCGTTGTTATGCCCTCCCCTACCTGGTTTTTCGCTTCAGCAACGTCTATGGCCGCTACGATAACGACCTGGAGCGTATGGAACGGGTCATTCCCCTTTTTATCCGCAAGATCGCCTTGGGCGAGCCGATCACCATCTACGGCCGGGATAAGGTGCTCGACTTTACCTACGTAGACGACTGCATCGAGGGCGTTTACGCCGGATTGGAGCGGCTGCTTTCCGGCCGGGTGCGCAACGAGACGATCAACTTGGCCTACGGCCAGGGCAATACCCTTTTCCGTGTGGTCGAACTTATTAGCGCAGCCTTGGGCCGTATCCCCGAGGTGCACGTCGAGCCGCCCCGGGTGGGCGAGGTGACCCACTATGTGGCCGACATCCGCAAGGCCCGTGCCCTGCTCGACTACCAGCCCCAAGTACCGCTGGAAGAGGGCATCCCCCGCACGGTAGCCTGGTGTATGGACTGGTGGCGGTCCCATGGTCAGTTGCCGCCGGAGATGTAGAGCATTCCGATGGGAAAACCTCTTCTCCAAGAGAGTGTCCGGCCGTCCTCCCGCCGGCCTCACTTGGCCGCTATAGCCGTAGCCGCTGCCTTCTTCCTTCCCCTCCTGGCCACAGCCCTGGTCCTCTGCTGGACTCTGGCTGCCGTTTCACCTGCCGGCCCATTCCGAGGGGAGGCAGTCCTCTATCGGGTGACCGAGCCTTCCGGGAGGATCGGTTTCCGTTCCCTCTACCTCGCCGACCCCCAGGCTCTGGCCCTTAAGCCAGCCCTGGAAAGCCCCCTCCTCGCCCTGAAAGGAACTGCCGTTTTCCAGGAAGCCTCCCGGGATGTCATTTTCTACGCAGGAACACCGGCCGGCCTGGAGGAAGCCGGCCTCCTCCGAAGCGATGGCCTCTACACCTACTCTCCCACCCTCCCCATCCTGTTGCCGGAGGAAACATCCAGCGGCACCGTCCTCATCACCTGGTCCTACGGCCCCTGGAGGCGCTTTCTCTCCCTCGACTACGCCCTGCGCCACCTCCCCGAAAGCCCCCTCTCTACCCCGGCCGGAACTTTCTCCCAGAGTCTTCCGGTAGAATTGGACGTCCGGATCGGCCCGGATACGTTCTATCACCGGTTCTGGTACGCTGGGGAGGGAAGTCTGTTCCCCCTTTTACAGGAGGAAAGCGGGCCGGCCGGCCTGACGCGCTACGAACTCCTCTCCACCACCTGGCTCCCGCCCGGCTCAGGCCCGGCCGCACCCGCCGACGAAATCGGCTGCTCCGGTCCGACCGTCCTGGAACGCGGCGGGCCGGAGCGAAGCGGTGCCCTCCCCCAGGTCTCCGTCCTGCCCTCCCTTTCCCTTTACTGGCAGGCCTCTTTCCCCAACGATATTACCTCGCCCCCGCTCTGTGCTTCTGGATTGCTCCTCTTCGGAGACGAGGAGGGCCTCCTCCGGGCGATGGATGTGGAACGGGGGGAGGTACGCTGGACTTTCGATACCGGCCAGCCGATTCTGGCCGCGCCCATCGCTTCCGGCGGCATCGTCTACGCCGCCGCCGGAGACCGCCTCTACGCTCTGGAGGCTACAAACGGCCTCTTCCTGTGGAGTGCCTCCACCGACGATCGAATCCTGGTTTCCCCTCTCCTCCTGGGCGACCTCCTCTTCTTCGGCACAGAGGGCGGCACCTTCTACGCCCTGGAAGCCCGCCGTGGTACGGAACGCTGGCGCTTTGAGGCCAGCGACGCCATCCTGTCCTCGGCTGCTGGAAGCCGGGACACTGTCCTCTTCGGAGATGCTTCCGGTTTCCTCTACGCCCTCGATGCTGCCCGGGGCACCCTGCGCTGGTATGCCGAACTGGAACAGGGTCTCCTTGCCCCTCCTTCTATCGCCGGAGAAACGGTCTATGTGGGGTTGAGCGGAGGGATGGGAGGGGGTCGGGTGGTCGCCCTTTCCCTGGTGGACGGCTCTATCCGCTGGGGCACTTCCCTTCCTGGGGACGTTTCTTCGGCTCTGGCCGTTGGGGAGGAGACGCTCTATGCCGTTACCGGCCTGGGCTATGTGGTGGCCCTGGGGAGGGAGGACGGTCGCCTGCGCTGGCAGGTGCACTTTCCAGAAGGCGTTCCCAACGCTCCCCTGCTGATAGGCCGCACCCTCCTCCTGGCCGATACTTCCGGAAGCGTCCACCTCCTGGACGGGGAAAGCGGGGAGGAATGGGCGGTCCGGAGCGACCTGGCTCCTTTTGGCGCATCCCCAGATTTTTGCCGGGGACAGGTGCTTCTGGCCGACCGGCATCGCCATATCTATGCTCTAGGAAATCCAACCGCTCCCTCTCTCCGCCTGTTCCCGCGTTGGGACCGGCCGGCGATAGAAGAAGCGAGCGGAGCCGGCCCTGTCGGAAGTCCTCAGGAGTGGGCCGATCGTCCCCTTCTCCTTCTGGATAACGGCGACCTCCGGCTCTACGACCCCTCTTCGGGCGAGTTTGCTCTCCTGGCCAAACTGGGCGGCTTCACCGACCTCCCGCCGCTGGTCCAGGGGGACACCGCCTACATCGTCCTCTCCTACCCGGAAACGGGGGAGATTTCCACAACTCTGGTGGCCTACGATCTGGCCGACCGGGAGGTGCGCTGGAAGAAGGGGATGGAAGGTCTCCTCCGCTTTTCCCCATCCGCCACCTCCTCCCACATCCTCCTCTGCCTGGATACCCTCTCCGGCGGCCGCCTGTTGGCCCTGGATGCATCCGCCGGCGTGGTGCTCTGGGAAGCCTCCCTCCCGGCATGCACCGGCGCGCCGCTGGCCGAGGAGGGACGGGTCTTCCTCTCTGCCGGGTATCTAGGAGCCTGGAGGCTGAGCACAGGTGACCCGGTCTGGCTTTCGTCGGCCACTTTTGCCCAGGGAACGCCCGTCCGCTGTGGCGAGACGCTCTACACGGGCCTTCTGGAAGAGGGGGGCTTTTCTCTGGCCGCCTTTGACCCCCAGTCCGGCCGGATGCACTGGAAAGGTCCGGCGCGGCCGGCCTTCTTCCTCCAGCCGGCCTGCGAACCTTCTACCGGGCGCGTCTTCGTCGGCTGGTCCGATGGCCTCCTCCAGGCCCATGACGGCGCTGGTGTGCTGCTTTGGGGCCACGACGGTGGTGGCCTCCTTCTTTCCGACCCGGTGGTGGAGGAAGGCGTGATCTACAGCATTACCGGCGAGGGCACCCTCCTGACCCTGGATGCCGGAAGCGGCCGGCTCCTGGCCCGCTACACTCCGCCCTATGTCCTGCCGGCCCTCACCTCTCCGCTGGTAATGGACGGGACCATCTTCTTTGCCGATACCATCGTTCTCTACGCGCTGGAGGTCGCTTATGAGTGAGAACAGGCAGGCCTCCAAGGGGCGGCCCCTATTTCTTCTCCTGCGGGAGTTCAGTCGGGTGCTCCTCTGGGGCGAGGCCTGGGCCGGGCATATCGAATTGCGGGGGGAAACCCCGGTGTTCCGGGTAGCCGTTTGGCTGGGGCTTCTCCTGGCGGCCGGCCTTTCCTGTCTGGTGCCCTGGGTGGGACAACTGCGGGGTGCCGGACCGCTCCTATCCCTGCCGATGGCCACCGGGGAACGGACGATGCCTACCGTCCCTTTGCCAGCCGTTCCGCTGGCCTATGGGCTGCTGGCCCTGGCCTGGGCCTACATCCTGACCGGGGCAGCCCGGGCCTCCTGGGGGATTCGAGCGCTGGTGCTGATTCCCTTTGCCGCTTTCTCCCTGACTCTGGCCAGCCGGAGCGACCTGGCTGACCCGGCGGCCTGGCCCTGGACGTTGCTCTCCTGGAGCGCAAGCCTCCTCCTCCTGCTCTGGGTAGGGATAGGGCCGGGGCTGTACCGTCGGTGGGATTCCCTAGCCGTCCACTTTGTCCTCATCACCCTCCTGTGCGCGGGGGCGCTCCTGGGTGGATACCTGAGCGCGGAACTGCCCGGCCGCGGGGTGGACGTGATGGGGCGGAGCGCTGCTGTCCGACTGGGAAGCAACCTGAGCCTTCTTGCCTCCCTGGTCGTGCCCTTTTTCCTCCTCTCGGGCAGCGCCGTCGCCGGCATTGCCCTGGAACTGGGACAGATCGGCTCCCGCTGGCTGGAAGCGTCCATCAAGCCAGTCCTTTGGAAGGGAGCACTGGGCCTTTTCCTCCTCCTGCGGACGGCCTGGCTCTGGCTGTGGCCGCTGGGGATAGGGCAGCCCCGCCCGTTGCGCTGGGGTGCGGTAGCCCTGGTCGGATGTCTCCTGGCTGTCTTCTGGGCTCTGCACCGCTGGAGACATCGGAGGGAGACGGAACCGATCTGGGGCAATCTCCTCCCGGTGCTCCTCCTGGCCGGCCCCCTGCCGCTCTTTCAACTCTTCCTGGCCGCTGTCATCCTGGTGGCCCTCCTTCTTCCGGCTTCCGGCACCTGGGTCGGCCACTTTGCCCTCTTTCTGGAGCAGGTTGGAACCGCCTTCCTTCGCTTCGGCCAGAACTATACCTGGGCCGTCGGCGGGGGGCTAATCCTGGCCGGCATTTTCCTGTGGCGACGATTTCCCCGTGGCGCCTTTTCCCTCCTCTGTCTGGGCTTCTGGATGGTCCTCTGGAAGGCCACCCGGCCGCTGAATCTCCTGGGAGCGGCCGCTTTCGACTTGGAAGACTTCACGGCCATCGGCACGCTGGTCCTGGCCGGCCTCTTTCTCCTGGCCCTCCTCCGCCGTCGGCTGACCCCCGCAGTGCTCTTCGGCCTGGGCGTTTCCGCCCTGACCTTCTGGTTTTTAGAGGGCTATCCCCTCCTTTCCGCCCCTCTTTCTCCGCTGAACTCCCTGCCGGGGGTGGGCAACTTCTTTCTGGCCGTGAGCATGCTCCTGAGCCTCCTGAGTCAGGGAGTGCCTTTCGGAGTCAATCGGGGCACTCCGGGCTTTCCCCGGGAAAGCCGGGCCTTGCTCTTCCTCGGCTACGGCCTTTTATCCGTCCTCCTGGCTTCTTGGAGCATTCTGACCCGGCAGGGCAAATATGAGGGGTATGCTGAGGTAGGCTTCCTGCTCATCGGCCTTCCCCTGTGTCTGGCCGGGCTGCTCACCGTCTCTCCAGACACCGAGAGACAAAGGGTAAACGATGCCTGAATTGCCTGAAGTAGAAACGACGGTACAGGCCCTGCGGCCCCACCTGGCCGGCCGCATCATCGTCGGGGTACGGGCACTGGACTATCCTCCGCTTGTTGCGCCGTACCCCAAGGAAGAATTTATCGCAGCCCTGGTCGGATGTCAGGTGCGGGAAGTCGGCCGGCGGGGAAAGCACCTGCTCCTTTTCCTGGAGGACGGCCGCGTCCTTGCCATCCACCTGGGCATGAGCGGCCGGCTCTTCCTTTTCCTTGGGGAAACGCCGCCGGACCGGTACACCCATGCCGTCCTGGACCTGGACGACGGCCGGGCGCTCCACTTCTGCGACCCCCGCAAGTTCGGGCGGATGCGGCTTCTTTCTCCCGAGGCGTATGCCACCCTGGAACGTCGGCTGGGATCGGAACCGCTTTCTCCAACCTTTACCCAAGAGATGCTGACCGAACGGCTGCAGAAACATCCTCAAGCCCGCTTGAAAGCCCTCCTCCTGGATCAGCACTTTCTGGCTGGTTTGGGCAACATCTACGCCGATGAGGTTCTTTTCCACGCCCAACTGCATCCCTGTCGGCCGGCCAAAAGCCTTTCGTCGGAGGAAATCGGCCGCCTGTTCCGTGCCGTTCGGGAGGTCCTGAAAAAGGCCATCGCCGCCCAGGGCACGACCCTGGCCGACCGGGGCTTTCTTTTCGGCGCAGGGGAGGAAGGCCGCTTTGCCGAACGGCTGCAGGTCTACGGCCGGGCCGGCCAGCCCTGTCCTCGCTGCGGCACAACCATTCAGCGTGGACATGTGCTCGGCCGCAGCAGTTACTTCTGTCCTCGTTGCCAGAATCCGTTGATCGTCAATCGTTGATCACTATGGGTGCACGCCACTTTGGGCTGAACTGTAAGTGCCGTGCTCCCCTATTGTAAGGCGAGGTAACCCTGCCCCTACACGAACGGCCCGATGGGACCCGCGATGACGTGTGTCCCTGCGTCAGGGGTGTAGACAACGGGCGCTGTTTGTGGTAAAATAAGACTAACGGTAGTAGTCCTCTGAACCCGGATAAGCAAAGGAGGTGTACATGGAGACGAGAGCCTTTTTCCGCACCTTACGCCGAATCCGTCCGGCCAGGGCCTTTTTCTCCCTGAGCCTCATCGTCCTCCTCCTGGCCGGCGGACTGGTGCAGCCGCCGGCCTCGGGCCTGGCCGCACCGCTCAGAGAGCAGGTCCAGAGCATCACGATCGCGGAGTACGAGGAGTCCGACTTCTCCCCTCACCTCAAAGCCTCCTACGGCGAAACGATCACCTACACTATCCGCTACACCATCACCACCGGCACGAACGTCGCCGGCGTCTCCCTGCAAGATTCCTTCGGCAGCCAGAGCAACTACCTGAAGGTGGCCTATGTGGACGGCTCCTCCGTCGGCCCCGTCCCGATGAACCCCAACACGCCAGATGTGCCCGATGTAACCCCTACGGTGGACCCGCGCAACGGCCGGCCGCTCCTCACCTGGAACCTGCCCGATATTAACAACAATTCCGGCAATACCTGGGTCTACGAGGTGCGCTATCGGGTCAATGTCTACTGGGATAACAACACGGCCACTTCCCGCCAGGCCATCAGCACCGCGACCATGGCCTGGAGCGGAGGGTCGGTCTCGGCACCCGCCGTTACCGTCTCCCTGGTCCAGCCAGCCAACTTCACCTTCAACAAGACCCAATCCCCTCCGACCAACCAGGAACTGGATCCCGGCGACTTGGTCACCTGGACGCTGAGCCTTCAGAACCCCACCGGACCCACCCAGGGCACCGCTTACGATATCCGCATCACCGACACGATGCCGGCCGGGACCCTCTTCCAGTCCTGTACGGGGGGTTGTACCGTGAGCGGCACCCAACTCTTCTGGTATATCTCCAGCCTGCCCACGGGGACGAACGCGGCGGTCGAGTTCCGCGCCACCATCCCCCTCACCGGCAACGTAGCCCATGCGCCCATCCAGAACTCGGCCTGGTTGTTACGCTCTTCGGCCCCCGGCGATGTTCCCACCGAACGCGTCTACCGACCGCCTCTGGAGCGTACCACCACCGCCTACCTCCGCAACATCTCCATCGGCAAGTACCAGATTTCCCCCGTCTACACGGGGAATGACCAGTACCAGTCCATGGCCGGGGAGTTTCTCACCATTACCGTGGTCTTTACCGTCCCCCAGGGCCTCATCCTCTACAATCCCACCCTGCGCATCCTTCTGGAGGACGGCCTGACCTATACCCAGATGATCGCGCCGATCGACCCGCCCAATATCATCACCCTTTCTAGTGGGATGGATCCCTGGCGACCCAGCGGCTATTGGACCCAACTGGAATGGGCCAATCTGGACTCGATCACCAACACCGATAGCGGCCCGGTGGTGGTGACCTACCGACTTCTGGCCCAGGCCCGCCAGAACTATTTCACCCCCGGCCACAGCGGCGAGGTGCCCCACAACACCAACCTGAGGATCGTGCCTATCGTCCGCTGGTCCGACGACCCCCTGGAACAGCCTTCCGACACCGACACCATCCTCCGCCAGCGGAACGATGCCTGTAGTGGAGGAACGGCCAACTGCGTCAAGTTCATCCGCCCGGACCTGCGCTACCAGAGCCCAACCAGTGGCTCCTACTTCACCCACTCCTTCCCTGGCGGAAGTTTCCGGGGCGGGGCAACCGTCCGCCTCACGCTACACCTGCGCAACCGCAGCGAGACCCCCGGTCACCCCACCGCTTATGAGACGGTGCTCACCGATACCCTCAGCGCCGGCCTGAACTATCTCTCCGCCTTTCCTGCCCCGGATTCTGTTTCCCCGGGCCCCGGCGGAACCACCATCCTCCGTTGGAACACCGTCCCGCCCATTGACCCGCCGCCGGACGAGGAGATTTTTGTCATCACCGCCACCCTGCCGCTCACCATGCCGGCCGGCACCTCCTTCACCACCACCGCCCAGGCCCGCTACACCACCTTCCCGGGGACGGTCCCCGACGAAGGCGTCTACCTGGATACCCCCTACACCGTGCAGTACGTCTTCACCGGCGGCTATGTGGTGAGCAAAGATGTCCAGACCCCTCACACCGGCGATGACATCTATATCGCCGAGGCGGCCTTTTACACCGTCTCCCTGACACTCAACCCCGGTCTGGTGATGTACGGACCCGAGTTCAGCGATACCCTGCCCTTGGGGGCCCGCTACATCACCGATTCGCTGGTCGTGGATGGAGCCAGCCTGGTGGGGTCCCCTTGGGTGACCAGCCTGGCCAACGGCCGCTACGTTCTGCACTGGCGGCTGAACGATGTGGATAATACCGGCGGGAATGCTCCCAAGCAGGTCACGATGACCTACCGCACCCGCCAGAGTGGCCGCAACGCCTTCGGCCAGCACGTCTATGCCGGCGGCAGGAGCGACTTCCTTGGCCGGCTCGAGGCCAAGAACACCATCGGCGAATGCTGGCGGACCGGTTCCTCCCCCTCTGCCCCGCGCTACTGCCTGGCCTCTCCTTACCCTGAAGCCAAGACCTATGTAATTCAGCCCTGGATGGGCGATCCGGTCACCAACTTCTCCCACACCCGCACCGACCTGCCCAAGGTCAACTACGAGGTTGGGGAGACGGTACACTATCGGGTGGACATCAAAAACACCGGCCGTGCGGTGGCCTATGACATCGTGGTGACCGAGACCCTCCCCCAGGGATTTGCCATCTGGGAATCGTGGGTGGAGGCCGACCCGACCAGCCCGCCGATCAACTTGGTCTATGAGCCGCCGCAGGGTTCTACGGGGGTGGTTTCCTGGACACTGGATCAGATCGCTCCCAACCAGACTGCCCGCCTCTACTACGACGTGGTCATCCAGGCCACGGCCGACGCCTGCTCCCAAATTGTCGCCACTGTTCACCTGGGCGACTATACCAGCCAGCCTGGCGATCCACCCTACGATCGGCACTACAAGTGGTTCGATGGAGCCTACGGTGCTAACCCTGACCCCATCCCCGCTCCCCAGGCAGCGCCCTATATCACCGTGCTCGGTGTGTGCCTGAGCAAGAGCGATAACCCGGACCCGGTGGAACCGGGTGCTCCCTTGTCTTACCACATTGACTTCGGCAACACCAGCCTGCTTTACGGGGCCACCCACGTCCGCATCACCGACACCTACGACGCCAACATCACCTTCAACAACTACACCCCCAGCGATCCCAACCAAATCTACCTGGTCGGCCACTATACCCCCACCCGTACCATTGTCTTTGGCATTGACAGTCTGCCGGCCGGCGGAACGGGGCATGAGTACTCCATTGACCTCGACTTCACGGTGGGTAAGCCTATAGACCAGGATACTCGGGTCCTGGTCAACCACGCTGCCATTGACGGCCAGGGCGACCTCATCGGCCGGGTCGAACGCACCGAGGAGACGGCACTCCTCCTCCCCTACTTAGTCATCACCAAGACCGGTGCACCGGCCGCCGTCTATCCTGGCGATCCCATTACCTACACGCTGCTCATCCGCAACCTGGGCAATCGGACGGCCACCAACATCCAGGTGGACGACACCTATGATCCCCATGTCGATTTCGAATCGGCCACCCCGCCGCCCTCGGTGGGCAACAACCACTGGGATATTGCCAGCCTGGCCGTCGGCGATACGGCCACGATCGTGATTCGGGTCCGCCTGGACAAGCCCGTGCCTTACACCTTGACCGAGGTCATCAACCAGGCCCGCGCTTCCAGCGACGAGGTCACGGGCGTGGAAGCCCTGCCCGTGAGCACCGGTATCCTCAAGCCGGAACTGCTCTTGGAAACGACGGATTCCGTCGATCCGGTGCTGCCTGGAGGGTATTTCTTCTACACCCTCCGGTACACCAACACGGCCACGGCGGCCAGCGGCGTCGTCCTGACCAATACTTTGGATCCATACGTCGTTTACCAGGGTGCCTCCGTTGACCCAACCGGCTGCCAGGGACAGACCTGCTACTGGAACCTGGGGGCACTCAGCCCGGGCCAGACCGGACAGTTGCGCATCTTTGTCAGAGCCCAGAGCGAGATTCCCTCCCCCATCTCGCAACTGGTCAACCGGGCCTACATCGCCTCCGCCGAGGTTACGGCCCGGCCCGACGTCGAATATACCACCGTGCAGGGGGGGCCAATCTACAAGGTCTACTTGCCCCTGGTCTTCCGGGGATACTGACATGGATAGCGGTAGGGGCACGGCAGCGCCGTGCCC
>JASFBA010000059.1:0-13757 GCA_036172265.1 Chloroflexia bacterium
ACGAGTTTGGGATACATCCCCAATGGCACTTGACTTTTCCGGCCCTCTATGGTATACTATCGGCAAACCATGGAGCCCCGCCGCTTCCGGCGGGGAGGCCGAGTCGTTGGGCAAAGGCGTGGGTGCTGAGAAATGCCGATGGTTCAGGTTGGATCGAACAGGCGGGTGTCCATTGTCCTTCCGCCCTCAGGCCTTCCCTATGGTTTTTCTCGAAGGCGGGATCGCTTTTCCGAAAGGAGGTGATGGTATTAGCGGTAAATGCACCGACGGTCTCTCGAAAGGCCTTCCGAAAGCAGCACAAAAATCCTAAGGAGGAGTACAGATGTCTACGGCTAAGAAGTGGCTTACCGTGTTTTCGCTGGTGCTCCTGGCCGGCACGCTCCTTTCGGCCTGCGTCGGCCCTGGGGCCACTGTGGTCGTCACCCAGCCCGTTGTGGTGACTCAGGTGGCCATCACCGAGAAACCGGTCCTGGTTACCCCCACTCCTGTGCCCATCGAGCGCACGGGCGCCTGGGTGGACTCGGTGATCGTTGTCGAAGAGGAGAATGCGCCGGCCGCCATCACCCGCCTGCAGTCCGGCGAACTCGACCTCTATGCCTACGCCATCGCCAAGGCCGAACTCTTCAGCCGGGTCAAGGAATCCCCCGACTTGGCCTATGCCCTCTCCTACGGTTCCTATAACGAACTCACCTTCAACCCCGTCGGCCCGGTCTTTACCCCGACCAACCAACTGAACCCCTTCTCCGTCCCCCGCATCCGCGAAGCCATGAACTGGCTTGTTGACCGCGACTATATCTGCCGCGAAATCTTCGGCGGCCTGGCCGTTCCTCGCTACACGGCCCTCAACACCACCTTCTCCGACTATGCCAAACTGGCCGATATCGCCCGCGCCATCGAACTCAAGTACGCCTATAACCCCGACAAGGCCAAGCAGGTCATCACCGAGGAGATGGAGAAACTCGGCGCCACCTTGGAGGGCGGCAAGTGGATGTACCAGGGCCAGCCGGTGACGATCATCCTCCTCATCCGCATCGAGGATGAGCGCAAGGCCATCGGCGACTATGTGGCCAATCAACTGGAAAGCATCGGCTTTACCACGGACCGCCAGTACAAGAAGGCGGCCGAGGCCTCGCCCATCTGGCTGCGCGGCAACCCGGCCGAGGGCAAGTTCCACATCTACACCGGCGGTTGGGTCACCACCATGATCAGCCGCGACCTGGCCGACAACTTTGACTTCTTCTACACCCCGCGCGGCATGCCCAGGCCGCTTTGGCAGGCCTATAAGCCCACCCCGGAGTTCGACGAGGTCTCTCAGAAACTGGCCATCAAGGGCTTTACCACCCTGGAGGAACGCCAGAAACTGATGCAGCGGGCCCTGGAACTCTCCCTGGAGGACTCGGTGCGCGTCTGGCTGGTCGACCGCGTCTCCTTCTCCCCCGCCCGGGCTAACATCCAGGTCTCGGCGGACCTGGCTGGCTCCGTCTACGGCTCGTCCCTGTGGGCCCAGACCCTCCGCCGCAAGGGTGAAATCGGCGGCTCCATTACTATGGCTATGCCCAGCATCCTCACCGAGCCCTGGAACCCCATCGCCGGCAGCAACTGGATCTACGACATGATGCTCATCCGCGGCACGAGCGATGTGGGCGTCGTCCCTGACCCCTACACCGGTCTGTACTGGCCACAGCGCATCGAGCGGGCCGAGTGCGTGGTGGAGGAGGGCCTGCCGGTCGGCAAGACCCTCGACTGGATCGACCTCTCCTTTGCCCCCAAGATCGAGGTGCCGAGCGATGCCTGGGTAGATTGGGATCCGAAGGCCCAGACCTTTATCACCGCCGGGGAGAAATTCACCCAGACCCAGACCGCCAAGACCAAGTGCACCGTCTACTACCCGGCCGACCTTTACCAGAAGGTCAAGTGGCACGACGGCAGCAACTTTTCCGCGGCCGACGTGGTGATGAACATGATCCTCACCTTCGACCGCGCCTACAGCGAGAGCGTGCTCTACGACGAGGCCTACGTCCCCTCCTTCGAGTCGTTCCTGGAGCACTTCAAGGGCGTCAAGATCGTCTCCACCGACCCGCTGGTCATCGAGACCTATGATGACATGTGGTACCTGGACGCCGAGTACATCGTGACTACCTGGTTCCCCTACTACCCTCAGGGCCAGGGAGCCTGGCATAATCTGGTTCCGGCCATCCTGGCCGAGGCCAACAAGGAACTGGCCTTCTCGGCGGACAAGTCCACGGCACTCACCGAGAGCACGGGCCGGACGGTCGAGTACACTTCCTTCATCGCCGGGCCGAGCATCGACATCCTGAAGAAGCACCTGGTTACCGCGACCAATGAACTCTACGTCCCCTACGCGGCGACGCTGGGCCAGTTCTTGGGCCCCGACGAGGCCAAGACCCGCTACGACAACCTGAACGAGTGGGTGCGTACCAAGGGGCACTTCTGGATCGGCACCGGCCCCTTCTACCTGGAGCGCGCCTTCCCCGTGGAGGGCACGGTCGTCCTGAAGCGCTTCCTTGCCTACCCTGACCTGGCCACCAAGTGGGAGCGTTTCGCCGAACCCCGAATGGCCACGGCCGAGGTTTCCGGGCCGGATAGCGTCAAGATCGGCGGCGAAGCCACCTTTGACGTGGACATCACTTTCAAGGGCGAGCCCTACGCCATCGCCGATGTGGACCAGGTCAAGTACATGATCTTTGATGCCAAGGGCAACCTGGCCTTTGTCGGTGCCGCCACCGCCGTTGCCGACGGCAAGTGGCAGGTCAAACTGACGGCGGATGTAACCTCTAAACTCGAGGCCGGTTCCAACCGGCTGGAGGTCGCCGTTGTGGTCAAGCCGGTAAGCATTCCCGTCTTCGCTTCCACGCAGTTCGTCACGGCCCCCTAGAGGGCCCTGACGTCTGAGCGATAGGGGCGAGGCAGCGCCTTGCCTCGCCCCTATCGTTACCTCGATAGCGAGGAGAGGTGAGTGATGGCCGAAGCGGTTCCCTCGGTACCCGCAGTCAAACGTTTGCCCGCCGTAAAGGGGTCCCCCCTGCTCAACACGCTGCGCCGTATCGCCCTCTACACCGGGGTGCGGGTGGTGGTCCTCTTCATCACCGTGGTTATCGGCGTGTATCTGACCATTCTCGTCGCCAACATGGGCGGCTATGTGGATAAACTCCTGGAAGGGGAAATCGCCGAGAAGATTGCCGTACAGGTTATGGGAGACCAGGCCATGAGGCGGCTTCCGGTAGAGGAGCGGAATCGTATTATTGAAGAAAAGGTCCAAATCGAAAGGAAAAGGCTGGGCCTGGACACCCCCTTCCCCGTCCGAAGCATGATCTATTTGCAGAACGCGCTGACTTTGGACCTGGGGCATGCCCGGAATATGCACAGCGATAGCGGTTCCTCCCAGGTGAGGCTGATCCTCCTGGAACGTCTGCCCTCCACCCTGGTCCTTTTCGCCACGTCGAACCTCGTCCTCTTCTTTATGAGCATCTTTGTGGCCCTGGCCCTCTCCCGGGCCTATGGGAGTTTCTTCGACCGGCTGGTGATCGCTTTCGCCCCCACTTCTTCCGCTCCGGGCTGGTTCTATGGCATCTTCCTGCTCCTCATCTTTGCCGCTGTGCTGGGCATCCTCCCCTACGGCGGGATGGTGGACGCCCCGCCGCCCTCGAATCCGCTGGAGTACGCCTTGAGCCTCCTCAAGCACCTCATCCTGCCGGTTTTGGCCCTTCTTATGAGCGCCAGCGCGGTCTCGATCTACAACTGGCGCACCTTCTTCCTCATCTATTCCAGCGAAGACTATGTGGAGATGGCCAAGGCCAAGGGGCTTCCTTCCCGGATGATCGAGCGCCGCTATATCCTGCGCCCCACCCTGCCCACCATCGTCACCAGTTTTGCCCTCACCCTGATTGGGCTGTGGGGCGGAGCCATTATCCTGGAGACGGTCTTCAACTGGCCGGGGCTGGGGCGGCTCTACTACCAGGCCATCGGTCAGATGGAGACGCCGGTCATCGTGGCCGAGGCGGTGATCTATGCCTACCTTCTGGCGATCACCGTCTTTGTACTCGACTTCGTCTATGCCCTGATTGACCCCCGGGTCAAGGTGGGCGGAGGGGCCAAGCAATGAGAAGGCTAAAAGATACCCTTCGGGAAATTGCGCGCTACCCTTCGGCGGTGATCGGGCTTTTCATTATCCTGGTTCTGGTGATCGTAGCGATCTATGCGGTCATCGCCATCCCCTATAGCGAAGCCGTTCGGCTCTGGCGGGGGGGAGAGGGCGTTTGGGATGAGTACCCGCAGCTTTCTCCGCCGGCCTGGTTCAACTGGTTCTCTGCCCAAAAGGCCCCCGAAACGATCGTCCTGAAGAGTGAGGCCGGCGACGCGAAGAAGGAGGTGGTGAACCTGGGCGAAACTTCCCAGGCCATTACCATCACCTTTACCTTCAATTACTCCTACGACGATTTTCCCCGCGAACTCCTCCTCTTCTTCAAGCCGCGTTATCCCACTTCGACCGAATCTCCCCGTCAGACCTTTGTTTCCCTGACCTGGATCACCCCGGACGGACGCGGAATCAAACTCGCCAAACTGAACCTGCGGCCCAAGGAGACCTACAGTTTCGCCCAGGATAATGAACTCCTGCGCCGGTTGGAAAAGTTCGTCCCCCAGGGCGTCGCCCTCCGCCCACAGGAACTCGTCCCCGAAAAGGTGCTCTTCCTCGACCCCGGCCAGGAAAGGCCCACCCCGCTCAAAGGCACCTACACCCTAATCCTCCGGGGAACGACCTTCGAGGTCGGGGCTGACCTGGAAGCCACCTTCGTCTCCTACGGACAACTCTACGGCCTGGCCGGCACCGATCACTACCGCCGGGACCTCATGGTGGCCCTGCTTTGGGGGGCGCCGATCGCCCTCTCCTTTGGCTTGCTGGCCGCCTTCGGCACTACTGTCACGACTATGGTCATCGCCGCCATCAGTACCTGGTTCGGCGGCATCGTGGACGGCATCATCCAGCGCATCACCGAGATCAACATGGTTATTCCCCTCCTGCCCATCCTGATCATGGTCGGCACCTTCTACCAGCGTAGCATCTGGGTGATGCTGGGATTGGTGATTCTCCTGAGCATCTTCGGCTCCGGGATCAAGACCTATCGGGCCATCTTCCTCCAGATCAAGGAGTCCCCCTATATCGAAGCCGCCCGGGCCTATGGCGCTAGCAACTGGCGCATCGTCTTCCTCTACCTGGTCCCGCGCATCATCCCGATGCTCATTCCGCAACTGGTGGTGCTCATCCCGATGTATGTCTTCCTGGAGGCGTCGCTGGCCTATCTGGGCCTGGGCGACCCCACTTTGCCTACCTGGGGCAAGGTCATCAACGACGCCAATGCCAACGGCGCCCTGAACAATGGGCAATACTACTGGGTGCTCGAACCGGCCGTCCTCCTGATGGTGACCGGCCTGGGATTTGCCCTGGTGGGCTTTGCCCTGGACCGTATCTTCAACCCCAAGTTGCGAGGAGTGTAAGATGGCCAAGGAAAAACGCCTGCTGGAGGTCAAAAACCTGGTCCTCTACTTCCGCACGACCAAGGGCATCGTCCAGGCTGTGGACAAGGTGGACTTGGATCTGGGCTATAACGATGCCATCGTGATCATCGGCGAATCTGGCTGCGGCAAAACCTCGATGGCTCGGGCCATCCTGCGCCTGCTTCCGCGCAACGTCCACACCTACTCCGGCCAGGTTCTCCTGGGCGAGACCGACGTGATGAAACTGGGAGAGGAGGACTTTCGCCAGAACATCCGCTGGGTGCGCATCTCGATGGTCCCTCAGGCGGCGATGAACGCGTTGAACCCGGTGCTGCGGGTGGGCGATCAGGTGGCCGAACCGGCCATCATCCACAGTGGGATGAGCCGGAAGGAGGCCCTGGAACAGGCCCTGAAGATGTTCCGGATGGTCGGCGTGCCGGAGGACTTTGCCACGCGCTATGCCTTTGAACTGAGCGGCGGCATGCGTCAGCGCGTGGCCATCGCCATGGCCCTGGTGACCGCCCCGGAACTGGTCATCCTGGACGAGCCCACTTCGGCCCTGGATGTATTGACCCAGGCCAACATTATGAACATGCTCAAACAGATCAAGTGGAATCTGGGGGTCAGTTACATCCTCATCACCCACGACATCTCCACCTCCAGCGAACTGGCCGACCGGGTGGCGGTGATGTATGCCGGCCAGATCGTCGAGGTGGGCGATGCCTTCCGCTTCTTCGCCTCCCCACTCCATCCCTACTCCAAGAAACTGATGGACAGCGTGCCCCGGTTGCGGGCCGATATGGAGCCCGATTTCATCACCGGCCAGCCGCCGAGCCTGATCTCCCCGCCCACGGGCTGTCGCTTCGCCGAACGCTGCCCCTCCCGTTTTGAGCGCTGCGACGCAGACCCTCCTATGGTGGTTCAGGATGGGCGTCAGGTCAAGTGCTGGCTGTATGTGTGAGGTGCATCTGATGGCCACAGAAGAACGTACGCAAATTGCTCCCGCCGTAGTCGAGGCCCGGAACGAGCCGGTGCTCTCCATCCGAGACCTGCATGTGTGGTTCGAATTACGGCGGTGGGGATTCCTGCTGGCCGGCCACGTGCGGGCCGTGGACGGCGTCAGTTTCGACCTGGCCGAGGGGGAGGCCATCGCCATCGTTGGCGAGTCGGGCTGTGGCAAGACCACCCTGATGCGCACGATCCTCGGGCTGGTTCGGCCGACCCGGGGACAGGTCATCTTCGCCGGCCGGAATGTGGGCGAAATGGGGATGGACGGGCTGCGCTGGTATCGCTCCCATGTGGGCTATGTCCAGCAGGACCCGTACGGGGCACTGCCCCCCTTCCTCTCCGTTCGGCGCATCCTGGAGGAGCCGCTGATCATCAATAGGATCGGCAACCACGGCGAACGGGAAAGGCGCATCCGCAAGGTCCTGGAAGAGGTCAAGATGGCCCCGGTCGAGGATTTCCTGCCCAAGTTCCCCCATATGCTCTCCGGCGGGCAGCAGCAGCGGGTGGTGATCGCCCGGGCGATGGTGCTGGAGCCCAAAATTTTGGTGGCCGACGAACCGGTCTCCATGCTGGATGCCTCGGTGCGGGTGGAGATCCTCAAACTCCTGGAGGGTTTGCGTCGAACTCATAACCTGGCTGTCATCTACATCACCCACGACCTCTCCACGGTGCGTTACTTCTCGGATCGCATCTTTGTGATGTACGCGGCCAAGATCGTCGAGCGGGCCCCGGTGGAAATCCTCCTGAAGCGCCATCGCCACCCCTATACCTATGCCCTCCTGGAGGCCACCCCCGACCCGGATGCCCACAACGCCACCGTCCTCAAGGAGGTGCCGCCCGGAGAGCCGCCCAGCCTGGTCAAGCCGCCTCCCGGATGCCGCTTTCACCCGCGCTGTGTGCACAAGATTGCCGGCCTGTGCGACGTGGAGGAGCCTCCGTACTTTGAGCCGGAACCGGAGCACCTGGTAGCGTGCTGGCTGTGCCGATGAGGTTTTCGCCCTGGGGTGTGATCGCCCTCGGTTTTGTTTTTGTTCTGCTGGGCTGGCTGGCCCCTTTCCTTATGGTCATCCGGGTCATCCCGGCCTCCTTCTGGCTGAGTTTCCTATCCTACGGCCTCTCCGTGCTGGGCCTCTTCTTGGGCCTCATCGGGGCCTCGATGTATGCCATCGGCCGGAGGCGGTAAGAGCCGGAGATTTTGCGTCGAATTGTCCATCCGACCTATGCGTGTAGGGGCGCGGTTACCGCGCCCCTGCACAACCTGACGGTACTCGCCAGGTGTTGGAAAATCGGAACATGCAAACCTGGAACAGGCCTACAGGTAACGGTGCCGAGGGCGGCCCCATCCTGTCCGTCCGTAACCTCCGCACCTATTTCTACACCGACGACGGCGTGGTCAAGGCAGTGGACGGGGTGGACCTTTCCGTGCGGCGGGGGGAGGTCCTGGGCCTGGTTGGGGAATCGGGGTGCGGCAAGAGCGTAACTTCCTACTCCATCCTCCGCCTGGTCAGCCCACCCGGTCGGATCCTCTCCGGGGAAGTCTGGTTCGACGGCCAGGACCTTTTGAAACTGAGCGATGAGGAGATGCGGGAGATTCGGGGCAACCGCATCTCCATGATCTTCCAGCAGCCGGTTAGTTGCCTGAACCCGGTCTTTCGGGCCGGCGACCAGATCACCGAGGTACTCAACATTCACCGCCACCTGGACAAGAAGCAGGCTTGGGAGCGCATGATCGAACTGATGCGCCTGGTACGCATTCCCGACCCGGAGAAGCGGGCGCGTTCCTTTCCCCACGAACTTTCGGGCGGGATGGCCCAGCGCATTATGATCGCCATGGCCCTGGCCTGCGAACCGGAACTCCTGATCGCCGACGAGCCTACCACCGCCTTGGACGTGACCATTCAGGCCCAAATCCTCGATCTTATGCGCGAACTGCGACGGGAGATCGGCAGCGCCATCATCCTTATTACCCACGATATGGGCGTGATTGCCGAGATGGCCGACCGGGTGGCGGTGATGTACGCCGGCCGCATCGTCGAACAGGCCGACGTGCGTGCCCTCTTCGCCAATCCGCTTCACCCCTATACCCGGGCCCTTCTGGCCTCCATCCCCATCCTGGGCATCGTCCAGCGCCGGCTGGCGGTTATCCCCGGCATCGTCCCCAGCCTCATCGACCTCCCTCCAGGCTGCACCTTCGCCCCCCGTTGCGAGGCCCGACTGGCCCACGGCCTGGAGCGCTGCACCGTCGAGGAGCCGCCTCTCCTGGCTCCGGAAGCGGAACACTGGGTACGCTGCTGGTTGTACTGAGGGAACGATGGACACGGCGCTCTCTCCAGCCTCTCAGGATCGCGATCTGGTCGTGGTAGAAAACTTGGTCAAGCACTTCCCGCTGCGCCGGGGGCTGCTCCAGCGCGTCTATGCTAACGTCCATGCCGTGGATGGGGTTAGTTTCACCGTCCGGCGGGGGGAAACGCTGGGACTGGTCGGGGAATCAGGCTGCGGCAAGACCACGGTGGGGCGGACGATTCTGCGCCTCATCCCGGCTACCTCCGGAAAGGTCTACTTCGAGGGCCGGGACCTCTTCGCCCTCAAACCTCCGGAAATGAAGGCCCTGCGCCGCCATATGCAGATCATCTTTCAGGACCCCTACTCTTCCCTGGACCCGCGGATGCCTATCGGCCACTCCATCGCCGAGGGCCTGGTCGTCCATGGAATCGGGACGCCCAAGGAGCGCTACGAAGCCGTGGTGGAGATGCTCCGTAAGGTGCAGATGCGCGGGGACCACGCCAAGCGTTATCCTCACGAGTTTTCCGGCGGGCAGCGTCAGCGCATCGGCATCGCCCGGGCCCTTATTCTCCGCCCCAAATTCATCGTCTGCGATGAGCCGGTCTCCGCACTGGACGTTTCGGTGCAGTCGCAGGTGCTCAACATCCTTTTGGACCTGCAGGAGGAGTTCGGCCTGACCTACCTCTTTATCGCCCATAACCTGAGCGTGGTGGAGCATATCTCCAACCGCGTGGCGGTGATGTACCTGGGGAAGATCGTCGAACTGGCTGACCGGGAGGAACTCTATCGCTATCCCCTGCATCCCTATACCCAGGCCCTGGTCTCGGCCATTCCCATCCCCGATCCCAACCTGCGGCGGGAGCGAATCATCCTGAGCGGAGACGTCCCCAGCCCGGTCAACCCTCCTCCCGGCTGCCGTTTCCACACCCGTTGCCCCAGGGCGATGGAACGCTGCCACCAGGAGGAACCCCCTTGGAAGGATTACGGCGGGGAGCATTTTGTGGCTTGCTGGCTAGCGGAACGGTAGGGAGACCTTATGCCTCCCGTTCCTGGCAGACGATGCAGCGGCGGGCGTAAGGGCGGGCCTCCAGGCGGGCCGGCTCGATCTCCCGACCGCAGGACACGCAACGTCCGTAGGTGCCCTCTTCTATAGCCTGGAGAGCGGTTTCCACCTCGGCCAGCGTTTCCTGTTCGCTTTCCATCAGGGCCAGCAGGCCGTCGTAGGAGATCGTCCGGGCAGCGATATCGGCATCGTCTTCGGCCGAGCCGATTTCGCGGTCTCCCAGACGAAGCATCTCGCCCAGTTCGAGGATGTGGTTCCGCAGCCGTTCCCGTTCCTCTTCCAGCCGCCGACGCAATTTCTGCAACTCTTTTTCGTTCAGCATCCACCGAACCTCCGTTGCCTCGGGGCAACCCGGCCGGGCCGCCCCGTTCCTATCGGCTTCCCCGAACTTGCTCTCGTTTCTGGCGCAGCCAGTCGGCCCAGGCCGGGATGCCCTCGCCGGTACGGCAGGAAACCTCGAAAAAGGCCGCATCGGGGTTCAGCCCCTCGACCCGACGGCGAAAGGCTTCCCGGTCAAAGTCCATATAGGGAGACAGGTCGATCTTGTTGACCACGACAGCATCAGCCTGGGCAAAGAGGACCGGATACTTGAGCGGCTTGTCGTCCCCTTCGGGCAGGCTGGCGATGACTACCTGGAGGTGTTCCCCAAGGCGGAAAGCGGCCGGGCAGATCAGGTTGCCCACATTTTCCACCAGTAAAAGGTCCAGTTCCTCCAGGGGGATTTCCTCCAACGCCGCCCGGAGCATGTTCGCATCCAGATGGCAGCCCCCTCCGGTGTTGATCTGCACAACCGGGACGCCGGCCTCGGCTACCCGCTCGGCATCCACCTGGGAGGCGACGTCGCCTTCCACCACTCCCAGGCGCAGTCCCGGGCGTAATGCGGCGATGGTACACAGTACCAGGCTGGTCTTGCCCGCCCCAGGAGCCGACATCAGGTTCAGGACGAGCACGCCGGCCCGGTCAAAACGCAACCGGTTTTCTCGGGCGATCTCGTCGTTAGCGCTCAGGATGTCCTGGACGACGGCAATTTTCGGCATCTTTCCTCCTGGCCGGTTATTCCACCTCGATGCTCTCCAGGTAGAATTCTTTCCCCTGGAGGATCTCAACATCCCACCCCTGACAGGCCGGGCATTGCCAGGCCAGGCCGTGTTCTGGGGCAAATTCTTTCCCACAGGTCCGACAGCGGTAGCGGGCCGGGAGCCGGGTAAAGTGGAGGCCGGCCCCCTCAGCCGGCGTTCCCGGGGAGAGGTGGTCGAAGTAAAACTGTACCGAGTCGTCCACGACTGAGGAGAGGTCGCCGATGACCAGGTGGATGGCTGTGATCCGCCGGGCACCGGCGCGGCCGGCATATTCCAGGGCAATCTCCAGAATCCGCTGAGTGATGGTCAGTTCGTGCATCTTTCCACGGCCGGCCCCAAGCGGCCGGACAAAGTGGGCGGTATTATACTATAACCCTTCTCAAGACGCAAATCGCGCTCGGGGGCGCATATTTCTGGATGGGCGAATTCGCCGGGGTGGGATTGCCCCGCCCCTGCGGGGGGCTTTTACACCGGTTAAGGCTGTGCAAGTGAGGTCTCCTGCCTCTGCTAATGTGGGATTGGATCGAACGAATCGATCATGCCCCGCTGGAGGTGTGCATCCTCCACCAGGTATTTGCTTGCCCAATGGCAGGGTTTGCCGTTATGATAAAGGCCGACAGATTCAAGGCAGCGAGGAGGTCAGAAGTGTCGAAAGGACCCGAGGAAGAAGGCAAGCGCACCTTACAGGTCGAGGTTGTCGAGGTACAAGGGCATTGCCCGGTCTATCAGGTAGGAGACGGCTTTCGTATCGAGGAGGGCTACTGCTTGATGGCCGGCCGGCCGGTCTGCCTGCACGCCCTTCAATCGCTCAATCCTTACTACGTCCCCCTCAGCCGGGGGATTGTCCCGGCCGAACTGGGGTTGGCTGGCCCCGACGGAGCGGCGTATGTGCAATGTCTGGACCCCTGCCGCTACACCGGTGGGGGCACGGTGACGTTCCGCATCCGGGCGGTCTGACAAAGGGAAAGGCCGGCTAGCGCTGGCCAAGTTCTCCCTTCAGGTAACCGGCCACTTCTGATCGCGGTATGCTGCGCTGTTCGCCGCTGCGCATCTCTTTGACCGTCACCATCCCGGCGGCCAATTCATCCGGACCCACCACCAGCACATAGGGAACGCCTTTGCGGTCGGCGTAGCGAAACTGCTTTCCCAGAGGGGCGCCCACCTCCAGGTACACCTCAGTGCATATCCCCGCCTGCCGCAACTCCTGGGCCAGTTGCAGGGCGGCCGGTGTCCGTTCGGGGTCGAAGAGAGCCACCAGAGCCTGTACGATCGTCCCCGGGAGTTCCAGAAGGTGCAGTTCCGAGATTACGTCCACGATACGTTCCAGGCCCAGGGAGACCCCCGTGGCCGGCATATCGGGGCCGAAAAGGCCCACCATACGGTCGTAGCGCCCGCCCCCGCTGATGGAGCCGATGCGGGGCTCGTCCACCACCGTCTCATAGATCGGGCCGGTGTAGTAGCCTAGGCCGCGGACCATGCTCAGGTCCAGGCGGTAGTGGCTGGCCGGAACTCCCAGTGCCTCCAGGTGGCTCAGGAGTTCCTCCATTTCGGCCACTCCTTCCAGCCCCACCGGGACGTCGGCGAAGCGGGAACGCAATCCGGCCAGCACCTCGGGACCTCCTCCGGGCATCTGGACCATCTCCAAAAGCCGGCCGGCCGTCTCCGCCGAAAGCCCCTCTTCCAGGAGGAGTTCCCGCACCCGTTCTGTTCCGTCGCGTTCCAGTTTGTCTATGGCACGGTAGAGGCCGGCCGTCTTCTCGGGCGGGACGCCGGCAGCGATCCCCAGCCCGGAGAGGACCTTGCGGTCGTTCAGGCGTATGGTGAAGCGTTCAAAGCCCAGGTTGCGCAAGGCGGTGTAAAGCACGGCCAGCACCTCGGCATCGGCCAGCATCGAGGCGCTGCCGACAATGTCCACGTCACACTGCCAGAACTCCCGGTAGCGGCCCTTCTGGGGTTTGTCGGCCCGCCAGACCGGACCCATCTGGTAGCGTTTGAAGGGGAAGACCAGTTCGTTCCGGTACTGGGCAGCGACGCGGGCCAGGGCCACGTTGAGTTCATAGCGCAGCGCCACCCGCCGGCCGCCGTGGTCGGTGAAGCGGTAGAGGAGTTTATCCACCTCGGCGTCGGATTTTCCTTCGAAGGTTTCGGCGTACTCGATGGCCGGCGTCTCCAGCGGTTCGAAGCCGAATTGCTCAAAGGTACGCCGCAGCGTGTCAATGACATGCTGGCGCAGAATCATCGTGCGCGGAAGGAAATCGCGCGTGCCTTTGAGGATGCGGGGTTCGATCTTGGGCATTGTTCTACTCCTGGGTGCTCCGCTGTTGCCTTGATGAACAAATTATACCCCCGCGGGGAGATGGCGTCAAACGGGGCATGTTGCGTATGGTGTGGAATTCAGCGCCGGCGGCGGGACAGGAGGATAAGGAGGAGTACCAGCAAAAGGATAGCCGGCGCCGCCAGAACCGCCGTCCACCAGGGAACAGGAGGGGGCCCTTCTCGAGGCATGGCAGGCTCCGGCGTCGGGGTGGGCGTGGCGGCGGGGAAGGCCGTTTCCTCGATGCAGTGCTCGCAGTAACGGGGCGAAGGGGAGGCCGGCCGTCCAGTTGGCAGTGCAGACCGCGTGGCCACAGGCGGGGCGGAGGGCGGCGGGCTGAGCGGTCGGCTCGGCGAAGGTGTGGACGATGGGCTGGGCTGGGGAGAAAGTGTTGGGAAACGGGTGGGAAGTGGGATGGGATGGGCTGTGGGAATGGGCGAAGGGGGCGTTGGCGAGGCCGGAGGCGTGGTGGTATCTGTCGGGCGAGGCGAGGGGG
>JASFBA010000060.1:0-41925 GCA_036172265.1 Chloroflexia bacterium
TGCTTGGCTATACCCTCTTCCAGGGGGTCGTCCTGCTCGTCTACCTCCTGCTGCACTGAGAAGTTGCAAGCGCCGGATCCGGCGGAATTGCGGGAGGCCGTGGCCGGCGGGGTGTGCCAAACGATCAAAGGGAAAAATCAAGCGGATTGGCTCAAGCCAAAGTGCGTGGGGCACTTGCTGCGTAACCTGAGCGAGATCGCAGCGCGCAAGACCCGTGGCGCGGTGCGTTTCGCCCGCGCCGTCACCGCCCTGCTGCGGGAGGCGCTGGCGCTGAAGGCGGAAAATGCGGCCCTGGCGGAGGCGGTGTTCGCCGCGCGCGGCGACCCTGGAGCAGCGCTTGGATGCGTTGATTGACGAACGCCGCCGCTTCACCGACCCGGACAACGTGCGTTTCGCCAAGCGGTTGCGGAAACAGCGCCCGCATCTGTTGCGCTTCCTGTACGTAGACGGCCTCGAGGCCACCAATAATCTGGCCGAGCGGCAGCTGCGGCCGGGCGTGATCACGCGCAAGACCAATGGGTGCAATCGCACGGCGGGCGGAGCCGACGCGCACGCGATTCTGGCCAGCGTCCTGGCCACCTGCCGGCAGCGGGCGATCCCCATTCTCGACTTTCTGGTTCAGGCGCAGCGTTCCCCCGCGCCGGCATTGGGGCCCCCGTAGCGCGTGGGGACCTTGTTCACCAACTGGCAAGTTGTGCTGAACGCGCGTTTGTAGTAGTATTGCGATAGCCATCGGGTTCCCCGGTGGTCCTATTGGACGCTAAACAAGTACTCTGCGACAATGCTGCGACGGCTTCTCGGCATGGGCCTGCTATGCTGTGAGCAGGCCTGCCCACGCGGGCAGTGCTGCCCCAACTCGGAACGTAGGGATTTGAGCGCGGGAAAACAGGAGGAGACGGCAATGAAAGCACGCGATCGGTCTGTTCTTCTGGTGGGAGTGCTCCTGATCGCCAGCCTGGCCATATTCGGCTGCCAGGTCAAGACGATGGCGGAGAAGTCGTCTACCGCCGCCTCGGTGCCCCTGGGGCACCGGCTGGCTGCCGACGACCCCAACCCCCCATCCTCGACGGTGAAACTGATCTTCGTCCATCACTCTACCGGCGGGAACTGGCTGGCCGACCCCGCCGGCAACGAACTGGGCGGCGGCCTGGGCCGCGCGCTGATGAACAACAACTACTACGTCAGCGCCACCAACTATGGCTGGGAAGTGGAGGGGGACATCATCGGCGACCGCACCGACATCGGCAACTGGTGGGAGTGGTTCCGCGGCCCCACCAGCGCCACCATCCTGGACGCGCTGTACAACGAGACCGGCCAGAACTTCGGCGACTATGGCTCCTGGCCCCGCCTGGCCACCGACCCCGGCGGCGAGAACACCATCATCCTCTTCAAGTCCTGCTTCCCCAACTCCGCCCTGAAGGGCAGCCCGTCCGACCCGGTCCCGCCGATTGACAGCAACCCCCTGCGCGGCCAGGACGCCTACTCCGAGTACCACACCGTGGCCAACGCCAAGGGCATCTACATGGACCTGCTGCAGTACTTCGCTACCCGGCAGGACAAGCTCTTCATCGTCATCACTGCCCCGCCGCTGATTGACGGCACCTGGGCCAGCAATGCCCGCGCCTTCAACAACTGGCTGCTCAACGATTGGCTGGACGCCTATCCCTACAGCAACGTGGCCGTCTTTGACTTCTACAACGTCCTGACCAGCAACGGGGGCGATCCCAACACCAACGACCTGGGGTGGGAGCAGGGCAACCACCACCGCTGGTGGAACGGGGCGGTGCAACACCTGCAGACGGTGGCCAACGACACGGCGGCCTATCCCACTGGCGACGACCATCCCTCGCGGGCCGGCAACGAGAAGGCCACCGGCGAGTTCGTCCGGCTGCTCAATGTCTTCTACAACCGCTGGGCCGGCGCTGCCGGGACGCCTACCCCCTCGCCGACCGGCTCCGTGCCCACATCCACGCCGTCCACCCCGCCGCCCACGGACGCGGGGAACGCCTTCCTGCCCATCGTGCGGAAGCACGTGGCCACGCCCCCGCCGAGCGCTACCCCCAGTACCCCCGGACCGACGGCCACGCCGTCGCCGACCGCATCCGCTGGCGACCTGGTGCAGCCCTCCGACCTGGTCTACCGGGGCGCATTCCGGCTGCCCGACGACGCGGGCCGCCCCAGGACCTTCGAGTACGGCGGAAACGCGATGACCTTCAACGGGAGTGGGGATCCCTCTGGGCCGGCGGACGGGTTTCCCGGCTCACTCTTCGCCATGGGGCATGACCGGCTGGCTTATGGAGAACTGCCGGACGGCAACCAGGTGGCCGAACTCAGCATCCCTGTGCCCGTCATTTCCAGCAACCTGGAAGATCTCAACTACGCCGAATTCCTGCAGGGCTTTCACGATGTGGCGGCCGGCTTCTTCACCGGGCTCGACGAGATCCCGCGCGTCGGCATGTGCTATCTCGACACGCCGGCCACCGGCCCCCTGATCCACCTGGCCTGGGGACAGCACATGCCGCTGGAGCCCGACGTGGCTTCCCATGCCTGGTTCTCGACAAACCTGGCGGCTCCCAATATGCAGGGCACCTGGTTCATCGGGGACCAGAATTCCGGCAGTGTCACCGGGTACATGTTTGTCATTCCCTCCGCGTGGGCGGATGCGCACGCCGCGGGCCGCTACCTGGCCACCGGGCGTTACCGCGATGGCGGCTGGTCGGGGATGGGGCCGGCCCTCTTTGCCTACCGCCCCTGGGTGGATGAAAGCGGCACGCCTGCAGCACCGGGGACACACCTGGACGAGACGGTGTTGTTGCTCTATGAGAGCTCGTACAACACGGAGTCGATCGAACACTGCCTGAACAACTACCAGCACACCGACGAATGGGAAGGCGGCGCCTGGATCACGACCGGCACGGGCAAGACGGCGGTCCTCTTTGCCGGGACCAAAGGTACCGGCGCCAAGTATTGGTACGGGTACGCCAACCCGGCCGGCCCCGAGTATCCCTGCGTGGAGGAGGAAATGGTGGGGCAATTCACCCTCTGCCGCCTGGCCGACGGCACGCCCTGCCCGGCGGAGGACCTGATCGAATGCGCCGGCCACAGCGACTACCGCGGGTGGTGGGGCAGCCGTTGGGATGCGCAGATCCTGCTGTATGACCCGGCCGACCTGGCGCAGGTTGCCGCCGGCAGCATGGAATCGTGGGATCCCCAGCCGTACGCCGTGCTGGACATTGATGACCATCTCTTCCGCAACCCCGACGGCGTCGAGGAGGACATGCTGGGCACGGGGGTCCAGCGCCGCTTCCTCATCGGCGACGTGGCCTACGACCGGGAGCACGGCCTGCTGTATGTGCTGGAACTGTATGCCGACGGGGCCAAGCCCGTGGTGCACGTGTGGGCGATCAACTAGCCACAGGGACAGAGCACTACTGATTCTCACCGGACCCGGTGACGGTTTCGAGCCCGCCGCCGGGTCCGCGCATTCTGGGTGGAGGGTTCCCCCGGAACCGGGTCGGTGCCCTTCGGTCCGGCCTGCCCCAAGGTCTCGCCCCCGTGTCCGGGAGCATCGGACCCAAGTTTGACAGAACTGATGTTCTGACAGCAACTTGACAACCTGATAGAAATGTGGCATCCAGGACATGGATAACCATGCCCACCAGGAGATGAGCGATGTCCTGGATGCTGATGCCAGTATACCACAAAATCGAGGAAAATGCAGACTTCGGTGCCGTGATGGCTTGTGATACCATCATCCAATTCCTGCAGTTGGAGCAAAGCTTCAACCAACACACGCACAAACGCCCCCTGGGACACTCTTTGGGGAAGTTGTTGCGCCTGATCACCGACAACTACTGCGTCGGTCGAACGAGCAAGAACCAGCTGGGCCAGTGGTACACCGATCCGCCGGCCTTGCAGGAACGACTGCGCCTGGGCGCGGCTGAATTGGGCCAACAAGACGTCTACCGTCCCCTGGACTACCTGGATGAGGCGACCCAGCGGGCCATCTTGAACGACTGCCTGGTCGTGCTGGTGACGGAATTCGGCTTGGACCTCGCCCTGCTTTACGAAGACGCCAGTTCCAGCTACTTGGAGGGGGAGAAATGCGCCCTGGCCGCGCGGGGCTATAGTCGTGACCATCGGCCCGACCGTCCCCAGGTCAACTACGATGTCGGGGTCTTGCCGGGCGACTTCCCGGCCCGGGGTGGGGTCTACACCGGGAATCAACCGGACAACCGGGTGATCGACCAGGTCAGTGAGGAATGGGCGCAGCAACATCCCGCTTGGCGCACGGTGCCGGTGCTGGATCGGGGGATGGCCCTGCTGCGCAACCGGCAGCGCATCATCGCCAACCGGCAAGGGTATGTGGCGGGGGTGGAAATCGATGGAGCGATTCGTACCCTGGTCTTGTCCATCCCCCAGGAGGAATTCACCGAGGAGGTGTCCCTGCCGGCAGACAAGTGAAAGTCGTGCGGCGGGAGAGCACCATTCGAGCCCGCGGACAGGATGTCGTGGTCATGAACCACGTCTTCTACAATCCAGCGCGGGGACAAAAGGAGCGAAAACAGCGCCAAGAGTGCATCGCCGCAGCCCGTGCCGCCGTCGCCGAGGTGCAGGCCCAGGTGGACGCGGGCCGGATCAAGCAGGCGTCGGTCATCCGCCGGCGGGCCAAAAACAAGTTGAAGAAGCACAAGGTGCACGCGCTGTTCGAGGTCGCGTTCGATGCCCGGGAGCGGCGTATCATCCTCAAGCTGCGCGAGGAGGTCTTGGCCCAGCGGGCCTTGCTGGACGGCAAGTTTGTCCTGCAAACGACCGAGGTGGCGTGGTCCTCGGAGAAGACGTTGACCACCTACCGGGGGCACGATGAGGCCGAGAAGGCCATCCAGGATCTCAAGCAAATCGTCCCGGTGCGCCCCATCCGCCATTGGAACGAGCGACGGGTTGCCGCCCACATCTTCCTGAGCATCTTGGCTTGCCTGGTGCTGGCGGTGTTGCGTTATCTGGCCCGAAAGATCGGCCTGCGCGGTGGAGGGGCCAGTTTGCTGGAACTGTTGCGCAAGGTCAGGGGCGTAGTCATCTACGCGCACATCGGCGAGGTGGTGATCCCGCAAGTCTCGCTGACCGGTTTGACAGAAGATGGGCGTCGCTTGTTGGAGTGGATTGGGGTGTCTCTGCCCGAACCGCCGGAGCCGGCCTGGGTCGCCGTGCGTCTGGAGGCAGAAAGAGGCTTCCCGGTGGCCGTGGCCCTGGGTCAATAGGGCCCCAAAAGAGCGCGGAGGCCGTGTGTGGAGCCGCGGTGTGTTGCCGGAGAAGCACTTGGCACGGATACAGCGCGACATAACTGTCATCAGTCTACTCCCGTTGGGGAGGCGATTGTGGCTCGACCCCTATGTGTCAAACTTGGGTTGAAAGTGGAAACGTGGAAACGGAGAAACGTGGAAACGTGTCCTCGCAGCCGGCCTCGACCCCTAAGGGACATTGAAAGTGGAAACGTGGAAACGGAGAAACGTGGAAACGTGTCCTTAGCCGGCCTCGACCCCTAGGGGATACTAAAAGAGCAAACTCCGCAGCACGGCCAGGTTCCGGCGATCCTCCTCCATCTCCGGCCCCTTGGGCGTCTCCAGCACCATCGGATGCTCCCGGAAACGGGGGTCGTTCAGAAGCATGCGGAACGGCTCCAGCCCCAGTTGCCCCTGCCCGATGTGGGTATGACGATCCATCCGGCTGCCCAGCCCTTTGAGCGAATCGTTCAGGTGAAAGACCCGCAGCCGCTCCAGACCGACAAGCGCATCCAGCCGGCGGAAGGTCTCCTCGTACCCCTCAGGAGTGCGCAGTTCGTAGCCGGCCGCAAAGACGTGGCAGGTGTCGAAACAGACGCCCAACCGTTCGGGATGGGCGACATGCCCGATTACCCAGGCCAGATGCTCAAAGCGGTAGCAGAGATAGTCCCCCTGGCCGGCCGTCGTCTCCAGAAGCACCATCACCTCCGGGACCTGGGCGAGAACCCGGTCCAGCGCCGCCGCGATGCGCCGGAGACCTTCCTCTTCGCCGGCTCCCTTGTGGGCCCCAGCATGGGTGACTAGGTAGGGCAACGAAAGAGCCCGCGCCCGCTCCAACTCCACCTGGAAGGCCTGCACCGACTGCTCCCAGAGGGCCGGATCGGGCGAGGCCAGATTGATGAGGTAGGCATCGTGGGCCCAGATCGGGCCGATGCCGCTTTCCCGCCAGGCCCGTCCGAAGGCGGCGATTTCCTCCGGTGTGAGGGGCTTGGCCGCCCAGCGGTTGGGCTGCTTGGTGAAAATCTGCACCGCTTCACAGCCGAGGGAACGGCCACGGAGAATGGCCTGGTCCACCCGGCCGGCGATGGACATATGGGCACCGAGATAGGGCATAGGAAAACTCCTTGCCCTCACCCCTGCCCCCTATATCCCCCGGAGACAGAGGGAGGGCCTCATCGGAACACCAACGGCAAATAAACGTACCAGAAGTGCTCCAGGACGACGATATCGCTCTCCGCCCGCACGCGGATGCGCTGCCCACCGTAATCCTCCGAACCCAGCCCGATGGCCCGCACCCAGTTGCCCACCTGGATGTTTTCAAAGGTGGGGTTGGCCGGGTCGTTGTTGTAGCCGTCCAGGAAGATGCGGCAGGGGCCGCTGCCGTCGTTGATGATGAAGGACTGGGCATCGTACCAGGCCGTCACCAACCCTTCGGTCTGCAGAAGCCAGCCCTCGCTCTCCTCGCCGGCCGCTTCTCCGGTCGAAAGGACCCGCGGCTCTGGAACCATGCCCTGGCCCAGGATGCGAATCTGCTCGGCCTCGGCAAACTGGAGTTCGGTGTCGCCCTGGTAGACGTCTACCGTGGCCACTACCCGCACCAGGGCCCCGCGCTGAAACTCGCCTTCGATGTCGCCGGCCGGGGCATAGACGGTGATGCCGCCGCTCTCATCCTGCACGTAAAGCACATCGAAGAACTCGCCAAAGGCGGCCGTGACGGTGCCCTCCACCCAGACCAGCCGGCCCCGGTAATCCGGCACGTCGTCCCCATCCAGGTCCATGCGGGCCCGGGCGATGGGCCATTTCTGAAGTGGATCCCCCAGGAGCCACATCACCAGTTCCAGATTGAGAAGTTCGTTCTGCTTATGGTCGCCGGCGGTGTAGCCGTAGGTGGAAAAAGTATCGTTGGAATCGGCCCAGAGGGCGATACGTCCACCACTGCTCAGTTCGTAGAGGGCCGCCAGCGGCACCGGAATCGTTCCGGTTAGAGGGTAGATATAGGCCAGGTCGTGGTCCTCCGAGCAGTCTCCAGAAGCATCCTCGTTGTAGGTACGGCAGGGACGCGGGCCGTAGCGCGTCTCGCACATCCCGGGGTCCAGGTCGCCCGTAGTCAGGAGGAGCGCGCCGTCCTCTGGGGTGAGGGCATCGTGGTTGCGGTCGGTCAGGGAGCATTCGCTCCAGGAAGCGGTAGCGGTCACGTTCACCCCAACCCCGGTGGAGAAGACGGTATCGGTGAGGAAAATGTGCCAGGTAACACCCCAGGGATAACCGTTATTGTCGTCGCCGTCTATGACTTCATCGTCGTTGAAGCGGGCGGGGATCTCCTCCCCGGCGGCTGCCTCGATGGCGGCGAGGAGCGAATTCAGTTCGTCCGAGTTGCCCTGGTTTTTGTAATCGGCTTCGCCGGCCAGCCAGAGCGCTCCGCCGGCAGCCACATACTGGGCAATCGCCTGCGTCTCGGTAACGTTGTAGGGGTTGTCGGGGTCATCGCCAGGGTCGGTAACGATGAGCAGGCGCACCGGCTCCAGTTCCTCGGCGGTGATCTCGTCCAGGTTGTAGAGGACGTTGTAGTGGTGCGCCGAAAGGTCGGCCAGGAAGTGGGCCATCGGCGCACCGACGTTCTTGTTCTTATGGCCGGCGTCGATCATAATAAGGGGAATTTCCTGGCCGGTCACTTCCAGGAGCATCTCGGCGGCGTTATCGTCCGGGTTGTCGCCTGCGGGAACACCGTCCAGGGAAACCGCAACCCGCACCGGCCCTGCCTGCTCCGGCCGCCAAGAGGCGTAGGCAAAGGCGTCGCCATCTCTGGGCACATCCACCTGCACTTGGGCAAAAGGTACCCCTTCAGCAGCAAAGGTCACGGTAATGCCCTGGAGATCGGCGATGCCCCGATTGGTGACCCGGGCGGTCAGGAGGGAGGCCGTGCTCGTCGTGGGGATGGAAGGCTGGATGGTGAAATCGGTGATGGACACGTCCTCGTCCCCTTCCGTCCAGACCGGAGCGGAGGCGATACGGTCGCCGTCGGACTGGGTAACGCGGATATAGTAATAGTGCACGCCAGGGGCGATGGCCAGGGAAGGTGTCCAGGTGAAATCGGCATCCACCGTGGTGGAAAGGAGCACCCGGCCCATATCGCTCACCAGTTCGACGAGGGCGCCCCCTTCGCCATCCGGGTCGTGGCCGGTTACCTGGAAGGAAATCGTCCCTGCGTTGGGAATCTCCGAACCCATCCAGTAGCCGTTGGCCTTGAAGGCCAGTTCATAGTTGACGTCTTCGGTGGCAAAGGTGCGGCGGGCGCGGAGGGCCTCCATCACCCCGGCCTTGGTAAGTTCTGTCGCCCAGATGCCCGTACGTATGGGGTAGGCTCCCCACTCCGGGCTGTGCATGTCGGCATTATCGGTGGGGGCTACCCGCCAGCCATAGTCCAGGGCACGGAGCGATTGCTCCTCCGACCAGACATAGGAGGCCCCGTAGCCGTTGCCCATCTCGGCGAGCGGGAGGAGGTCCAGCGCTTCGGGGTGGTAGGCCCAGTCGTTAAAGTTCATCCAGCCGGGATGGTTGAACTGGGCCAGCGTCCCGGTATCGTCTACGGCCTGGGTGCCGGTATGCACCATCCAGGTATAGAAGCCGATGACGGTGACCCCGTCCTCTAGGCCGGGGACGTAATCGCCGTAGGCATAGCCCATATTGCTGCGCGTGGGGTGGCGGACGGTGTTGTAGACGTTGATATGGCCCTCCGATCCCTGGGTCCACTCCGCCCCACGGATGGCCACGAACTCGCCGGGGACGGTGGCCGCCTGTACCGCCGCCAAGGTATCCTCCCACTCGGCGTCGTCTACGGCGTAGGAGTGGTCGGTGATCGCCATAAAGTCCAGGCCGTTGGCCCGGCCGGTCGCCAGGGCTACGGTTGGGGTAAGTGCGCCGTCGGAGTAAGAGGTGTGGTTGTGGAGGTCGCCATGATAACAGGAAAAGGCCGGAGCCGCACCGGTGCGGAAGGTCCAGGTGTGGTCATAGCCCAGCCGGTTTCCGGCCCGGTCGGCAACATCTTGGCTCACCTTGGCCTGGTAAAAGGTATTTTCCTCTAGGAGCAGTTGCGGGGTGAAGGTGGCCCGGAAACGGGCCGGGTCGTAAGAGACGCGGCCGGCCACCGGAGTCGTCCCGCCACGGAGCAGGAGAACGGTGTTCGGGTTGATCGTCGCCGGGTCCATCGCCTCGGTGAAGGTGATGAGGACGGAGGTGTAGATGCTTACCCCTGCGGCTCCCGAAGGCGGGTATATCCGATACACCCGGGGGGGCTGGGTGTCGGCTTCTCCCGTGGTGAAAGACCAGGTATAGTCGGCTCCCATCGGGTTGCCTCGGAGGTCCTCCAGACTTCCGGCGATAGTGGAGGTGTAGCGGGTGTAGGCTTCGAGAAAGTCGGCCGGGGTCAGGGTAGCACGGTAGGTAGAGGCGTCGTAGGCGACGGTGGCGGAGAGGAAGCCGGTTGGCCCGACCAGAACCCAGTTCAGCGTTTCCGGCCGGATGTCTTCGCTGAAGGTGGCCCGCAGCGGCTCATAGAGGCTGACGCCGGTGGCTCCCGGCGCGGGAACGGTGGAGAGGAGGAAGGGCGGGGTTTCGTCATGCAGGACGATGTCGGCATCGCTTCGGGGCTCGACCTTGTAGTCGTTGTAGGTGTACCAGAGCGTCCCGGTGATGGCCTCCAGGACATCGTTCAGGTGAGGGGTATAGGCGTAGCCGGCCACGTCGTCCACGCGGGCCGGCCCACTGCCGTCGTTGATCTCCCACTCTCCGTAGCCCAGGTTCGGGTTGGTCACGGTGACCCACTCCACCCGCACCAGGACGCTCTCCAGGGCCTCGGCCCAGGCGGGGTTGGCCGTGGAGAGGTGGGCGGTATCGGTGAGGACGGCCGGAGGGAGGGGCTGGCCGGAAGCGGTAACGGTGTAGGCGCGGATGCTTTTGAGTTCGGTGAAGCCGTAGTATTCGTCCACCAAGGCGACGAGTTCCAATGCATCGCCCACGGCCGGCTTGTGGCAACTGTCAAAGACCATGATGCCGCTCCAGGGCCCGCCGGCCGGGTCCTCTATCACATAGGCCCCGCCGTAATAGGAGGGGTAGACGGCCACGACCACCCCCGATGTGGCAACGTACTGGTTATAGTAAGGCGAAGGGTAGGTGCCGTCGCCGGGATCGCCGGTGTACTGTATCTCATAGATGGTCGCGCGAAGATAGTCGGGGGCCTTCCCCCAGGCCGGCCCGATCCAACTCTGGGCCGGGAAAAGGAGGACGAAAAGGAGAAAGCCGGAAAGGAGCACCTTTTTCATAGGACACCTCCACATTGGTCCATACCTACGACGGATGGCGGATCTCCTCCATCGCTTCCGGGTTGACCAGGGCGCTCAGGTCTCCGGCCGGCTGGCCCAGGTAGGCGGCGCGGATCAGCCGGCGCATCACCTTGGCGTTGCGTGTCTTCGGAAGGTCGCGCACAAAGAGCACAGCCTTCGGGGCAAAAGGCTTGCCCATCTCCCTCACTACCCTTCCTTCCAGTTCGGCCCGCAACGTTTCACCCGGTTCAAAGCCGGGGTGCAATACCACAAAGGCCATAACCGCTTCCCCTTTGATTTCATCCGGCACGCCGATGGCCGCTGCTTCGGCCACGGCCGGGTGGTCCACCAGGATGCTTTCGATTTCGGCCGGCCCGACCCGTTTTCCCGCCACCTTGATCGTGTCGTCCGATCGCCCCAGGATGAACCACTGGTCATCCTCGTCTACCGCGGCATAATCTCCGTGAACCCAGACGTCAGGGAAACGGCTCCAGTACGTTTCGAGATAGCGTTGAGGGTCCTTCCAGAAGCCCCGGGTCATGCCGATCCAAGGCCGGCGCACCACCAACTCCCCCACCTGGCCGCGGATGGAGTTCCCGCTTTCGTTCACCACGTCGGCCGCCATCCCCGGAGCCGGGCCGGAAAAGGCGCAGGGTTTGAGCGGGGTCAGGACGTTGCCCAGAAGGATGCCCCCGCTTACCTCCGTCCCGCCCGAGTAGTTGATGATCGGCAGCCGGCCGCCTCCGACCACTTCAAAAAACCAGCGCCAGGCCTCGGGGTTCCACGGCTCGCCGGTCGAGCCCAGGATACGCAGGGTGCTCAGGTCATGGCGCCTCACCGGCTTCTCGCCGTGGCCCATCATGGCCCGGATGAAGGTGGGGGCGACGCCCAGACAGGTGACGCCGTGGCGTTCCACCAGGGCCCAGACCCGGTCTACATCCGGATAGTCGGGCACGCCGTCGTAGAGGAACATGGTGGCGCCCAGAAGCAGCGCACCGAAGACGAGCCACGGCCCCATCATCCAGCCCATATCGGTCATCCAGGAGATCGTATCCCCCTCCTGGATGTCAAAGCCGTGGGCCATATCCTGGGCAGACTTGATGGGAAAGCCGCAATGAGTATGCAAAGCGCCTTTGGGCCGGCCGGTGGTGCCGCTGGTATAGATGATCATCAACGCATCCTCGGCGGAGGTGCGCTCGGTGGGAAAGGAATACGGCCGGCCGGCAACGAAATCCTCCCACCAGACATCCCGGCCGGCGGCCATCGCCACGCTCAGGCCGGCGCGGCGGAGGACGATCACCTTCCGCACCGAGTGCACCTCAGCCAGGGCCTCATCGGCTACCGGCTTCATCGCCACCGGCTTGCCCCGGCGGAAGGTGCCGTCCACGGTAAAGAGGGCCCGGGCTTCGGCATCCGAAAGGCGCGTGGCGATGGCCGCCGGACCAAAGCCCGAGAAGAGGGGCAGGATGACCCCACCGACCTTGGCCACGGCCAAAAGCGCGATAACGATCTCGGGCACCATCGGCATGTAGAGGCCGACGACGTCGCCCCGGCCCAGGCCGGATGCCCGCAACGCCGCCGCCACACGGTTAACTTCGCGGCAGAGATCCCGGTAAGAGAACAGCCGAACGGCCCCCTCCTCCCCCTCCCAGCGCACAGCCACACGGTTCTGGGTCGGCGTGCCGATCCAGCGGTCCAGGCAGTTGTGGACGATATTCAACCTGGCCCCTACACACCACGCCGGCCAGGGAAAGCCGCCGGACAAGTCCACCACCTGGCTGTACGGCTCATAGAACTCGAGGCCCAGGTCCTGGAAGACCGCTTCCCAGAACCAGCCCACGTCAGCGGCAGCCCGGGATTGCAGCGCTTCCAGATCGGGCAGGCCATGCCGCTCCAGGAAACGCCGGAGACGGCTTCGCCTCCGGTATCCCTCATCGGGCCACCAGACGAACGGTTGGTCAAAAGGGAAACGCTTCTCCCAGGTCATCTTTGGCCTCTTACCTCGCCCAGGCGTACCACCTCAAAGACGACCGGGTTATAGGCATCCGGACAGGCGTGGGTGGCCACGTTGGGGTCCTTCAGCCAGGGGAATTGCGCCCCATAGGCCATGGCAAAGACCTTGGGCAGAAAACTGTAGAGGGCAGAAAGACAAACCCGCCCCTGCACAGTCTCGCCGTCGAAGACGATCTCATCCCCGACCTGATGGCCGAAAGCGCAGCGGCCCTTGACCTCTTTGACCCGAACGACGATTTTGTAAGACATATGCTCCTCCTAGGAGACGATCAACGGCAAATTCGGATAGACATCCAAGTCCCAGGGTGCCGTCTTGCCCTGCAGGAGATGGAAATGGCCAGCCGCAGCGACCATGGCGGCGTTGTCGGTGCAGAGGAACGGCGGAGGGACGCGCAGCGGCACGCTCAGGTGCAGTTGCATCTCCTCCCGCAGCCGGGCATTCGCCGCCACCCCGCCGGCCAGAAGCACCTCCTGCACGCCGTAGATGCCGGCCGCCTCGGCCGTCTTGCGCACCAGGATTTCAAAGACCGCCTCCTGGAAGGCCGCCGCCAGGTCCGCGGTCACCTGGGGCGGCAGGGGGGAGAATTCACCCGCCCGGCTCAGCCGGGGCACTTCCCCGGGACGCCCCTCCTCTCGACCGTAGTGCAGGCCGGCCTGACGACGGCGCTCCTCCTGAGCCAGCCGATAGAGCGCCGTCTTCAGCCCGCTGAAAGAGAAATCGTGCGTCCCCCGCAGCCAGGAACGCGGCAGGCGGTAGCGGCCGGCCTGCCCCTGCCGGGCCGCCTGTTCGATGAGCGGCCCACCCGGATAGCCCAGCCCCAAGATGCGGGCCGCCTTGTCCAGGGCCTCCCCGGCGGCATCGTCCAGCGTCTGTCCTAGCATCCGATAGCGCCCGTGGTCTTCCATCAGGATGAGGGAGGTATGCCCGCCTGAAATGACCAGGCAGAGGCAGGGAAAACGGGGCGGTTCCGCTTCCTCTTCGCCCCACAGAAGCCAGTTGGCGTAGATGTGGGCCTCCAGGTGATGTACGGCCAGAAGCGGCTTTCCCCAGGCAAAGGCCAGCGCCTTGGCCACGTTCACCCCTACCAGGAGGGAGCCGGCCAGTCCCGGCCCATAGGTTACGGCTATAGCGTCCACCCCCCGGGCCGGTTCCTCCAGAGGCGAAAGCGCCTCCTCCAGGACAGGAAGGATCTTCAGGACGTGCTCACGGGAGGCCACCTCGGGCACGATGCCGCTGGTCTCGCGGTGCAGGTCTACCTGCGAGGCCACGACGTTGGAAACAATCCGTCGGCCGTCCTGCACCAGAGCAGCGGCCGTCTCATCGCACGAGGTCTCCAGAGCCAGGATCAGGGACACCTTGGGCCTCCAGGCGGGCCAGTAGCCGGCCGCGCAACGCTTCCAGCCGGGCTTGAGTCTGGCGGCTATCCAGCGGTTCGGACCAGAGAATCAGGGCATCCTCCCCATCGCCGTAGTAGTGCAGACGGCGGCCCTCCAGATGAAAGCCAAAGGCCTCGTAAAGACGCTGCGCCGCCACATTGGAGACGCGTACCTCCAATGTCAGACGTTGCACGCCCCGCTCCCGGGCCTGTTCAAAGAGGTCCAGGAGGAGGAGCGTGCCCAGGCCGCGCCGGCGATGCTGCGGATGCACGGCGATCGTCATAATGTGTCCCTCGTCCAAGACGACCTGAAAGCCGGCATAGCCAAGCACCGGGGGGCGCTCCGGCCTGCTTTTCCTTCCCAGCCACCGGCGCCGTGGCAGCAAAACCTCTTCCATATCCCCCTGATTCCTGGCTCCCCGTTTCAGGCGGGCCACACGAAAGACACTATAGGGCAGGACCAGTTCCGAAAGAAAAGCCCGCTTGGACCAGGGCATCAGGAAACTGGCCCGTTCGATGGCCATCACTTCGTCCAGATCGGCCGGCGTCATCGGCTCGACCACATAAGGCAGGGACAAGGCGTTCCCCCACTACAAAATGCCTGGACGCGGAATAGGTTACCGTGAAACGGAAGTCAACGGCTCGGCCTGGCGCACGTTCAGCCGGTAAGGATAGGCCCCGCCGGGGCCGTACTTGCCGATCTGGAAGATGCCGGTCGCCCGCACCAGGCCGTGGACGATGCCGCCTTCGGCCTGATGGAGTCTCGGCGGCACATCGGGCGGCATCCCCTCGACCCAGATCTGCTTGCCGATCGGCACGGCATTGTGCACGCCGTCCAGGCTGCGGATGCCCTCGGCCAAGACAGAGGTGTACCCTTTCTGCTGGGCTTCCTCGGGCGAGGGCTTGGGTGTAGCATAATAAAAGGCCACGACGGAGATGACCTGTCCCCGATAGGCCTCGGGATTTTGAAGGAGGTCGGCCAGACGGAGCGTGCCGGAGATGACGAGGTCGGCCGGCACCCAGTCCTGCCGCATCTGGGCG
Source organism: Chloroflexia bacterium (assembly GCA_036172265.1). GTDB lineage: Bacteria > Chloroflexota > Chloroflexia > DTKN01 > DTKN01 > JASFBA01. The sequence goes on from JASFBA010000060.1 coordinate 15,028, forward strand.
GCCTCCAGCGCGAGGACACGCTTTGGATCCAGGATGAGCAGGCGGGCCGGGTACCTTCCCTCCGGCCCAAAAGCGCCGGCCTCGAACCGCCCGGTGACCTCGACCATGCCGTAGACGGCTCCCGAGGCCATATTGAGGCGCTCCAGGACCTCCTGCGGCATCCCCTCGACCCAGATGGCCTGGCCCAGAGGGGCCGGGTTCTGGAAGCCGTCGTCCGTACGCACCCCGATGACCAGGAGTTGTTCCCCCTCCTTCTGGTAATAGAAGCCGAGGACGGTGACCTCCTGGCCGCCGTAGCGGGTCGGGTCGGCCACCAGTTCGTAGAAGGGGACGCTGCCCGAACCTGTCGCACAGGCCAGAAGCAGGAGAAAGAGGCCGGCCGCTATCCATCGGGGCAATTTGCGCATCCTGTCCTCCAACGGGTCTCTATGTTACAATTATAGCAGGAGCCGGCCTTCCCGTCAAACGGCATTTGACCGCCCGGCCGCCCCTGTGTTATACTGGAACTGTTCCGGAAGTTGAAACCGCGTCCACGCTCCTGCAGGGGCACGGTGCCACACTTTCCGTAACCAAGCGGAACAGTTACAGCCAGGAAAGCGAGGAAGAAGATGGACCTGTTCGAAAAGTGCTACCAGTTCACCGAGGCTAAAGAGGCCATGGCCGGGGGATATTACCCCTATTTCCTCCCGCTGGAGGACACCGAGGGCACCGAGGTCACCATCCGGGGGCATCGTCTAATTATGATCGGCTCCAACAACTACCTCGGACTGACTACCCATCCCAAAGTTCGAGAAGCGGCTATCGAAGCCATCCGGCGCTACGGCACCAGTTGCACCGGTTCCCGCTTCCTCAACGGCAACCTGGCCCTGATCGAGGAACTGGAGGCACGGCTGGCCCGCTTCATGGGGAAAGAAAAGGCCCTCGTCTTCAGCACCGGCTTCCAGACCAACCTGGGAGCCATCTCTGCCCTGGTGGGACGGAACGACGTGGTGATTACCGATAAAGAAGACCACGCCAGCATCGTGGACGGCTGCCGGCTCGCCTTCGGCTCAATGAAACGCTTTCGCCATAACGATATGGCCGACTTGGAGCGCGTCTTGGCTTCCTGTCCGGAGGGGAGCGGCAAACTGGTCGTCGTGGACGGCGTGTTCAGCATGGGAGGAGATCTGGCCAATCTGCCGGAGATCGTCCCGCTCTGCAAAAAGTACGGGGCGCGCCTGATGGTGGACGATGCCCATTCCATCGGCGTCCTGGGCGACGGGCGGGGTACGGCCGCCCACTTCGGCCTGCACGACCAGGTGGACATCATCATGGGCACCTTCAGCAAGTCGTTCGCCTCGCTAGGCGGCTTTATCGTGGGCGACGAACCGGTGATTCACTACGTCCAGCACATGGCCCGCTCGCTCATCTTCAGCGCCAGCATTACCCCGCCCAACGTCGCTGCCGCTATGGCCGCCCTGGAGATTATGGAGACCGAACCCGAGCGCCGCACCCGTCTCCTGAGCATCGCCGACCGGATGCGACGGGAGTTCCAACGGATGGGCTATAACACCGGAAACTCCGTCACTCCGATCATCCCGATCATTATCGGCGACCGGATGAGCACGGGCTTTATGTGGAAACGGCTGTATGAGGAAGGCATTTATGTCAACCCGGTGATCGAGCCGGCCGTGCCCCCCGGCATGTCTCTCCTGCGCACCAGTTATATGGCCACCCACACCGACGAGCAGATGGACCGCGTTCTGGAAGCCTTTGAGCGCGTAGGGAAAGAGATCGGGGTGATCTCCTAAGTCTATCCGAAAACCTCCGCCTGGGTAGGCGAAGGCAATGCCTTCGCCTACCCACAAAGGGTTTTTCAGATAGGCCCTAAGCCTTGCCCTCCCGCAACTTCTCCAGCCACTCCCGAATTTTCTGCTCGTAACCAAGTTCTCCGGGCCGGAACCAGCCCCCTTCCACCCCCTCCGGCAAATAGCGCTGCTCTACCCAGTGGCCGGGAAACTCGTGGGGATAGAGGTAGCCCTTGCCGTGGCCCAGGGCTGCTCCGTCGCGGCTGGCATCGCGGAGGTAGAGGGGCACCTCGCGGGCCCCGTGCTCCTCGATCTCGGCCAGGGCCTTCCAGTAGGCCCCTACGCTGTTGGACTTGGGAGCCGTGGCCAGGTAGAGGGTGGCCTCGGCCAGGTGGTACTGGCCTTCCGGCAGGCCACACCACTCCAGGGCACGGGCACAGGCCGCCACCACCACGATGGCCTGGGGATCGGCCAGGCCGACATCTTCGGCGGCCAAGATGAGCAGCCGGCGCATAATGAACTTGGGGTCCTCGCCGGCGTAGAGCATCTTGGCCAGCCAGTAGAGGGCGGCATCGGGGTCGGAACCGCGCACGCTTTTGATAAAGGCGGAGATGGTGTCATAATGCTCATCGCCGGCCCGGTCGTAGCGCAGGGCGCGGCGCTGGATGGAATCCTGGGCCACCTCCAGGTCAATGTAGATACAGCCGTCCTCGGCCGGGGCGGTGGATTCTACGGCCAGTTCCAAGGCGTTGAGGGCGGTGCGGGCATCGCCGCCGGCCACCCGGGCCAGGTGCTCCAGCGCCTCCTGGGTCACGGCCACCTTCCGGCCGCCGTAGCCCCGCTCGGGATCCGCAAGCGCCCGGCGCAGGAGCAAGACGATCTCCTCCTCTGTCAACGGGCGCAGTTGGAAGATGCGCGAACGAGAGACCAGGGGAGGAATCACCTCGAAATAGGGGTTCTCGGTGGTGGAGCCGATGAGGACGATCGTGCCGTCCTCGACGTGGGGGAGGAGAGCATCCTGCTGGGCCTTGTTCCAGCGGTGAATTTCCTCCACCAGGAGGATGGTGCGCTGACCGTAGAGGAGGCGGCGCTCTTTCGCTTCGTCCACCACCTTACGCAGGTCGCCCACGCCGGCCAGAACGGCACTGATCGTCTCAAAGTGGCTTTTCGTACGCTGGGAGATGATATAGGCCAGGGTCGTCTTACCCGTGCCCGGCGGTCCCCAGAGGATAATGGAAGAGAAAAGGCGGTCGGCTTCGATGGCCCGGCGTAGGAGTTTCCCCGGGCCGATAATATGTTCTTGGCCGACGAACTCATCCAGATCCCGCGGCCGCATCCGGGCGGCCAGCGGAGCCTCCCGTTCCAGTTGTTCCCTACGGCCGATGGCGAAGAGGTCCATTGCGCGCCTCCCCCGGGGCCTATGCCGTGGCTGCCTGGCGCCAGAGGACTAGGGCCGTGGCATAGGCCAGGGCCACTACCTCCAAGGCCACCGGGGCATACACGGTGATGCTCGGGGCACGGTGGCGAAACGGCCGGCCCGGAGCCAGTTCGGCCAGGAGGGTTCCCACCTCATCGCTCAGGAGGAAACGGAGCGACATCGGCGAGGCCGAGGACAGCCAGTAGCGGTTTCCTCCATAGTGCAGACGGTAGCGTCGAATCCAGAAGCGAGATTGCTCTACCCAGGCCACCAGGGCCGGCCCGCACGTCCAGTGCAGGACCAGACGTAACATGCGCCTCCTTCGGGTATGGTAGCGATAGCCCCGGGCGGAGAAGAAGCGGATACCGGCCGGCCAGCGCTGGGTAAAGGTGCCCAAAAGCATGTCGCCATCGTACAAACGATGACAGGCCCGCACCAGTCCCTCCCGTTCCACCCGCAGTTGCTTAGGAAAAGGGCCGCCGATGAGTGCCCCCGGCCGCGCCTGGGTGTGTGGAAGCAAGGAACTGCCGCAGTAAGGACAGCGTCGTTCCCCCCACCCCACGTCAGCCCCACAATGAGGGCAACGGGGTGCCCCTGAAATAACCACGGCATCCTCCCCGGATCGGGTTGTACCCGTCCTTCAAAGTATGGGCAAATATTTCCCTGGAATAGGATACAGTAAACACCTCTGTCTGTCAACATCGCGATCCCAAGCGGGCATCGGGCCCTGGCCGGCGAGCCGGGCCGCTCGGCGGAGGGCATCCTTGCAAGTCCCTCCCCCCGTGTGGGGGAGGGCCAGGGTGGGGGTTCCCCGCTTGGGGGGAGGGCCCGAGTGGGGTCGGATAGGCCGGCCTCGCTTTCGGCCGGCGGGCCGGGCCGCTCGGCCCAAGGTGTGTCCCGAAACGCCGGCCGGCCCCTTTGTGGGGGGGGGGGGGGGGGGGGGGGGGGGGGGGGGGGGGGGGGGGGGGGGGGGGGGGGGGGGGGGGGGGGGGGGGGGGGGGGGGGGGTCCCCGCTTGCGGGGAGGGCCCGGGTGGGGTCGGATAGGCCGGCCTCGCTTCCGGCCGGCGGGCCGGGCCGTTCGGCCCAAGGCGTGTCCCGAAGCGCCGGCCGGCCCCTTTGTCGGGGGCTCTGCCCCCTGCACCCCCGTCGGGGGGCAGGGCATGCCCCCCGAAGCCCCCCGCAGAAAGGCGCTGCCGCCGGCGTCAAAGTGTCCCCGTGGCCCGGCCGAACCCGGTGGGCACCCGTCCTTATGCCCGAAACTGCCTCTGCCCCCGCCTCAAACTGCGAGTTCCCTCCCCGCTTGGGGGGAGAGACAGAGTAGGGTCTTCCCGGCCGGCAACGGTTGGCAACGCGGCGCTTCCCCGATTCCCGACCACATACCCCTGGGGGTACATGGGCCGGCCCCGCTAGGAACGACCAGGGGGAACGCCCAACGGTCCACCAGGGCATAGGGCGCAGGGGACAGGGGTAGAACGTTCAACAGAACTGGCTAGCCCGACAGGAACGAAGGGCGAACAGTCAACACTCCGACGGTCTACCGGGCCTCAGGGCACAAGGCTGGGGGATCTCAAGACTAAACGATCAACGCTTCGTGCTGGCCGAGGCCCCTTAGTATCCCCCGGGATCCCGGTAAAGGCTGCTCCGTTCCAGGAACAGGCGCCGGAGAAAATCGAGCGCCTGGCGAGGGATCTCCCAGAACAGGCGTTGCGGCAGGCGATCCCAGAGCAGGCCGGAGGTACGCTCCTCGGGGTAGAGAATCCAGTTAGCGATCAGCCCCAGGTTCCAGGCGACGAAAAGGCCGCCCAATCCGATCAGCACCCAGGCCGGCCAGCCCTTTTCCCGCAGGAAGGAGAGGAGAGCGGCCAGCCCCAGGGCAAAGATGACGCTGCTGGCGATGAAGCGCCGGGGGCCGAAGGAACCGGGGCCCATCCAGGTGAGGTAAGCGCCAGTGAGATAGACCTGGGCCAGGAAGGAAAGCCCCAGGGCCAGACCTAGAAGCCGGTCCCGGCGTCCAAGGAGGAAGAGGCCGACCAGGGCAGGGATGAGGACCGGGCACCATACCAGCAGCCCGTAATGGAGGTCTCCCAGCACCTGAAAGAAGCGGGGGCTCCACCAGGTGAACTTGTCGGCCACGGTTGGGTTGGGGGCGAAGCGGCCGCCCAGGACACGGTAGACGGCCAGTTGCGGGGCAAAGGCAAAGAACGCCCCCGTCCCCAGGAGGGCCAGCCGGCCCAGGAGGGCGGGGAGCGGGCGTGCCGTGCCCCGACGCCAGGCCGCAAGTAGCTCGACGGCCGGAATGAGTAAAAAGACCACATCCTGCTCACGCACCAGTGCCGTAAGTCCTCCCAGGAGGCCCAGGACAAAGAAGCGGGTCGGGGTAGGCCGGTCGCGGGTGGTATACCAAGTGTAGATCAGGAGGGCCACGGAGAAAAGGGAGACGCTATGCGACCAAGGGGGGCTGGCGTGGCTGTAGAAAAAGGCCGGCGTGGCCAGCCAGACGACGGATACGGCCAAGGCCGAGGCAAGGGAGGAGAAGAAGCGACGGCAAAGGCAGTAAGAAAGGGAGAGGCCGGCGAAGGCATAGAGCACCGAGGCGTAGCAGACGGCCAAGGTGTAGGGTTGGGAAAGGCCGTCGGCCTCCACCGGGACTCCCAGGGCGCGGGCCAGGAGGATGCCGCCGTGGGCCAGGAGGTAGGCCGGCGACCAGAAGAGGGCCGTCCCCACCGGGGCGACGTTCAGCGGCAGGCCGGTGGTGGGGTCGCGCTTGTCGAGTACCCCCTCGATTCCGGCCCGAGGGTTGAGTTGCTGGAAGTAACGGTACTCGTTGGTAAAATCCAGGTCGCCGTCGAAGAGGATGGAATGCAGATAGGAAAAATATTCCACTGAATCCACGGCATAGAGGCGTGGAGTGACCAAGGGAAGGGAAAGAAAGAAGAGGAGAAGCAAAGCCACCCATCCCGGGTCCACCCGGCGAGGCCGGGCGGGCCCGGGATGGGCGATCGAAGAGGGCAGAGGCCTCACGGCTGACGGCTCTCGACCCAGAGAGGCGCGGCCTGGAGGGTATTCTCTCCCCAGGACATCTCCCCCTGCACCTGGAGTTGCCGGCCGGCCCCCTCTTCTACCTGGGCCTCGACCAAAATCCAGGGCAGCGGCCGAGAGCGTCTCTCCTGGGAAAGCACCCGGCGCTCCTCCACCTGGATCAGCCGGCCGTAGGCGCTCCAGGCGCGGACGACCCGCAGCCCCTCGGGCAAGGTCAGACGCAGCGTCCCCTCGCCCGCGGCGTCCGGCACCTTCTGGGCGACCAGGTAGAGGAGGACACGCTCACCCGGAGCGGCCCGCTGCGGCCAGGCCAGGAGGAAAAGGCCGGTGTCCGCCGACGGGGCCGGCGGAAGGACGGCGGCCAAGCCCCCGGAATCCTTCAGGAGAAGGGGCAGGAAGATGTTGGAGATGCCGCTGACCGAGATGGCAGAGGAATAGACCGGCGAAAAGTTGCCCGGCAGGGAGCCGTAGCCGGAGCCATCCTCATATTTCACGTAGACATAGTGCTGCTCCGGCGACTGGAAGGGTGGTCCCCCATAGGCCAGGTTCCAGGTGTAGGTATAGGGAGGGGCATGGTAAGGCATAGAATACCACGGCCCGTTCCCCCGGTTGGCAAACCAGACGTTCCGCACACCACTCTCGTCGTCATAGGCCTGGAGGCCGGTGACGGGGATGAGGAGGTGGGTAGTGGCGCTATGGAGCGTCGGCGGCGTACCGCTGTAGGGCGGGTTCATGTCCAGGGTGATGGTGTCAGAAAAAGTGCCCACGTTGCCGGCCCGGTCGCGGTACTGCACCTCTACCGTGCGGGTCAGTGGGCCGGAGGGCTGGAGGAAGAAGTAGAGGTTCTCCTGGAAACTGATCCAGAGGGTATAGGTGAGGCCCGGCTGGTCCTCCCGCAACCGCATGTCGCGCAGGCCGGAGCAATCCGGCTGCTGGCCGTCCAGGTCCACCGAGTTGACCATGACGATGGTGCGGTTGACGTAGGGGTTTCCCCCGTTGAGCATCATCGTGGCCGTGAGGTAGTTGTCATAGGCGATGTAATCGGCGTAAGCGATGGACTCGTTGGGCGGGTCGCGGTCGTCGCGGAACCAGGCCTGCACCCACTTGTACTCGCAATCATACGTGGTAGGCAAAAGCGTCCAGTTGGCGATGCCGGTGGCAAAGGGAATCCAGTTGGGCAGTGGGGTACAGGCGCCCAGGTTACAGACCCGCATCTCAACCACGTTGGCTCCGATGTCGGAGGTGGCCGAAAGTTGGAGGGAGACCGTCAACTGGCGGGTGTAATTCTGGTTGTAGGGGGGATCGTAGGCCTCGATGTTCACCCAGCCGTGGGGGCGTGGGTCGGGGGTGGGGGTAGGAGTGGGGGTGGGAGGAATGGGCGTGGCTGTGGGGACGGTGGGGGTAGGAGTGCCCGGACATGGACCCGGTGAGGTAGGAGGAGTTGTGATATAGAGGACATTCCAGATCGTCCCCTTGTCCATCCAAGCCACTCCCACCCGACAGGCATTGGCAATAACATCGGACTCCTTGGATTCCCCTGAAGTATTGGCCAGATTGACGGGAGAGGCCAGGTAGCCGCTGGCCGGATCGTAGTAGGAATAGAAGACATCTCCGTTTCCGGCCACGTTGTCATCATAGACCACCTGTACGTAACTGGGGTTGCCATAGGCCACCGCCGGATAGCGCGAAAGGCTAGGATTGATGACGATACGCAACGCCGAAGACCAGGTGCTGCCCCCATCGGTCGAGTTTACCATGTAAATGTCATGGTAGCCACCGGGAGGAGTCTCATCCCAGGCGATATGGAGTCCGGTCGGCGTGCTCCGGGCGATGTCGGGGCTGTAACTGGCGTAACTGGGCGAGTTGGAGAGGTTGCGCGGTGATTCCCAGCTGCTCCCCGTGCCGCGCACGTAGTAGAGTTCGTATTCATAGTCCGGGGCGGTATCGGAAGACTTGCCATAGAAAACGATGTGGAGGCGCAAGTCAGCCCCGCTTCCCGTCGCCGTCACCCGGGGGTTTTTGTTGAGGCCGATGCTACTCTGAACACGCACTGGCGTGGACCACGTGCCGCCGCTGCGCTTGCTGTAGGTCAACTGGTAGAGGGAACCCCCGGCCCAGCGGTTATCAATCCAGACGGCATGGACATTGCCTTCGACGTCGGTGCAGAGAGAGGGCTCGTAGGCCTTGCCGGGGGAAGCGGAGATGTTCTGTTTGGCGCTCCAGGTAACTCCGTAGTCGGTCGAGTAAACGTAAAATATCTCAGCGTTGTTATGATCTTCGAAGACGACGTGCAATCCGTTCGCCGGATCCGCCTCGATCTTGGGAAAGCGGAGACTCGCGCCAGTGGCGATCTTCTTGGGCGTGGCCCAGGTGCCGCCACGGTTGTTGGTATACCAGACGGCCCAGTTATCGCTAATTTCGGCATCGCCGTACCAGACGACGTGGCTGTAGCCTTGGGAGTCGAAGGCCATCTCCGGGTTGAAGGCGCCATAGGTGGCATTGGAGATGTTCTGGGGGGAGGTCCAGTCGGCCGCGGAGGTGATCCGTAAGGGCAACCAGAGGCCAATGAAGGTGGAGGTAACCACGAAGGTACAAAGGACCAGCAGGATAATACGCCAGTCCAGGCGCATCGGTGACCCGTTCTCGTTCTTTTCCTTCATCGCTTCCTCTCCATCGGTCAGGGAGTTGTTCGTCTTCTAGCGCGTAACCACGAGGTTATCGAAGTAGACCCCTCCCTCGGCCCAGGCGTAGAAGCCGATACCTCCCTGGGGAAAAGTGGCGTCCTGAACGGTGGCCACGGCTTTGCCATCCAGCGAGATCGTGAAGGTGTCTCCCTGAACCTCGATCCGCAGGGTAAACCACTTGCGAATAGGGAAGCCAAGTCCAGCGGTGTGCCAAAGCACTTCATAGTGCTGCCCTTGGTAGCGGTCTAAGCCGGCCGTATAGGGGGCTTGAAAGGCCTCGGAACGCAGGCGAAAGCGGTAGAAGCCGGCCTCGCTGGCCCGAAAGATCAGGCCGACTTCGTCATTGGTATCCACATAGATGTTGACTTGGACGATATAATCGGTCCAGTCCGCACCGCCCTGGGCCATCAGATAGGCCGGTTCTACCGAATCCCCCAAGTTGGTCCCGCCCTGGGCGAGGATGCCATCCTGCGTGTACCAAAGGGCTTTTTGTCCCGGTGTTTCCTCGATGTCCAGGAGGGTCCAGACGGTGTCCAGGGGGGTGGAAAAGTCGTCCTGGAAGACGATTTCCCCTGGTGGAGGGGCCAGGAGTGGGGCCAGAGGGATCGTTGTCGAGTTGGGCGTCGGGACCGTCGCCTGCCCGGCCGGGGGAAGAGTGCAGGAAAGAAGCCCGACTATCCCCACCCCGAGCAAGAGAAGAAGCATAATCTTTTTCATGGGGTTTCCTCCTTGTAAGTCCTTCTAAACGGATTTATTTTACCGCATCTTCAGCCATCTGTCAAAAATTCCGACGAATTTGGGACATACCCCCTGCTTTCCCCCGGGCTAGGACCCGGCCGTAGAGTTGCCACATTTCCTCCGCCACCTGCTCTGAGCGAAAACGCCGGCTGGAACGGGCTGCTTGCTCCCCCAGAAGGCGGCGGCGCGCTTCATCGCGCAGGAGGTCGGCTATGGCAGTGCCTAGGGCCGGCACGTCGCCTGGCGGCACCTCCACCCCGCCGGGCGGGTCGCGGAAAAAGTCGCTCGTGCCACTCGTGGTGGTGGCGACAAAAGGCGTCCCCAGCACCGCCGCCTCCAGAAGCACCTTATTGCTGCCCTCGCGGATGGAGGAAATAACCACCAGGTCGGCGGCGGCCAGGTAGCGGGTGAAGAGGCCGGCCGGGAGTTCCCCGGTGAAGGTAACCCGTTCCCTTACACCGTATTCCTCGGCCAGCCGCTCCAGGTAGGTGCGGTAATCGCCGACCACAGGGTCAGGACGACTTCCTCCACAGAGGAGCAAGTAGGTCTCCGGGACGGCAGAGAGGACGGTCGGAAGGGCCTGTAGGAGGAGGTCAAAGCCCTTGATCGGTAGCAGCCGGCCGGCTGCTACCACCAGACGGCTTCCCTCCGGCAGACTATGGCGCTCCAAGACCTCGGCCCGGGCGGCGGCGCGAAAGGCCGGGAGGTCTTCGGGGAAACAATCGTTACGGATGTTGCGCGGGATCAAGGAAACCCGCTCCGGCGGGGCGCCGTAGAAGCAGACCAGTTCATAGGTCTGTCGGCTGGTGGCCCGGACGGCGGCGGCATAACGAAAGGCCAGGCGCAGGAGACGACGCACCAGCGGATAGCGCGCGTAGCCGAAGCGGGCGGACGGTTCATTGAAAAGGTCGGCCCCGCGCACAGTGATCACGTAGGGGATGGGGACGCTCCGATACGCCAGGGCGGCCACCGCTCCCAGCGGGTAGGCCGACTCGACATGAACCAGGTCGGGAGCCGGTCGAAGGCGAAAGTAGCCCCGGTAGCGTTGCCAGATGGTGAGAAAGCCGTCGTAGTGAAAGACGATTCGCGAAAGCAGGTTCCGGGCTTCATCGGCCGGTCTGCTGCGCAGGGCAAAACGACAGATGGGAATGCCCTCAACTTCTTCCCAGCGATAAGGCTCTCCCCGGCTTTCGCCTCCCACGGTGGTCAAGATGGAGACCTCGCCGCCCCGCGCTTGCAGGGCTTGGAGGAACTCCTGATGGACGTGCTGGACTTCCATCCGTGGATCATAAGCAGTGGTGAAAAAGAGTACCTTCACAGTCCTTGCCCCCGATACCAGTCCACGGTGCGGCGCAGCCCTTCTTCCACATCTACGGCCGGCTCATAGCCCAGGAGGCGACGGGCTTTGGAGATATCGGCCAAGGAATAGCGCACATCGCCCTCGCGGGGCGCCAGGTAGACGATGGGTGTCTGCCGGCCGACGATTCGGTCAATGATGGCCGCCAGTTGGGCGATGCTCGTCTGTCGGCCACAGGCCACATTGATGACCTCACCGGCCGCTTCCAGGGCGGTGCTGGCAGCCACGGTAGCGGCTACAGCATTCTCCACAAAGGTCAGGTCGCGGGTTTGCTGCCCATCGCCGTGGATGGTGTAAGATTCTCCCCGCAGGGCGGCGGTGATAAAGCGGGAGATCACGCCGGAATACGGCGAAAAGGGGTCCTGACGGGGGCCGAAGACGTTGAAATAGCGCAGGACAACCGTCTCCAGCCCGTAGATGCGATAGAAGATGCGAGCGTAATGCTCTCCGAGCAACTTGCCGGCGGCGTACGGGGAGAGCGGCTGTGGGGGCAGGTCCTCCCGCCGCGGCATGGTGGGGTTATCGCCATAGACCGAGGAAGAGGAAGCCACCACCACCCGACGGACGCCGGCATCGCGGGCGGCCAAGAGGACGTGCAGCGTGCCGGTCGTGTTGGTGGTGTGGGTATCCAAGGGGTTGCGAATCGAACGGGGGACAGAGGGCAAAGCCCCCAGGTGCAGGACATACTCCACCCCTTCCATGGCCTGGCGCACCGTTTCCAAGGAACGGAGGTCGCCCTCGATCCATTCGATCCACTCCAGGCAATGGGCCAGGTTCTCCCGGTGTCCGGTGGAGAGGTTGTCCAGGACCCGGACCCGATGGCCAAGGGCGAGCAGCCGGTCTACTGTATGGGAACCGATAAAGCCGGCCCCGCCGGTTACCAAATAGTGGGCCATGGTTGCTTCCTGTTTTCTGCGTCGGCGACGGCAGGAAGAGGGGCCGGCTGCGGAGGGGGGCAACGCAGGCGAAAGATGCGCACCGGGTCCTCCGCCGTGTTAGGTCGGGGAAAGGTCTGCACCACCTCGACCGCCTCCCTAAAGGGGCGGGTCGGGTGGAAGCCCGAAGGATCGTCCAGCACCGGAGGAGCATCCAGCCCGAGGCGGTTCAGAAGCAACTGGAGGTAAATGCGAACCCGTTCCAACAACTTTACCTCCCGATGGGCTGGCCGGTCGCCGAACTCATGGCTGTAAAGGGTCAGGTGGCCGGCAATGGCCCCCTCGCGGTCTACCAGATACGCCACGTCCTTGGCACATAAGTAAGTGTAAAGTTCGCGTCTCTCCAGCACCGGGACGATCTCGGCGTTCAGTTTGCCGTCGATGTTCAGGACCACATGGTCGGAGTAATACTGCAAAATTCCGGAATTCTTGGCTGCCAGGAGGGAGGTAGTGGGTATGGCGTCCGGATGCTCCCGCAGCCAAAGGGCGGCCTGGTAGATGGCTGGCTGGGTCAGTTGAGGCATAGAGGCGCTCCGAGTATAGGTATCCACCACCTCGAAGGTGTTCAGCCCCAAGGCCGGTGCCAGCACCAGCAGCGGCACGAGCCAGCGGGTGGTCGGACGCAGGCGAGGAGACAGACGCCCATAGAGCGCGCCAAGGAGGAGGCAGAAAAAGGCGGCCGGCCCGACAAAGTAGCGCGGGTTCGAATTCTGCTGGAAGTAGGCGTAATAGCCCAGTAGGAGCAGGGCATAGCCGGCCACGGGCAGGAGCACCCGCCATACCGACCGGGGAAGCCCTCCCAGGTAAGCAGCCAGCAACCCCAGCCCGATTCCCAGAGCCGGAAGGCCGTGCGGTAAAAAGCCCAGATAGAGGGCCGGGTTCAGGTAGATAAAGTGCAGAATGTTCGTCAGGGAAAACCCATCGGCATAAGAGTGCATGTAAGCCAGGGCTCGTCCACTACTGGGGAAGAGGGAGCCAAAGGTCAGGGCATTCCAGAGGAAATAGGGCAGGGCCGGCAGGGCGACCCCACTGCCATAGGCCAGCAACACGGAGGGAAGAAGCCGTTGGCGGAGGGTTTCCCCAAGGAGGACGAGCCCGAGAAGGGCAGAAAGGAGCCAGTTATCGAGGCGGGCCAGGCCGCTCAGCCCGGCCAGGAACCCGGCTCCCAGTGCCGCCGGCCAGTGGCGGCGGTCGAAGCGAAAGAAGTGCTCGGCCGAGAGGAGGAGGAGAAAGAGCCCCAGGGCGGTCTCCATGGCGTTCACCGTCACCCGAGCGAAGTAAGGATTGAGGGTATAGAGGGCCACGGCCAGGAGCGCGCCCTTCTCTCCGGCGAAACGACGGGTCAGGGAAAAGAGGGGGAAGGATGCCGCCGTGCTCAGGAGGGCGCAGAAAAGCAAACTGGCGCGCAGGCCGCCGTCTAAGGCTTGGGGGGCCAGCAGGTAGGGGAGGGCTCCGAGGGTGAGCGGATAGAGAGGATGGAAACCGTTCGTCGGATGGAGGCCGTCGGCGGTGATGCCCCGTCCCAGGGCCAGGTTGCGAGCGATGGCGGCGACCATCCAGGCGTCGTCTTCCAGGAGGATGAGGAGTTGTTCCAGGGGCAGGAAGGCCAGGACCAGGCGTAGGAGAAACCCCAGGCCCACGAGAAGCCAGAAAAGCGTCGGAAAGCCGGCCCACGGCCGGCCGCAGGTGCGTGGAAGGGTGGCAAACGCAGATTTCATGTCACCTCCGGCGAGATGGTTGCCGGCCCATCCGCCTTGCAGCGGATTTTCCCGGCGGCCGCATTGTACTACACTCCCCTCTCCCATGCAAACCACCATCGGGCCGTCCTCCCTAACCTGTCAGAGCAGTTTCAGCAGGAACTCCTTGAACGGGAAATGCATTTCCGCCAGGCGCCTCTTTCCCTCCGGTTCCAGTCCCCCGAGGACCTTGAAAATGGCCCAGAAGATCATCAGGCCGATCAGGGCGATGGCACAATCTTTCCCCAGGACCAGTCCCCGACTGGTCCAGGAAGAAGGAACCTGGGCGATACCCCACCAGCGGGTCAGGGGGTAAAGGAGGCCTACCATGATGGTCGAACCGGCCACCGCCCGTCCGGCAAAGCGCCAGGGAAAGCGCAGGGCGAAGAAGCGCAGCCCGTAGAAGAAAGTGATCGCTCGCGGCAGCAGCCGGGCTACCCCGGCCGCCACTGCTGCCCCTAACAGCCCGTAGCGCGGCACCAGGAGGATCAGAAGGGGGATGATCACCAGGGCCGAGAGGCGGGCTAGAACGATCACCCCATAGCGCTCATAGACCTGAAGGATGTTCTGGGGCGTGCCAATGATCGTTTCCAAAAACATGGCCACGATGAAGACGAGCACCAGCGTGGCCGTTTCGGGCGGAAAACCTGGGTAGAGGAGCGCGATCAGGGAGGAGGAAAGGAGGGCCAGCCCGCAGCCAGTGGGCAGGAGGAGGAGCAGGAGGAACTGGGCGAGGATAGAAAAGGCCTCCTGAAGTTCGGCCGGCTCCTTGCGGGCGTAGAGGTGAGAGAAGAGGGGCACCTGGATGCCGCTCAGGGGGACCATGAGGTATCCCAGGAACAGCCCCACGAACTTGCTGGCCACGCCCAGCGAGGCCACATCGCGGGTGCTCAGGTAGGCAGCGGTGAAAAGGCTCAGGAAGGCCAGGTCATAGAGCCAGGTGCTCAGGTTGATGATGTAGGAAATGCCGGAGAAGGCCAGGAAGCGCGGCCAGACCTGTTGCCAGCGCCGGTAGATTTCCCCGGCCCGCTCGGACAGACCGGCCATGGCCCGGCGTACCTGTCCCCAGGCCATGGTTACCCCCACGAGCGCCGTCGTCACCAGTGCTACCAGGATGCCCCGGACGTCCCATCCCACCAGCACCAACACGACGATGAGCAGCGGCTGCAGGGTGGCCACGACCAAATCGATCATGTTGCTGGCCCGCTGCCGGAAGTAGGAGATAAGCAGGCGGGTAAAGACATCGAAGGCCGCCCCACCGGCCAGGAGGACGCTGATCGCCAGAAGGTACAGCCGGCCTTCCTCCCCCAACCTGTGAGCCAGCGCCTTATGGGCCTCTAACTCCGCTTCCAGGCGCATCCGTTCCTGGGGATCGCTCGTCTGTTCCAGCCGGGCTTGAGCGACAGCACTTTTCTCCGCCTCGCCGTCCTGCATATACCCCAGAAGCGGCCCGCTCAACAGGTTGAGCAGGAGGATGAGGATCAGAATGAGGCTCAGTTTGACCCCCAGGACCTCCCGCAGGAAACGCCGCAACCCCCCGGCTCCGAAGCGATGGGCTACCTCGGGGATATAGCGTGGCAGAGCCCGCTCCATACCCAGGTCGGCATAACTGCCGATAGTAGAAGCGACCGAGGTGATGAGGATGTAGAGGCCGTAGCGCTCCAGCCCCAGCAGGTTAGGAACGACGATGCCGGCCACCAGCCCCACGGCAAACTTCAGAGGGAAAAGGGCCACATTCCAGAACATGGCTCCGGCAACCTGCCGGGAAAGGGACTCCGGTACCTTTTCATCCATCGGCAATCCGTGGCTTGCAATGCATAGACACTATTTCACTTCCCGCAGGAGGACACCCCCTCCTGGCTGCAGGACCGTTTCCCAACGGTTCTCCACCCGCCGCAGCAGGATGAAATCCCCCTGCCGGACCACAACCTCCCAACTTCCTTCGGCCAGAAAACGCTCGAGCATCTCCCGACCGGCTTCGGGAAGTGCCTCTGAGGTGTCGGTCAGGAGGTAATCGGCCGGAACAAAGTATTCCTCCGGACAGGAGGTATCGTCCGATGATCCTGGGCAGATTCGGAATGGGTAGGAGCGGTTTCCTGGGAAAAAGTACAGCCCTTCCCGACGGGCCACAAAGGGGGCCAGGAAACTGCTCGCCGCCAGCGGTGCCTTGGCCGGCACCTGGGCCACGACAACGCGGGCATCGGTGATACGCTGGGAAGTATCCCGCTTTCGCAGTGTGCTCCAGAGGGCATTGTTCCAGAGAAGGCAGTTAGCCAGCCCAAAGAGCAAAAGCAAGAGAAAGGAAACCTGGAATATCTCCGGCCACCGGCCTGCTCCTGATCGGAAGCGCTCTCCCCTGCTGTCCAGGAAGCGCTGCAGGCGGCGTAGCCCGTAGAGCATGGCCACCAGGAGGAAAGGAACGATCAACCCCTGGTACTGGTAATACAGGCTGAACTGAACCGGATTGGGCGAGAGAAGGTTCAAGAAGAAGATCGGTGCCGGCAAGACAAGTTCTCGAGGGCTGAGAAGCGGTAAAAAGGCGCAGAGGAAAAGGATTTGCCCCAGAAATCGAACCTTTTCCGGCCAGAAAAGTTGGGAGAGGACAAAGAGCGGCCGGGTGAGGAGGGTATGGAGGATTTCTCCGAAGGAGTTGCCCAGATAGCCGTAACTGTAAATGCCGGCCACGAAAGAACTCTCCCCCAGGGTAAAGCACGGGGCCACAACAAACAGGGCCAGGTAGAACCAGAGTCCGCCGATTGCGATGGGGGGCAAGACATACCCCCAGTGCCTCCTTCGCAGCAGGGCATAGAGGCCAAAACTGATGGCCAGAAGGGCCGATTCGGTTTTGGTGGCCATGCCCAGGAGAAGGAAAAGGGCCCACAGGCCGTATTTGCGCCGTTCGAAGAAGTAGAAGGCGCAGAGGGCAAAGGCCATGGTGAAGGAACGGTACTGGAATTCGTAGAGATTCATGTGCTGAACGGTGGGGTGAAGGAGGTAAAAGGCGGCGGCCATCAACCCTGCCGCCGGATGTCCCCAAAGGTCCCGGGCCAGGGCGTAGAGGGGGAGCGCTCCTAGAACGATAACCGCCGTCTGCAGGATCAGGAGGGTATAGGGGGAAGGATAGAGAGCATATAGGCCGGCCAGAGGCAATTGCAGCAGCACCGGTCCGTCATCAAAGTCGTATTGCATCGTGGGAAAGAAAACAGAGGTCTGAAAGAACCGCCCGTGCATCGTGTTCCAGAGCGTCTGCTCGTTGCCGGCCAGATCAAAACCCTGGCGGAGCACCTCCAGTTTGAAGATCGAGGCGGCCGAAAAGAGCAGGAAATAGCCCAAAAGAAGGAGTATCAGCAGGAGTCGGCTGTGCCGGCCCATCCAGTCCCACAGCCCCTGCGATATCCCCTGGACCTTTCCCCAAAAACATTTCCAGGCCAGCCGAGGAAATTCCTCATCCATGCGCCCAAATACCTTTCGCTTGCAGCAGAACAGGCCCGTTACGGAGTTTCTCATCCGGTGGCGTACTCTGGTTGCATTCTACTACACCCCGGCCAGGAAGGCAACCGAGATTGACAGAAAAGAGGGCCTGGGTTATGATACGTCCAAGATATGGGCCGGGGATGGCCCGGAAAGGCGGGCATCGGTGGACAAGTGGAGGCACACCTTCCGACGCTGGCGCTGGGTATGGGCCGGCCTGGCCGGCCTCGCGGCCCTCCTGTCCGGACTCCTTCCCCTCGTCGCCGGACAGGCCTTCCCCGGCCGGCCTCAGGCTCCTCCGGAAATCCGCGCCGGCGACCTTACTTTGAGCGGCCCCGACTTTTTCCTTGGCCAGAGCAAAGGGCCGCTCTCCAAGGAGGCCGGGCTGGAACTCACCCTCTCCGGCACCGCCGTCTATACTTCGCCTATCCTCCTCGCCCCTGTCCCCTTCTCCGACCTGGGCACCATCTGGGAGGCCGACCTGCCCCCCGGCACATCCCTCCTCCTGCAGGTACGCACCAGCCCGGAGGAAAGCGGCGAGGCCTGGAGCCCCTGGCAAACCATCGTGGAGGAGGACGACGCCCCCCCTATGCCTTTAGGGCAACACACCGGCAAACTCCTCTTCATCCCTCAGCGCGACGGCGTGCACCGACGCCTCCAGTTCCGCCTGCTCTTTTCCTCCCTCCGGCCGGAAGCATTGCCTAAACTGAACCGCCTGACCTTCACCTTCATTGATGCCCGCGCCGGCCCCAGCACCCAGGAGATTCTGCGGATCAAGGGGACGGGCAAGGGAATCTTGGCAGTGGAAAAGCCCCCGGTCATCAGCCGCGTGGAGTGGGGTTGCCCGGAAGGGGAGGGAAGTCCGCGCTGGCCGCCCGAATACGCTCGCGTCACCCACGTTATCGTCCACCACACCGCCACCCCCAACGACGATACCGACTGGGCCGCCCGCGTCCGCGCCATCTGGTACTACCACGCCAACACCCGCGGCTGGGGCGACATCGGCTACAACTTCCTGGTGGACCCTCTGGGCAACATCTACGAGGGGCGGGCCGGTGGAGACGACGTCATCGGCGGACACGCCCGCAGTTACAACCCCGGCACAATGGGGGTGGGTTGCCTGGGCACCTACACTGTCGTCCCCGTGCCTCCCACCCTCCAGCAGAGCCTGGAAGCGCTCATCGCCTGGAAGGCCTCCCAGCGAGGCATTGACCCCCTGGGGCGCAGTTTCAACAACCACAAGGTCTATGACCACATCGCCGGCCACCGTGATGTCGGCGAGACGACCTGCCCCGGAGACGTGCTCTACGGCCTCCTCCCCACCATCCGCCAGAATGTCCAGCAGCGTTTGCAGGCGCAGGAGGAGGCCGTCACGGTGGACGACCTTTCCCCAGACTTCACCCGCAGCCCAGTCTACTGGCACGAGGGCTGTAGCCCGGACGGACATTCTTTCTGGACACACACCGTCACCCGTGCCGAGGAATCCACCAACTGGGCCATCTGGCGGCCCGACCTTCCCCGGGCCGGATGGTACGAGGTCTTTGTCCGGGTTCCCTCCTGCACCGATGAGGGCCTCCCGGAGTACACCGAAAGCGCCCGCTACCGCCTCTACTACCGCGACGGCGGCATCCTGGTCACCGTCAACCAGCGGGCAGAACAGGGGCGCTGGGTCTCGCTCGGTGCCTACCCCTTCTACCGGGGAACGAGCGGCTATCTCTACTTGGATGACCTGGCCGGCGACTACTGGCGCTCCCTTTGGTACGACGCGGCCCGCTGGGTGCTCCGTTCCCCGATTTCCGAACCACCTCCTGCCCCGCAACCGGAGTCTCCCGAGAACGACGCCTGGTTGAGAAGCCGCGAGGTGGAGTTCTCCTGGACGGTTCCAGCCACGGCCACGGTGGACGGCTTTCGTCTGGTAGTGGCGCTGGACCAGAACCTGACCAACCCCCTGGTCCAGGAAGACGTGGGGTTGGTTTCGACCTACAACTTGACCCTGGATCGGGACTATCCGGCTCTGTACTGGTCCGTTTGGGCCTACGGAGAAGGTGGCGAAGGGCCGCCGGCCCCGGCACGTCGCTTCGGGGTGGACACCGGCCCGCCCTCTTCCACCATCATCGGGCTGTACCGCACCGTCACCGGCCAGTACTTCCTGCGCTGGAGTGGGACCGACGAAGGCAGCGGCATCGCCTCCTACACCGTCCAGGCCCGCGACGGGACGGAAGGCCCCTGGCAGGACCTCTGGCGCGATACGACCTGGACCGCCGGCCAGGTGGAACTCCCTCCGGGCCTTACCCGTTACTTCCGGGTCCAGGCCCGCGACCGCCTGGGCAACGAGGAACCTCCGCCCGGGGGAAACGGCGACCTCTCCAGCGAACAGGTGACCCGGCTGGACCACGCCTTTTTCCAGGCCATCCTCCTGCGCGGCTTTCTCCCTCCCACGCCACCGCCCGCGCCGACGCCCCAGGCCACGGCCACATCCCTTCCTACGGCGGTCCCCACGCCCAGCCCCTTCCCCACGAAGGCACCCCTCCCCACCCCCATATTCACGCCCATCCCCGTCCCTTCCGTTACGCCCACGCCTCCGCCGGCCACACCTACACGCCTTCCTTCCCCCACACCCCCGCGGACGCCCGGCGGAGGCCCGCTTCTTCCGGACCTGCGGGTGGAGTCGGTGCGTTCGAGCCAAGGCACACCCTTTGACTGCGGCCGGCCCAGCGGCATCGCCGTCCGGGTAAGCAATATGGGCTCGGCTCCGGCCGAGACCTTTTACCTGGCCCTGGCCGGTCCGGGACTGGAGGATTGCCGCTGGCGACTGGAGGGCTTGGCCCCCGGATCCTGGGTCGAAGTGGTCTGTCCGGCCGTTGTCCTCAACACCGTGGTCACCGCCACGGTGGACGTGGAGAATACCGTCGTCGAATCGGACGAGACGAACAACGCCCGGAGCGTCCCCCTCAGCGTGCTGGTCCTGCCTACCTGCACTCCGTCTCCCATCCCCTGAGCGGAGGTGCACGATGGAGATGGAACGGCCCCGCCTGCGGCCCGATCTGGAAATCCTCCCCGGCCGGCCGGGAGAGGGGGTGCTCCTCTACGATCCGGCCCGGCGCAGCCTCTTTGAACTGGAAGCGGAAGCCCGGCCGCTCCTGGACCTCTTGGACGGGAACCACACCCCCCAGGAACTGGCCCGCCTCCTTCACCGGCGGCTCGACGACATCCTGGAACTACTGGACGACCTCTCCGACCAGATGCTCCTTATGGACCCGGAGCAGGAGGAACTTCTGACCGCCTGGCGGCGCGCTTACGAGGCCGAGGACCTCCTCCTGCAGCCCATCCTGGACAGCCGGCCGCCTCCCCCCATCACTCCGGAGATGGTCTATGTGGTGAACGAGGCCCGCCATTCCTGCTTATGCTGCGGCGCCTGCTGTCATTACGCCGTCCCGGTCTCCCCGGAGGAGCGGCGCCTGCTGGAGACCTTCCCCTGGCCGGAGGAGGTCGTCCCATCCGAGGCCGGCCGGCTCTTCCTCCTACGCCCCGGGACCCAGTGGGGCCGGCTGGAGGAGACGATTGCCACCCGCAGCCATCCCACCCGCTGCGCCTTTCTCGATACGGAGATGCGTTGCCGGGTGCACCGGGAACTGGGCCCCCAGGCCAAGCCGTTTTCCTGTCGCCTCTTTCCTCTGGCCTACCCCGTACTGATGCCCGGCCGGACCGTTTTCTCGCTCACCTTCGAGTGTCCGAACCTCTGGCGCACCTACGGCACGGGGGAGCCATTCTCCTCCCGACGCGGGGAACTGGCTGCCCTGGCCTCGGAGATGGAGGAAATCTACACCCTGCCGGAGTGCATTCCGCTGGATGGGGAACGGGAAATCGGGCAGGAGGAGTACCTCTTCTGGGAGCAGGCCCTCCTGTCTCCCCCCTGGACGCTGGCAAGCGACCTCCCGTCCTCCCTGGAACGTCTGCGGCGGGAATGGCGGAGGCTTACGCCCGCCGGCCCTGACCCCGTGTTAGGACCGGAGGAGTTGGCCTCGATGTCCGAACGCCTGAGGAAAGACGCCGGTGAGCATCGGGAAGGGCTATCCGACAGTCCCGAGGGGGAGGAAGGGGTAGACCGGGCTATCCAGGTGCTGGAGCGGCTGGCCGGCCGGCCGGAGGAGGCCTGGGATGCGCTCCCCTGGACCGAGGTTCAGTCCGCCGACCTTTTTCTGGAGCGTTTTCTCCACCACTTTGTGGAGGGGAAGCAGATGCTCCTTTACCGGCCGCTTTTCAAGGGGGTACAGGCGCTAGCGCTTCTTCTTCTCCTGGCCCGCAGCGATGCCGGGACGATGGCCCGGAAAGAGGGTTCGGAGGTCTCCCCGGCGCTCCTCAACCGTGCCCTGGCCCGCTGGGAACGGCTCCTGGACATCCGCCCGTTCCGCCTGGCCTTTCTTCGGGAGGTTCTTTGAATGCCCGTCTTTGATCCGGCCTCAGGATAGGGGCCTTTCCCCCCAGCCGGCCAGGAGAATCCCCACCAGGATAAGCGCTCCGCCGAAGAGCGAGGTGACAGGCGGCACTTCCCCCAGCAGGGCCAGGGCCAGCACGGTCGCTCCCAGCGGTTCCCCCAGCACGGCCACGGTCACGAAGGTAGCCGAGAGCCTTCCCAGGGCATAGTTCAACGCCGAATGGCCCAGAAGTTGTGGCCCCAGTGCCAGGAGAAACAGGAGAAAGTAACTCTCCGGCGTATAGCCGGAAAGGGGTTGCCCGCTCAGCAGGCATATAAGGAGCAGGACCAGGGCAGAAGCGGTATAGACCGGCCAGATGTAGGTTAGGATGGGAAGCCTCTGGCGCAGGGAACGTCCCAGAAGGAAGTAGGTCGAAGCGCAGAGCGCCCCGGTGAGCGCCAAAAAGTCCCCCAGAAGGGCCCGGCCGCTCAAGGAGATGTCCCCATAGCCGATGAGAATGCTCCCGGCCACGGCCAGCGTGACCCCTACGACGGTCGGGGAGGAGAGGTGCTCCCGCAGGATAAAGTGGGAGGCCAGGGCGACGAAAAGGGGGTTGATGGCCACCAGCACCACCGAACTGGCTATGGTGGTCAGGGAAAGGGAGGCGATCCAGGAGGCAAAGTGCAACGCCAGGGCCAGGCCGGAGGCCAGAAGCAGAACGGTGTCCTTTCCTCTTAAAGTGCGTAGCGGTCGGAGAGCACCACCGGCCAAGGCTACCGGAGTCAGAAGAAAAGAGGCCAACACCATACGGCCGGCGGCAATGACCAGGGAAGAAGGTTTTTCGCTTCCGGCCAGGCCGGGTGCTTCCAGCCAGCCCAGAAGGAAACGGCCGGCCGCCACCACGCCGGGCGGTGGTGCTTCGCTTCCGGCCCAGCGAATCAGGACGGAAGCCCAGGCGACGACCAGAACGCCCAAGGCGAGGACGACATAGGCTCTGGATTTGGAAGGCATCGGCCGGCGGTCTCCCTACCTCTTTTTCTTCCGACGGCGCTTCTTGCCCGTGCCCGGCGTCCCGGCTGCAGGGACAGGCGCGACGGGCACCTGGGCTGCCTGCCGCCTGGCCTTGCGCCGCTCCTTCTTGCTGCCCTCTTTCTCCCTGAGGGCCCGGACCGGCATCCTTGCCCCCTGGGTGGGAACGGCTGCCCGACGCAGGATAGGGGCCTGAGAGGCACGGAAGATGTAAAAGAGGCTTTGCTCCCGCATACGCTGCAACAGGCGTTGGAAGAGGTGGTACGACTCCCGACGGTATTCCACCAGGGGATCCCGCTGGCCATAGGCCCGCAGCCCGATGCCCTGGCGGAGGTCCTCCATCGCCGTCAAATAGTCCACCCATTCCCGGTCCATCGCCCGAAGGAGGTAACCCCGCTCGATCTCCCCCAGGAGTTCGCTCCCCAAACGTCGTTCGCGGTCTTCCAGGTAGGCTACCGCCATACGGTAGATTTCTTCCCCAATTTCTTCCGGAGGAAGGTCGGCCAGCGCCTCGGCGACCGGACGGGGCGGGAGGCGGGAAAAGCGGTCCAGTTCGCTCAGGAAGTCGGTGAGCAACCACCAGACGCCGCCGGCGACTTGCCAGTTTTCCACGGCCCGGAAGACCTGCTCCATGAGTTTCTGGCGGAGGCGGCGAAGGTCCTCTTCCAAGTTGCGCTCCAGGGCGGCCATCACTTCTTCCTCGACGGCGGCCGGCTCCATCCGGCTCCAACGGGCGGCGGTGACGGTAGCGGGCAGGGTAACCTGGAGGCCCTGGGTTAACTCGCGGTAGAGCCGCGAGAGGTGCAATCCGTGTTCGTCTGTCTCCTCTTCATAGAGGTAATGCTCGAGCGTCCGGCTAACCTGCTCCTCGATCCGCTCCCGACGGTAGGCCAGCACCTCCTCGATCACCCCGGCCAGATCGGACTGGAGGGCCTCTGCAGCCGGCCGGATCAGAAGAGGGGAGAGCGCTTCCAGACGAGAGGCGACCTCCCTGGGGTCGCTGCCATCGAGCGGGGAGTGTAGAACGGCTGCTGCCTCCGCCAGGCCGGCCGCCTGGATCGTTTCAGCCAAACTGGCCACCTCGCTATGGAGTTCGGCCGGTGGGGGGGCATCTTTCAGGAGGCGCCGGTGTAGGGCCTGCATCTGCACCAGGGGGCGAACGGCTGGGTTTTCCTGGAGGTCTTCCACGATCGCTTGACCGATCAGGGGGAAGAGGGGCATCCGACCGGAATGGCGTCCCTGCCGGCCGCTCTGGATGCCTTCCACCACCTCTTCCAAAGCGGCAACAAGGCTTCCCCGGTCTCGTTCCCAGTCCCTCTTCCTCTTGAGCGGCTCCAGCACCTCCTGCACCCGTGCCTCGATTTCTTCCCGCAGCCGCGCCAGTACCATCCCGTGGACGTCGGACGCCTCCAGGATACGCCTCCGTTCGGCGTAAATAACCTCGCGCTGGCGGTTGAGGACGTCGTCGTACTCGACCAGGTGCTTGCGGATGTCAAAGTGGTAGCCCTCGACGCGTACCTGAGCCTGCTCGATCATCCGGGTGAGCACGCCGGCCTCGATGGGGGTCTCGTCGTCGGGGTTGAAGCGTTCCAGGACGGCGCGTATGCGGTCGGCACCGGGGCCGAAGCGGCGCATGAGGTCGTCCTCGGCGGAGACGTAGAAACGGGAGGAGCCGGGGTCGCCCTGCCGGCCGGAACGCCCGCGCAACTGGTTATCCACACGCCGGGCCTCGTGCCGTTCGGTGCCGATAATGTGGAGGCCGCAGGGGACGTCCTCGACGCATTCCTCGAAACGCCTTCCCTTGAAGCAGGTGCGGCAATCGCCCCGACAACCTATACAACAGCGGCTGAGGCCGGTCTGGGGGTCCAGGCATTCGGGGCGGACCACGCCCGGTCCCAGGACGATGTCGGTGCCGCGGCCGGCCATGTTCGTGGCGATGGTGACGGCGCCCTTCTGGCCGGCCTTGGCGACAATGAGCGCTTCCCGTTCATGGTGCTTGGCGTTCAGCACCTCGTGGGGAATGCGGGCCTGGTCCAGCATCCGGCTCAGGCGCTCGGAACGTTCCACCGAAGTCGTCCCCACCAGCACCGGCTGCCCTCGCTTGTACTTTTCGATGATCTCCTGCACCACGGCACGGAACTTGCCCTCCTCACGGGCGTAGATGCGGTCGGGATAGTCCGCCCGAATCATCGGCCGGTGGGTGGGAATAACCACTACTTCCAGCCCGTAGATTTTGAAGAACTCTTCCTCCTCGGTAGCCGCCGTGCCGGTCATGCCGGCCAGTTTCTGGTAGAGGCGGAAATAGTTCTGGAAGGTGATGGTGGCAAAGGTCTTGCTCTCGCGCTGAATCTCCACCGGCTCGCCGTAGATGACCCGTTCCTTGGCCTCAATGGCTTCGTGGATGCCGTCGCTCCAGCGCCGGCCGGGCATCATGCGCCCGGTAAATTCGTCCACGATAACCACTTCCCCATCCTTGATGACGTAATCCACATCCTTCTGAAAGAGGAAACGGGCCTTGAGCGCGGCTTCCAGGAAAAAGGTCTGTTCGGCATGGGCCTCGTCGTAAAGGCTTTCTCCCTTCTGGTGGTCAATGCCCAGGAGACGCTCCACATGCTCCACCCCCTGTTCGGTAAGGGTGACTACCCGTTCCTTTTCGTCAATCTCATAGTCCCCGGGGCCGAGGGCTTGGGCCACCTTGGCAAAGCGCATATATCTCTGGTACGATTCCTCGTCGGGAGCGGAGATGATGAGCGGGGTACGGGCTTCGTCAATGAGGATGTTGTCCACCTCATCCACGATGGCATAGTAGAGTTCGCGCTGGACGATGTCGTTCAGGCTGTAGGCCATGTTGTCGCGCAGGTAATCGAAGCCAAACTCGTTATTGGTGCCGTAGGTGATGTCGCAGAGATAGGCCTCTCGACGGGAGATCGGGCGCAGGTGCATCAGGCGTTCGTCGTGGCCCAGGACACGCTCGTCGGTATAGGTGGGGTCGTAAATGCCGGAGAAGTCGGGGATGATCACGCCGGTGGAGAGGCCCAGGAGGTAGAAGACCTGGCCCATCCAGCCGCAGTCGCGTCGGGCCAGGTAGTCGTTGACGGTGACCAGGTGCGCGCCCCGGCCGACCAGGGCGTTGAGATAGAGGGGAAGGGTGGCAGTGAGAGTCTTGCCCTCGCCGGTCTTCATCTCGGCGATCTTGCCCTGGTGGAGGACGATCCCGCCCGCAAGTTGCACCTCAAAGTGGCGCTGGCCGATGGTACGGATGGCGGCTTCGCGCACCAGGGCAAAGGCCTCTGGGAGGATTTCGTCCAGGATGCGCTGCTCTTCCTCGAAAAGGGCCCGACGCAGCCGTTTCCACTCGTCGCGCAACACGATACGGCGATCGGGGTTGGTCTCTGCATCCAGGAGGGCGCGCTTTTCTTCCAGAGCCCGGCGGGCCGGAGCGGTACGTTCGGCGATTTGGCGGCGGAATTCCTCCGTGCGGGCACGCATCTCCTCGTCGCTGAGGACCCGTACCTGGGGCTCCAAGGCGTTGATCTGTTCCACCAGCGGGGCGATGCGCTCCAGGGCACGAAAAGACGCATCTCCACCCAGTTTTTTCAGCCATTCGACAATCTTCATCTCCACCATCCAGCCGCTAGATACCGTCTTGGACCGGAGGCATAGGCTACTGCCCTCCAATAAGGGATTCCAAGACCGCGATCGGTGGCGGCAAGTCGCTCATCACGGTGTCCCAGGGCAGGTTCAGGTCTACCGTATCGTAGCCGTGGATCAGGCGATTGTGCATGCCTATTGATATCTGCCCAAGGGATTTGCGGATGCTTTTCTCTGGTATGTGTAGATACCCGGCGCGCAGATTCGCCGATGATTTCGATCCGGTGGGCCAGCGCATAACGAAGCAAAAGGTTCGTATCCAGGTCGGAGCCTTTATACCCCTCAGCCATACGGCAGGCCTGACGGGCATAATCCAGCATCTGCCGCATGCTGACATCGTCACCATGCCGGCTCACACAAAACCTCCGCCTCGCGCAGCACCAAATCAAAGAGGGCCAGCCGCCGGATATGGTGACGGCGACAAAACTCGGCAATCCTATCTTCGGGCAGTTTAATCCGGATGGCCATCGCTTACCTTTCTCCAGAATATAGACAAATACCCATGTCTAGTTTCCACGTCTCCGAGGGCAAAGTCCCATCCGGTAACGAATTATATACCGGAGGGTAAGGGGTGTCAACTAGGCCCTTCCTCGAAAATGACCCCAATTTGACAAATCGCCGGTTGTGGGATAAAATGT
>JASFBA010000061.1:0-6762 GCA_036172265.1 Chloroflexia bacterium
TCGTCCTGGCCCAAAGCGGAAGCCTCTACGACCTGCACTGGAACGTCCTCTCCGGCGGCGGGGCCCTTTCCACCGGCACGACTTACCGCATCAACTACTCCTTCGGCCAGCCCTCCGTTATCAACCTTTCGACCGGCACCGCTTACCAGGTGGGGCAGGGCTACTGGTATGGTGGCGGCTTCCCCACTGCCGTCAAACTCGTTTCCTTCACCGCCCGTCCCTCCGGCGCGGCCGTCCTCCTCACCTGGGAGACGGCCGCAGAGTGGGATAACCTCGGCTTCAACCTCTATCGTCAGAGTACGCTGGACGGGCCGGCCCCCCGGCTGAACGCCACCCTGATCCCTTCTTGTTGCCCTGGCGGCGGAGGAGGGGCCATCTACGTCTTTCTGGACACTGCGGTGGAGGCCGGCGCCGTCTATTTCTACACCTTGGAGGACGTAGACCTGAACGGGGCACGTACCTTCCATGGTCCGGTACAGGCCACCGCGCCGTATGCCGTTTTCCTGCCGGTGGTGAAATAGCCCCTTCCCCCCATCCCTTCTCCCGCTGGGAGAGGGGATGGGGGGATTTTTTTATTTGACCCCCTGATGCCCCGTATGCTATAGCATCTTCGGGGCGAATACCCCGGGTCTATGGCCGTATCTTGCTTTGTGGAAGATACCCACGCCTGTACCTATAGCCGTAAAAGCCTTGGAAGGCCACCGCCTCTGGGTACGTTTCTCCGACGGCGTTGAGGGCATCGTGGATTTGTCCGAACATGCCGGAAAAGGGGGTCTTAAAACCAGCCTTTGCACAAAATAGCTTCTCTGGAATAGGCAGCAGGTTAGGCTCTGAAAGGATAAGGGCGAGGGATCAGATAGACCTAGCCCCCTCCCCCTCTTCCATTTTGAGAGAGGGGAGGGGGTTAGGGGTGGGGGAAAGCCCTACGGCTTTACTACCACCACACCTCCCGCTGAGCGACCCCAGACTTCGGGCCGGTACATCGGGTAGGCCTCGGCCGGCAGGGCATGAAACGTGCCGGCCACCGTCGCCCGCGCCAGATAGGTAAAGGTGTGTGAGCCGGGGGCAAGTTCGTTGAAGAAGAGCGCCACGGCGTCGTCATACACATCCTTGCGGCTGTAAGGGTAGCGGCCGGCCTCCGAATCAGGCTCCCAATAAGCCCGGGCGACGTAACTCGTGGTCGCCAGCCGCTCGTTCAACCCCTCCAGCCCGGCCGGGAGAGGGTCGTAGAGGATGACGTAGTAGGCCGTCTCCGGGAAGTTCACCGTCAGGTGTACCTCTACCAGGTCGCCCACGTGTAGCGGCTCGGTGATCGGCTTCCCACCGGGCCGGGTGTACGTCCGCTCCACCCGTACCCGACCGGCCGGCTTGATCTCCTCTTCCGCACTGTAGATGCGGGCGATGACCGTGTAGTAGAGCCGACCGTTCCCACCGTGTAGCAGCCGCACCTCGTTTTCCCCGACCCGCAGGGCCGTCCCGGGCACCACCACCTTTACCCCTTGCTCCACTCGGGTAAAGGACCCCTCGGCCACCGTTTGCCCGTTCACATCCACCCGGTAGTTCTGCTGGTCCATCTGCATTTGGGCGCTCAGTACATAGTCCGAGAGCGCCAGGAGGGCGTAGGAGGTCTCCTGGGTGGTGTTCCAGGCATGGCCGTGGCGCTCCCGCATCAGCCAGCGCACAACCTTGGGGATAAGCGGGTGGTCCGGCCGGGTGTGCACCAGCGCATCCAGCGCCAGCGCCGTCGAACGCACCGAGGAGGACATTGTCTTCTCCCTGTAGTGGCCGTCCGCGATGCCGGTATCCCAGTAGGCCGTGTCGTCCCGCACCACCGTCTTCTCCGCCAGTTTGTCCACCAGGAGGCCGGCCGTGGCATCGTCTCCGGCGGTGTAGAGGGCCAAGGCCAGCGCGGCCTGGCTGAAGGGGTCGAAATCCTGTACTTCGCCGTTCAGCACTTGAGAAGCGAGCACCTGGGCCCGGCCCGGCTCCACATGGCCGGCCGCGGCCAGCGCGAAGAGGGCATAGGCCTGGGTACGGGGGTCCATCTTCTCCAGGTTATGGCGCAGGTAATCGGCCCCGCGGGCGATCACTCCGTCGTCGATGTCAAAGCCGGCCTGCTCGGTCATCGCCAGACCGAAGAGGATGTAGGCGCTCTGGTAATCGTGGGAAGGATCGTCGAACCACCAGCCCCAGCCACCGTCCTCGTGCTGGAAGCCGTAGAGTTTCTGCCGGCCGACGTCCACCATCTTGGGGAGGTCCGCCTCCAGGCGCTCGTTGCGCACACCCAGTATCCGGAAAGCCCGACCGACGATCGCGTTAGGGAGCACACGGCTCATCGTCTGTTCCGTTCAACCAAAGGGGTAGCCGATGAGGTACTCCAGTCCGTCGAGGAGGGCATTCACCTCCGAGGGCGACATACGCACTTCCAGCGTGGTTACTTCGGGAATCACCTTCTCCGGGAGGACGACGCGTTCGATATGCTCGCCCACGAACTCGCCGGCCCACGTCTCCACCCGGGGCACGGCAAAGGGCCGTACCGGAATGGTGTACTGGACGGCGTCGCTCAGGCCTCCGCCCCGGGTGTAGGCGGTGAGGGTAACGGGGCCCAGGGTGTTCGCTTCCAACGCCCAGCCGAGCAGGGCAGTCTCTCCGGCGGCCAGGTTCAACGTCTGAGAAATCGGGCTTTGGAGGTCCAGCCCCTGGGGAAGAAGACCGGTCTGGAGGGTCAAGGTTTCTTCGCTATAGTTATGGAGCATAGCGGTCAGGGTGAAGGCATCGCCCTGGATGAGGAAGCGGGGGACGGCCGGCCGGATGATCAGCGGCTGGGTGACGGTGATCGCGCCTGTCCCCTCCCCCAGGCGTGTATCTATGGTGACGGCACGGGCCACGAGCCGCCAGCGGGTGAGCGAGTCGGGCAGGCGCAACGTCACGACGGCCCGGCCCTCGGCGTTGGTCAGGATGCGGGGGTTCCAGTAGGCCGTGTCGGGGAAGTGGCGGCGCGGGTTGCCTACCTCTATGCCGTCGCCCCCGCCGCCCATCTCCGCCCCGCCGAGTTCCCGCACCGGCTTGAAGGAGTGGTAGGTGCGCACCAGGTTCGGCCGCCGGCCGTAAAAGGCCTCAAAGGGATCCTTGGAGAGGTCCTGGGAAAGGGCGTAGATGGCCTCGTCCACGATGGCCAGGGAGAGTTCGGCTTGCACTGGCCGGCCGGCCACATCGGTCACCTGGATGACGACCTCGGCTTCCTCCCGGGGGGCATAGGTCGGACGCTGCGGGGCGAGGGTTACCTTCAGGCGGCGCTCCTCCGGCGGGACCGAAAGTTCGGTGCTGGCAATCAGGAGTTCGGCATCGGGAAGGCTCGTGTAACTCCAATGATCGAGCGGCTGGCTCGTCGGCCGGTAAATTTGCACCGTAACAAAGATGTTGGGGACAAAATCGGCCTCCACAGGCAGGGCGATGTAGGTGACGGCCCCGGTCAACTCCACCGGCTGCATCCGCCGCACCCGGCCGCGTTCCAGGGTCAGGAGGGCCGTGCCGGTTACCGGAGAACGTACCAGGAGTTGAGCCGTCTCGCCGACGGCGTAGGAGGATTTATCGGCACTAACGCTCAGGCCCCGGCCTCGATCTAACCCGGCCCAGGGGGTGGCACTGCTGGGGTCATAGACCCAGATCCAACTTTCCAATTCCTGCTCCCCGCGCACGAGCACCCGATACCAGCCCTGTTCGTCCACGCGCAGGGAAAGGCGGGCCTGGCCGGAGGCGTCGGTTACCAGTTCCCCTTCGGCCACAGGAGCGTCGTAGCCGTTCCCATCCCAGCGGTAGATGCCGCCGCGCATCCGGACCCCGACCACCGGCCTTCCCTGGTAATCGCGTACCACCACTTCCACAGGTATCTCCTCCCCCGGCCGGTAGATGTAGCGGCTGAGAAGGAGGACGGCCCCCCGCGGGTTCCGGTATACCTCCACCAGAGCATGGCCGCTTACAGATTGGCCGCTCCCATCTTCCACCGTCGCCTCCAGGTCAAGGCGGGAAAGGTCGGGCGACCACCAGGAGTACTCGGCCACCTGGGCCGGAATGCGCACCACCCAGCGCCCTTGGGCATCGGTCGTGCCATGATAGTCGCCCCCCTGGTACAGTTTGGCCCAACAATCGGAGGCATCCATTCCACACTCCCATTCGTTGTAGGCCTGCTTATAGATGGTCAGTTTTACCGGGACTCCCGCCACGGGCCGGCCGAAGTAGTAGCGGGCCTCCACGGTCACCGCCATCATCTCGCTCAGGAGGTAGCGTCCGCGATCGGTGGTCACAGTGACCTGGTAATCGGGCTTGCGGTACTCTTCCACCTTGAGCGCCTGGCGGGTGACCTCGCCTCCCACGGCCACCTCGACGTTATAGGTGCCCAGCGTGCCGCCCTCGGCGATGGCGAAGGAGGTATAGGCAGTGCCGAATTCGTTCAGGGAAAGGACCTGGGTCCCCAGAACGTTATCGCGGGCGTCGCGCAGGCGCACCGCAATCTGGGTCCCGGCCGGGGGGATGGAGTAGAGGGCATCGTCGTCGCTGCGGACGACGGCCCGGACGTGGACCGTCTGGCCGGGTCGGTAGATGGGGCGGTCGGTGTAGACGTAGACGCGGAAGAGCCGGCCGGTGGGCGGGTTGGTGAGCCAGCCACGCCAGGACCACCAGCCGCCCTGGGCATCCCACTCCGGCCCGAAGCCGCAGAGCGTCGTTTCGCCCTCTACCTCTCCCAGGGCAAGGAGCGGGTCGGTATCGCCCACCACGGTGGTTTCGAAGCGCCCCTGCTCGTCGGTCGTGCCCTGGCCGTAGAGCCGTCCGGAGCGGTCGTAGAGGCGTACGAGCATTCCGGAACGGGGCTGACCGGTGGAGATGTGGGTGGCGTAGCCGGCCACCTGGTGCTGGGCATTCGTGCCCAATCCGGTGGAGGCCTCCTTGAGGAGGAGGGTGTAGTGGGTCAGGACGACGATCAGGCGGTCTCCATGGCCGGTGGAGCCGTAGGAGGCCAGGACGTAGAGGCCGGGGGGCAGGTCGGCTGGCAGGGCGACCTCCCCGTCCGTCCCTTCGACCGTCCATTTACGCACCAAGGACAATCCTTCGATGGAGATGCTGCCCGGGCCCTTGATGGAGGAGGTATAATCGGCCAGGAGGCGTTCCGGCGGGAGTTGATAGAGGACAAAGGTGGGAGGGCAGGAAGGGGTATCCCAGCGGCTGAACTGGATGCGGCGAGGGCCGGCGGCGTCCAGAACCTGGATGTTGGGTCCATAGCCAAAGTTCACCGCGGCCTGCTGGTAGTTGACCTGGAAATCCCAGTGGAGCGGCTTTCGCAGGAGTGGGCCTCCGTCGAGGGCACGGGCGGAGGGCTCCAGGGTCACCTGGTAAGCCTCGGCGGAAAAGCCCTCCTTGGGGATAAAGCGGAGGGTATTTTCCTGCCACTCGAAGGTGCCAGCGAGGGTGGGGGAGATATGGAGGGCGGCCTCGACGCTGGAGCGGTCGGCCGGCCGGTCGAAGGTGATGACGATCGGGGCACAGGGCAGAGTCCGGCCCTGCGGGCCAAAGTTCACCACCCGTGAGCGGGTGGCAAAGGTCCAGCGCAGCGGCTTCGCTAGGGGCATGCCGGCCTTATCGCGAGCCCCTGTGCCCAGGGTGAGGGTGTAGGTCGTCTCCGGTTCCCAGGCATCCTCCGGTTTCAGAAACAAGGTTTCCTCCGACCAAGAGAGGCGGTAGGGCGTCGCTGGCTCCAGGTGGAGGGCTAGTTCGACGGAGCGGGTGTTTACCGGATAGGGGAAAAGGAGGTAAACGGCGGCGTCGGGGTCGCGTTCCCGTGTTCCTTCGGAGAAGGTGGCAAAGGGATGGGTAGTGAAGGTGAGGCGCGGCGAGCCGCAGGCACTGCGCACCTCGAGCGTATAGCGGGCATCCGGCTGCCAGCCCGGTAGCGGGGTCAGGGCCAGGGAATATTCGTCCACGACCGTCCGGCGCAGCGCCACGCTTGGCGAGACAACCACCAGCACCGTCTCGGTCGGTCCGAGAGGGCGGTCGAAGGTGAGGACGAGGGGGGCGTGCAGGTGAGAGGGCATCCGGCCTGTGCTCGTCAGGGGCGCGGCCTTGTCCGGAGGAAGGGAGGCGACCTCTTCCTGGACAAAAGACCACCGGCTGAGGACCGGCGGGGGCAGTGTGGGGTTAGACGTGGGAGTTAGCGGCGTAGGGGTTGGTGGTGTGAGGGTTGGCGGCGGGGCGGCCGGCCGAGGTGGATCGGTGGACGAGAAAAGGAGCGGCGCGGCCAGGCCCCAGACGGCCGGCAGGAGCACCAGAAGCAAAAGGAGCAGGAAACCAAGGAACGGAACGGGGGCGATCAGACGAATGGACCCTCTCATCGTGCACCTCCAGGACAACTCCGGTAAGGCATTTGCTTCTATGTTACATCCGGAATCGTCCCGAGGGCCGACGTCAGGGGATTTGTCCCCCTACGCTTGCCCGACGGTCGGGAGACGGGGGCGTCTGTGGAGAAAGGGCCAAGGATGAACGGCCGACCTCGGAAATCGTTGTCCCCGGCCCGCCGGCCGAAAGCGAGGCCGGCCAATCCCCCCAAGGGGGGATTGGGCGGGACGGCCTCCACCGAGCGGCCCGCCCCGCCGGATGGGAGATGAGGACGGGTGCCCACCAGGTTAGGCCGGGCCAGGGGGACACTTTGCCCCCGGCGGCAGCGCCTTTCTGCGGGGGGTTCGGGGGGTATGCAATACCCCGACGGGGGTG
>JASFBA010000062.1:0-63560 GCA_036172265.1 Chloroflexia bacterium
TTCGGCGACTGAGAATCATCCATACTTGCCGCTCAATGTTCTGAGCGGCGTTCCAATCTCTTTCTGCGGTATAGCCGCACTCACAAACAAACACCCGGTCACTCAGGGTCAAGTCATCTTTGCTGGTGCCGCACATTGGACATAGCCGACTGGACGGGAAGAAACGGTCAATTTCTATGAGCTCGCCACCCAACCATGCGGCTTTGTAGGCCAGTTGGCGTCTGATTTCGCCCAACCCCGCATCCGCCAGGGATAAGGCCTGGTGGCGATTGCGTAGCATCCCCGCTGTAATCCTTACCAAGGGCGTCTATAGTATATATCACTCTCGTCTCCTCGTCAAATGGTTGGGGTGGGTTTGTAACGAAAAGGTTAGTTATTCGGTAACTGCTACGTCCTCCGACCGAGCCGGACTCCATGCCCGCGCCGTCGCCCGATGCGGCTCGAAGGAATCGGCCGTAAAAGCCACCCGGGCCAGCCCGCTGGGCGTTTCCAGGATGCGCCAGTCCCGTCGTCGGAAAGGTAACCCGTCTGGGACGATGTCCGGGGAGCGGGATTCTTCCCACTCCTGCCGGGCGCTTCGATACCGTCCGACCGGCATCGGCAGACCGGCCACCTGATGGTAATCGTCCGGTTCCAAGGGCCGGCCGCTCTCCTTTCCCGGAGGGCAGTCGGCCCGACCTAGCACCATCTTTGGGCAAGGGGAAAAGCCCAGGCGGGCGTAGAAGGCCGGGGCATCCACCCCGCCGCCCATCCAGACCGCGTTACAGCCTTCCTGAAGGGCCCGCTTCAGCATCTCTTTCAGGAGAGAGCACTTCCCACTCCCAGGCGCTGGGCCTGCCGGTGCACGTAGAGGACCGAAAGGTCCAGGTAACGGCCCCGAGGCGGCGGCTCTTCGCTCAGGAAAGCCTCGGCTTCCCCGACCACTTCGCCGTCCAGAAGGCCCACCCAAGCCAGGCCGGCCCCTCCGAGGAGCCAGGCCAGGTGAGTCTGGCAGAGCGAGGGCATCATCCAGGGGCCGCCGTTCCGCCAGAGTTCGACCTCGCTCAATTCCTCCTGCGCGGCGGGCACGGGTGGACCATCCGAGGGATAGCGGAACCACGTTCTCACGCTGCCCCGGTGAGCCCAACAGATGCCGGGGGCATCTTCCGGCCCGGCCGGCCGCACCCCTAAGGACACCGCTCACCGCCTTCCGGTTAGAAAAGGCCGCGCACGTACCCGCCGTCCACCTGGATGGCCACGCCGGTGATGTAGGAAGCCCGCTCCGAAGCCAGAAAGGCCACCAAGGCGGCCAGTTCTTCCGGCTGGCCCATCCGTCCCATCGGAATCTGGTGCTCGTAGCCGGCCAGAACTTCCTCCAGGCTTGTCCCCTCCCGTTCGGCCCGTTCCCGGGCCAGTTCCACCACTCGTTCCGTGCGGGTGAAGCCGGGGCAGACGCTGTTGACGGTGATGCCTTCTGGGGCCAGTTCCAGTGCCAGCGTTTTGGCGAAGGCGATGACCCCAGAGCGGGCGGCGTTAGAGAGCACCAAATCGGCGATAGGCTGTTTCACCGCCACCGAGGTCAGGTTGATGATCCGCCCCCATCGGTTGGCCCGCATATGGGGAACGGCGGCGCGGGTCAGACGCACCGTGCTCAGGAGGTTCAGTTCCAGCGCCTTCCGCCAATCCTCATCGGAAAAAGTCAGGGTAGGACCGGGCGGAGGGCCGCCGGCGTTGTTGACCAGGATGTCTAGCCGGCCGAAGTGCTTGACCACCGCTTCCACCATGTCGTTCACCTGGCGGGTTACGGTCACGTCGGCGGCGATGGCCAGCACCCGCGCTCCGGTATCCCGGACGATCTCGGCGGCCGTCTCCCGCAGCCGTTCCTTGCCCCGGGCGCAGATGGCGACATGGGCCCCCTCGCGGGCCAGTTCCCAGGCGATGGCCTTGCCCAGTCCTCGACTGGCGGCGGCCACCAGGGCCACACGGCCTTTCAACCCCAGGTCCATCTAACCCTCCTCTCCAGATGTCAAACAAGTCGCAGGAGCGGGCTGATCGTTTCCCCTGCGTGGATACGCCGGATGACCTCGGCCAGGAGCGGGGCGATAGAGACGATGCGCACCTTCTCCGAACGCTTCTCCGGGGGAAGAAAAATGGTGTTGCTAACGACCAGTTCCCGGATCACCGGGTCCCTCAACTTTTCCAGAGAGCGGCCGGCCAGAACGGGATGGGTGATGGAGAGATAAACTTCCGGCCGGGCTCCAGCCTCGATCAGGGCGGGAATCTCGTCCAGCACGCTCCCCCCGGAGATGACGTCATCAATGATGATCGGGATGCGGTCGCGGATGTCGCCGACGATGTGGGTCACCCGGATGCGTTCCCCTTCGCGGCGCTTCTCCATCACCACCAGCGGCAGTCCCAGGATTTCGGCGTATTTGGCCGCCAGTTTGGCCCGGCCGGTATCGGGGGCGACGATGGAGGCCTCGGCGAAGCGCCCGTCCCGTCGGAAGTATTCGGCCAAGACAGGGACGGCCGAGAGAGGATCCACCGGGATCTGGAAAAAGCCCTGGATGGCCGGCACATGCACGTCCACGTAGATAACCCGGTCCACTCCCAGGGCCTCCAGTATCGTCGCCACCACGCGGGCGCTGATGGCTTCCCGTCCCCGGGCCATACGCTCCTGGCGGGTATAGGGGAAGTAGGGTACGACGGCGGTGATGGAGTTGGCCGAGGCGCGGCGGAAGGCGTCCACCAGGAGGAAGAGTTCCATCACGTTTTGGTTGACCGGTGGGGAGCACGATTGCAAAATAAAGACATCCACCCCCCGGACGCACTCCTCGATCAGGACATGCACCTCGGTGTCGGGAAAGTGGGTAATGCGAAGCGGGCCGAGCGGAACCTCTAGGATTTCAGCCACCTCCTCGGCCAGTGGGAGGTTGGCATCGCCGGAGAAAAGGCGAAGGTGCGGCATAGGCCCATTCTCTCCTGTCAGTCCTGGTATTTCTGGAGGTTATATTGTACCACCACCGGGCTGAGAGGGCAAATCGAGTCCCTTCCCTTGGCAGACTCTCGCTCCTCGATTTGTGGCACCCAGAACCAGGCTTTCCCCTAACGGGCCACCTTCTCTTCCACCTGGATCGCCTCAGCCATTGGGCAGGGGCCCTGACAGCGGAAGACGATCTCGCCGTTCTCGGCATCCACCACGATCGTATCGCCGGGGCTGAACTCGCCCTTGAGCAGGCGGCGGGAAAGCGGCGTCTCCACCAGGCGCTGAATCGTGCGCCGCAGCGGGCGGGCTCCATAGACCGGGTTGTAACCCTCGCGTACCAGGAGTTCCTTGGCCGCCGGCGTCGGCACGATGGTAATGCCCTGTTCGCTCAGGCGCTCGCCGACCTCGCGAATCTGCATCTCGACGATCTGGAGCAGTTCCTCGCGGCTCAGCGAATGGAAGATAATTACCTCGTCAATGCGGTTAAGAAATTCCGGGCGGAAGGTGCGCTTGAGGGCCTCCTCGATGTTGCGGCGCATCTCCTCCTCATCAATTTTATCCCGCTCCGAACGGGCAAAGCCCAGGCCGGAAGAGACACGGATGAACTCGGTGCCCACGTTGGAGGTCATGATGATCACCGTGTTCTTAAAGTCCACCGTATGGCCCTGGCCGTCGGTGAGCCGGCCCTCGTCGAGCACCTGGAGGAGGGAGTTGAAAACCTCCGGATCGGCCTTTTCCACCTCGTCGAAGAGGACGACCTGATAGGGACGCCGACGCACCGCTTCCGTGAGTTGGCCGCCCTCCTCGTAACCGACGTAGCCGGGCGGAGCCCCAATCAGGCGGGAAACGGTGTGTTTCTCGTGGTACTCGCTCATATCAATGCGGGTCATAGCGTTTTCGTCGTCAAAGAGGAACTCTGCCAGGGCCTTGGCCAGTTCGGTCTTGCCCACACCGGTAGGGCCCAGGAAGATGAAGGTGCCGATGGGCCGGCGGGGGTCCTTCAATCCGGCCCGGGCCCGCCGGATGGCATCGGAAACGGCGGCGATGGCTTCATCCTGGCCCACGACCCGCTGATGCAGCCGGGCCTCCATCTCCAGAAGTTTCTCCTTCTCCTGTTCCAGCATCCGGTTGACCGGGATGCCGGTCCAGGAAGCCACGATGCCGGCCACGTCTTCGGCGGTGACCACCTCTTGCAGGCCGGCTTCCTGGAACCAGCGTTCCTTCTTTTCCTGAAACTCGCGCTGCAGGGCCAGATAGCGGGAACGGGCTAGGGCCGCCTTCTCATAGTCCTGGGCCAGAGCGGCCTCCTCCTCTTGTCGGGAAAGAGCCCGCAGTTCTTCCTCCATCGCCTTCAGTTCGGGTGGCATGCTGAAGATGTCCATCCTCACCTTGGCCGCGGCCTCGTCCACCAGGTCAATGGCCTTATCCGGCAGGTAACGTTCGCTGATGTAGCGGGCGGAAAGTCGGGCAGCGGCCTCCAGCGCCTCGTCGGTGATGCGGAGCCCGTGGTGTTCCTCGTAGCGGCTGCGCAGCCCCTTGAGCATCTCCACCGTCTGCTCGACGGAAGGCTCCTCGAGGAAGATGGGGGAGAAGCGGCGTTCCAGTGCGGCATCCTTTTCGATGTAGCGGCGATAGTCGTCGGTGGTGGTGACGCCAATGCACTGGAGTTCGCCTCGGGCCAGGGCCGGCTTGAGCATGCTGGAGGCGTCTATGGCCCCGGAGGCTGCGCCGGCCCCTACCACGGTGTGCAGTTCGTCAATGAAGAGGATGATCTCCCCTTGGCCGCGCCGGACCTCGTCCAGGACGGCCTTGAGGCGTTCCTCGAATTCGCCGCGGAACTTGGAGCCGGCCACCAAGGCGGCCAGGTCCAACGCCACCACCCGCTTGCTGCGCAGCGGCTCCGGCACTTCTCCGGCGGCGATCTTCTGGGCCAGCCCCTCGACGATGGCCGTCTTGCCTACCCCGCTTTCGCCGATGATGACCGGATTATTTTTGGTGCGGCGGGAAAGAATCTGGATCACCCGGCGAATCTCGGCATCGCGCCCGATAACCGGGTCCAGCCGGCCGGCCCGGGCCATCTCCGTGAGGTCATGGCTAAAGCGCTCCAGGATACGGAACTTGCTTTCGGCTCGGGGGTCGGTGATGCGCTGGCCCTTGCGCAGGTCTACCAGGTGGCGATAGATGATCTCCCGGTTGACCCCACTTTCGCGTAGGAGACGCACAGAGGGCGAATCGCGTTCGGAGGCGATGGCTAGGATGAGATGCTCGCTACCCACATATTCGTCCTTCATCAGGCGAGCCTCGCGTTCGGCCTGGTCAAAGACCCACTTGGCGCGGGGGGTCAGGTAGACCTGAGTGGGCATCGCCCCGTACATCGGGGCCCGAAAGGACCGTGGGGTATTGGCCAGTTCCATCTCCAAACGCTCTTCCATGCGGAGAAGGTCCACCCCCAGTTTTTCCAGGATGGTGCGTACCACCCCGTCTTCCTGCCGCAGGAGGGCCAGGAAAACATGCTCCACATCCATCTGGCTGTGCTGGAACTGCTGCATCAGTTCCTGGGCCATCTGCAAGGCTTCCTGAGCCTGTTCGGTCAAACGGTCAAAGCGCAACATCGGTATCACCTCCGGTGTCCGGAACGGTCTTCAGGGATATCCCCAAGATGCCATCCTTCCAGGACACCCGAAACCAACATCATTGTATCCCCCTCTGCTCCTGTCGGCCGTAATCTGGGTTACTTCCAACAGGGGCAATGGGGTGGCTATTTTCATTATACCACGAGAGGTTGTGGGGATGCAATGAGGTTGCCGTCCCACTTGACAAAATCTCCGTTTCGTGGTAAAATATTACCACAATGATAACATTTCGGAGGTGCTGATGCTGACCATCCGCCGGCAGTGCGATTATGCCGCCCGCATCCTGCTTTATCTGGCCATGCAGCCGCCGGACACCCACTTGACGGCTCGGGAGATCGCCCGCCTGCGGCTGATGCCTCCCGCTCTGACCCGGCGTGTCGTGGCCAAACTGGTGGCTTCCGGCTTCCTCCAAAGCCGGCGGGGAAAGGGCGGCGGCTTTGCCCTGGCCCGCTCGCCGGCCGAAATCAGCCTCTTGGAAGTTGTGGAGGCCATAGATGGGCCGATCGCCCTCAACCGCTGTACTTTGGAACCTCAGGAATGCCCGCTTCTCCCCCAGTGCTCGGTGCACGAGGCCTGGATGGATGCCCGCCGCCTGCTGCGGGATTACCTGAACCTGCTCACCTTCCGCGAACTGGCCCGGCGGGGGAAGGTGCTCCTTTCTCCCTCACCGGCCGTTTCCCAGGAGGCCGGCCTGTCGCCACACTAGAATGGTAACATAAGAACAAAAGGAGGTGTATGATGCGCAAAATGTCCCAAACCAACCTGGAAGCCGCCTTTGCCGGCGAGAGCCAGGCCCATATGAAGTACCTCATCTTTGCCGACCTGGCGGAAAAGGAGAATCTCCCCAACGTGGCCCGCCTCTTCCGGGCCATTTCCTTCGCCGAACAGGTCCACGCCACCAACCACCTCAGGACGCTGGGCTATGTGGGAACCACGGCGGACAATCTGCAGGCGGCCATCGGCGGCGAGACCTACGAGGTGGAGGAGATGTACCCCGCCTTCCGCGCCGTCGCCGAACTGCAGGAGGAAAAGGGAGCGGTCCGCTCCCATTCGGCGGCGCTGGAGGCGGAAAAGGTGCACGCCGGGATGTACGAGAAAGCCCGCCAGGCGGTGCTCACCGGCAAAGACGCCGCCGTAGGCGACCTCTATATCTGCGGGGAGTGCGGCTGGACGGTGGAGGGCGAGGCTCCGGAGCGCTGCCCCATCTGCGGCGCGCCTCGGGAAAAGTTCCGCCGCTTCTAGCCTCCGGCCCGTAGGTCGGGTTGTCAATCCGACCTACAGGGCTTTCCGAAAATTTAGGTGAGCGTTTATGGGTAGGCGAAGGCATTGCCTTCGCCTACCCGGTGTTTTTGGACTCTAGGGAAACGTCGGCGGCACCCCGGAAGCCTACAATGCGTTCGGCCATCAACGGCAGCCACTCTCATCCCGTCACCTCGTTCGGGCAACTTGGTGTCCATTAGCCCTTTGGGCCGAGAATGTCAAACTACAACACGACTACCTTCTCTTTTCCCCGGACGATATTCCGTGTGGCGTTGCGCGTGTCCACGACGACCTGGGCCAGGTCCACGACGTGCTGGTAATCGTAGGCCGAGTGGTGGGTGACGATCACCACGGCGTCGCAGGAGGCGATGACCTCATCGGTCAGTTCGATTGAACGGATATGCTCCCCTCGATGGGGGTCATTCGCCTCCGGAATGAGCGGGTCATGGGCCAGCACCTCGGCGCCGTACTCCTGAAGCAGGCGGATGACGTCAAAGGCTGGCGATTCTCTCCAATCGGCCACATCTTCCTTATAGGCCAGGCCCAGCACCAGGATACGGGCTCCATGGAGCGCCTTCCCCCGTTCGTTCAGCACCCGGATGACCTTTTCCCGTACAAAGTAGGGCATAGCCCGATTGATCTCCCCGGCCAGTTCGATGAAACGGGTATGAAAGTCGTACTCATGGGCTTTCCAGGTCAGGTAGAAGGGGTCAATGGGGATGCAGTGGCCACCCACTCCGGGGCCGGGATAAAACGGCATAAAGCCGAACGGCTTGGTGGAAGCCGCCTCGATGACCTCCCAGATGCTCAGGCCCATCCGGTCACAGAGCATGGCCATCTCGTTGACCACGGCCATGTTGACCACCCGAAAGGTGTTCTCGAAGATCTTGGTCATCTCGGCCGCCCGGGGAGAGGAGACCGGGACCACTTTCTCGACGACGCGGCTATAAAAGGCCACCGCCACTTCCCGACAGGCCGGCGTCAATCCACCCACCACCTTGGGGGTGTTGCGGGTGTTCCATTTCTTGCTGCCGGGGTCTACCCGCTCCGGCGAAAAGCACAGGAAAAAGTCCTGCCCGACCTTCAGTCCGCTCTTTTCCAGGATGGGCAGGAGGTCCTCCTCGGTGGTGCCGGGGTAGGTGGTGCTTTCCAGGGAGATCAGTTGCCCGGGCCGCATGTGGGCAGCAATGCCCTCGCCGGCGGCGAGGATATAGGAGATGTCGGGCTGGCGGTTCTTATCGAGCGGCGTGGGCACGCAGATGATAATAACGTCGCATTCCCGCAGGGCGGCGTAGTCGGTGGTGGCACGCAGCCGGCCGGCCCGCACCAGCGCCTCCACCTCGTCATCCCGGACGTCGCCGATGTGGCTGCGTCCGGCGTTCACCCCTTCCACGACCCGCGGCGAGAGGTCTATGCCGGTCACCCGGTATCCGGACTGTCCCACCACTACGGCCAGCGGCAGTCCCACGTAGCCCAGCCCGATCACCGCAACCCGGGCCTCGAAGCGTTCGATCTTCTCCAGAAGGGTCATCGCTTTTCTCCCGTGACTTGCATATACACCTGCTCGAACTGCCGGGCCACGGCCGGCCAGTTCAGTTCCTCCTCCACCCGCTTCCGGGCCTCCTGCCCCAGCCGGGCCCGCAACCCGGGGTCGCGCAGCAGGCGGACGATGGCCGTGGCCAGGGCCTCAGGGTCTTTTTCCGGGACAAGGAGGCCCGTTTCACCCGAGGAAATGACCTGGGGGATGCCGGCCACTTCGCTGGCGACGATCGCCGCGCCCGAGGCCATCCCCTCCAGCACCACGTTGGGCAGCCCGTCCACATTGCCACGTTCGTCGTGCATCGAGGGCACGGCCAGGAGGTCGCAACTGCGGAAGAGGGCCGGCAGGCGGTCGCGTTCGACGGCGCCGGCCAAGATGACCCGGTCCTGCACCCCCAGCCGACCGGCCAGGGCCGCCAGTTCCCCGTAGAGGTCGCCCCGGCCGGCAATCAGGAGGCGCACCGGCCCGACCTCCTGTACCACCCGGGGAAGCGCCCGGAGGAGGATATCAAAGCCTTTTTTCCGCACCAGCCGGCCTACGGCCAGGAGGAACGGTTCGCCCGGGGCCAGGCCCAGTTCGGCGCGGATGCGCTCCCGTTCTGCCGGGTCGGCGGGGTGGAAGGTCTGGGGATCGGCCCCGTAGGGGATGACGGTGAGGCGGCCGGCCGGCGCGCCCAGCGCCATGGCCCGCCGGGCCAGGTCGGCGCTACAGGCGGTGATGGCGGAGGCGCGTCGGAAGGTCCAGCGGGCGATAGGGCGCAGCCAGGGCTTGCGTTCGGGGAGGTAGATATCGGAACCGTGAAGGCTCAGGACCAGGGGGAGGGCGCGCCGGCCGGCCGCCAGTGCCGCGGCCGGGCCGTTGGGGATGGCCCAGTGGGCGTGGAGGAGGTCGAAGCGATCCTGGTGGATGAGGTGGAGGAGGGCGAGGAGGCCGGCCGGCAGGGCCAGCGGGGCGGCGAGATACGTCCGTCCCCGCACCTCCACATCGGCGGCCAGTGATTCGGCATACCCCCAGATGGCGAGCGCCCGGCAGGGGGCGTAACGGTAGGGGTGCAGGTATACCTCGCGCTCGACGGCCCCCCGGCGCAGGTCAGGGTGATGGGGCAGGAGCAAGTGCACTTCATGCCCCAGCGCGGCTAT
Source organism: Chloroflexia bacterium (assembly GCA_036172265.1). Taxonomy (GTDB): domain Bacteria; phylum Chloroflexota; class Chloroflexia; order DTKN01; family DTKN01; genus JASFBA01. The sequence continues at coordinate 9,538 of JASFBA010000062.1, forward strand.
GCCGGCGGCGATCTCCTCGATGAAGGGCGCGGTGACCTCGCCGGGATATTTGGGATAGGAGGATGTCACCATACAGACCTTCACCGGCTGCCTCCGAAGAGGATGGGGCCACAATCGCTCCGGAGGAGTTCCAGCACCCGCGCTAGTCCCCGTTCCTGAAATTGCGAGGTAAAGGTATAAATCTGCACGCCTCCTTCGTCGTAGAGGAGCGTCCAAGGGGCGTCGCCCCGTTGCAGGACCTGCTGGAGGGCCGGCCGCTCGGTACGGGCATCTCCTTCCATCAGCAAGTAGTCCACCCCGTAGAGTTCGGCGATGCAGCGGGCTTCCTCCGGGCTGCCCTGGGGAATCATCACGCTGCGCCGGCCGCTATAATAGGTGAACTGCCAGGGCACCCGGGTCATCACCACAGCGTCGGGGGCGCTGTGTTCGGCGAGCCAGCGGTAGGCCTGAATTTCGGCCCGTTTCCCCTGGAGCGGGCCGGTCTGGATGACCCACTCTCCCCGGCTGGCATCCCAAACCTGGGTCTCGGCCGTACCTGGCCCCCGGTCCATCTCCATCTTGGCCGTCGCCTCCTGGGAAAAAGAGGCGGTGAGGTGCAGAGAGGCCAGCACCAGGAGGAGGAGCCCTAGCCAGGCGAAGCCAGTGGGGGCCGGCCGGCCCTCCTCGTCCCGCCGGTAGGCCAGCGCGTCATGTCCCCACCAGAGGCCACGGGCTATCAGCAGGGCCAGCCAGGGGATAAAAGGGACAAAGTAGCGCTCCTCTACATGCCAGTAGAGGCAGATAAAGGTGCCGAAGAGGAGGAAGACGGCCCCGACCAGAGAGAAGAGTCGGGCGGCCCGTCCCTTGAGCGTGAGTGCCCCGCCCAGGGCCAGGAACGAGCCGAGGAGGGTGAGAAGCGAACCGGCATCGCGGGAAAGATAGAGCCACCACCGGCGAAACTCCAGCCCGACGGCCTCGAAGACGCGGTCGAAGCCGTAGCGCAGCAGCCAGGAGCGCTCTGGAAGGTCGTGGAAATAGATGCGGTAAATTTTCTCCCAGTCCTGGTACTTCAGAATCCAGGCATCGAACTGCTCGGTGGAGTAGACCGGTGTGCCGAAGAGGAAGAGGTTACGAAGGAGCCAGGGAGCGAAGAGGAGGCCGGCCGGGAGGAGGAAAGACAGCCAGGCCTTCCACCAGCCGGTCCAGCGTCGTCCCTGCCAGCGTCGAGCGAGGTCCCAAAGGAGGCCGACGGCTACAAAGAGGGCCCCGTTCGGTTTGGAAAGCATCATCCACCCGGCCCAGATGCCGGCCCAGGCGTAGGAAAGGAGGAAGGGCCGGCTTTCCTTTTCCCGTTCGGTGGCCCAGAAGAACTGTCCCAGGGCGAGGAGGGAAAAAAGGGTAAAGGCCAGGTCGCTGGTGGGAAAGATGATCAGCCGGAAGGTATAGCGGTTGAAGACGGAGAGGAGGGCGGCCAGCATCCCCACTCGTCGGTCGAAGAAGCGGGCGCCGTAGAGGTAGAGCACCAAGACCAGGGCCAGTTGCAGGATGAGGTTGGGAAGTTTGGCGGCAAAAGGGGAATCGCCCAGGAAGTGGAAAAAGGGGGCGATGAGCACCGGTTGGAGGAGGGGCCAGGTCTCCTGGGGGTGGGAGATGGCGGGGTAGAAGCGGTAGAACTGGGCAGCGTAATCCACGGCAAAGCCGCGGCCAGCCAGGAGGTTGCGGGCCACGACGGCGTTATCGGCATAGTCGGCGTGGCCAATGAACTGCATCTCCCGGATAAAGGCCAATTCGTAGGCGGTGAGGCCGGCCATGAGGAGCAGAAGGAGAAGCGGAGGAAGCCATGGGCCGCGCAGGAGGGCATCGAAGCGGGCCAGGAGGCCTTGGAGCGGTTCGAACCAGGTGAACAGGGCATAGAGGATGGCGGCGGTGAGGAAGACGATGAGCAGGATGGCGTCTGGGCGGGGGCCCAGGTGGGGCACCGTATCCACAGCCCAGCGGATATACGCTCCGAGGACGAGGAGGAGGCCGGCCGGGAGGATAGCGTAAAAGGGGAGCGAGTGCGCCCGTCGGAGGAGTTTCCGCAGTCCGCACCAGAGGAAATCGGCATGCAGGAGGAGGAAGAGGGACAAGGTGGCGTAGAAAGCGCCCTGGGCATAGGGCGTAACGTACAGCCGGAAGAAGGCCAACCCCAGGGCGGCAAGGACGGTCCAGGTCAGTCCGGCCCAGAAGGCCCGGCGGCTCAGGGGCCGGCGCAGGGCGAGGTAGAGGAGGAGCGTGCCGGCCGTCCAGAGGAGGGGCTGACGCCAGGGCGGGAGGGTGGGCACCAGGCCGGACGGCTGCGGCGACAGGCGCACCCAGTCCAGTTGCACGCCCAGGATACGGGGGTCCTCCGCTCCCAGGCTGAAGGTAGGGGTGCACTCGACGCTCACCTGGAGGTCAGGTGGCCGGCCGGGGAACTCGTTTATGGAAAATTCCCGCACCTCCCACTCGTTCGGGGCCGGGAAGGAGCCGACCAGGACGCCGTTCGTGCGCACCTCGACGCGGGGAAGCACGGAACTGGGAAGTGCGCCGGGGGCAGGGGACGGCCGGCCGCTCCTCAGGCGCAGGCTCAGGAGAAAGGGGCCGTCCCAACCCAGGTCGGGGAAGCGGAGCCAGGAGACCCACTTGGTCCAGCGGTAAGAGACGCCCTCCTCGATCAGGCGTTCGTCGCCGTTGAAGCCGAAACGCCGTTCGGTGAGAGGGCTGGCCCAGAGGTAAGCCCGGTCGCCCAGCGCCCCGACGTCCACGGCTACCGGCAGGCGCACCTGGTAGGCCAGGGCGACCAGGAGAGGCGGCAGAAGGAGCAACAGTAACAGACGCCAATCTCGGTGCAAGGTGGGCAAAAGGCGTTCTCCTTGGTCCAGGTGTTCCAACGATACCGCATCCGGCGGCGCAGGGCATTATACTGCAACCTTCTCGAACGGGCAAGCGCGTAGGTCAAAGGAAAATGTTACCCAAGGGGCGGTTGTTCCCCAATTTGCTTTCGGTAACATTTTACATGATAGTGGAATGGTGATTGTCCGGTAAACGGTGGGAAGTAACCGCCGATTGCCGATTGCGGCCTCTTGACAAATTTCGACCTTTAGCGTATACTAAAAATGTCCGATCCTTGGGGGCATAGCTCAGTTGGGAGAGCGCTACAATCGCACTGTAGAGGTCGGGGGTTCGAATCCCCCTGCCTCCATCAGGATGAAGCGTTGGGGCTGTAGCTCAGTTGGGAGAGCACAACACTGGCAGTGTTGGGGTCAGGGGTTCGAGTCCCCTCAGCTCCACAGACCTCGGGGAAGGGAGGGGTCTTTTTCACCGGCGGCGGCTGACGCAGCATATCTACCGCAACCTGGTGGGGTTGGATTTGTGGTAGATGCGGTGGTGGTCACCCCAGAAGACCTGTATCGTTACAAGGAGCATCTGGGCGTGGTGATTCGTCCCTCTTGGGCGGAAGGGAGGGTGATCTATGTCCCCTGAAGCAGGGACGCCCCTCGGGTGGCCCCGATGGGCGAAGAGCCATCGAATCCGTGCCGGACGGCCTAAGAAGGAATAGGCGGGGTCTTGCCATGTCGAGCGGTTCTCCTCGTGTACTCTGTCTGACCACTCCCGAGGAACTTGGCCAAGAAATGGAGCGCATCGGCGTCTCCAAAAAGGGCGCCGCCATCATGGTGCCCAAGGGTGTGTTCCGGGCGATCAAGGTCTCGGGCCTCCCGGCGGCGCAGGCCAACATCGTCAAGCAGGAGATGCTCTCGAAGGGGGGAGAAGCGGCAGTCAACTGGCGGTCCTACCTGGCTCAGGAGGGGGCGGTGAGCGATGTACTGCTCTTAGGAACGCTCCGCCACTTTCGCCTCCTGATCGCCAAACTCCGCGCCCAGCCGCGTTCGCTCGGCCTGAGGCCGTTGGCCGATGCACTGGAGGAAACGCTCCGACGCTATGGCGGGGAGACGCTGGGGGAGATGACCCTGGCCGGCCGCGCCTTCCGCTGGGGCGAACGTACCTATGTGATGGGCATCCTCAACCTCACCCCCGACTCCTTCTCCGGCGATGGGTTGCTGGGACAGGGTATTTCCCCGGTGGAAGCCGCCCTGGCCCTGGCCCGCCGTATGGCCGAGGAGGGGGCGGACCTTCTCGACGTCGGCGGGGAATCCACCCGGCCGGGGGCGGTCCAGGTCTCGGCGGAGGAGGAGATAGCACGGGTGGTGCCCGTGATCGAGCGTTTGACGCGGGAAGTAGACCTCCCTATCTCGGTGGACACTTACAAGGCCGAGGTGGCCCGGGAGGCGCTGCGGGCCGGTGCCCACCTGGTCAACGATGTCTGGGGGTTGCGCAACCCGGCCGGCGAGGGGTGGAACGAGGCCCTGGCTGCCGTGGTACGAGAGGCCGGCGTGCCCATCGTCCTTATGCACAACCGCCATGCCCCGGCTACCATAGGCACCCTGGGCGGCCACTACCGGCAGGTGGAGTACCGCGACCTCCTGGGGGAGATCTGCACCGAACTGGAGGAAAGCATCGCCTTCGCTTTGGGGCAGGGTATCCCCTGGGAGCGAATCATCGTGGACCCCGGCATCGGCTTTGGCAAGACACCGGAGCAGAACTTGGAGGTCATGCGGCGGCTGGGGGAGTTGCGCAGCCTGGGCCGGCCGATCCTCTTGGGCACCTCCCGTAAGTCGTTCATCGGGCTGACCCTGAACCTCCCCCCCCAGGAGCGGCTGGAAGGGACACTGGCCACGCTGGCTCTCGGGGTGGCCGGCGGGGCCGACATCGTGCGCGTGCATGACGTCCGGGAAGCAGTGCGAGCGGTACGCATAAGCGATGCCATCGTCCGCCGGCACTTCCGTTGAGTGTTGGAACCTCCCATAGCCTCCAAACCTGCGGGAGGCTTTTTTATTCCTGAGCCACGATGGCCAGGCCCAGCCGGCTCAGGGCGTACTCGACCCCGCTTTGGAGCGTGCTTCGGCTTACCACCGCGCTCATGTCCACCCCCAGGGTAACCAGCGTCTGGGCTACCTCTGAGCGTACGCCCACCAGGACCATCTCCGCCCCCAGGAGGCGCACCGCCTCGGCCGCCCGCAGGAGGGCCTGGGCCACCGCCGTATCCACCAGCGGCACCCCGGTGATGTCCACCAACACCACCAGCGCCCGCTGGCGTCGCACTTCCTCCAGCATCCGCTCCGTAAAACGCCGGGCCCGTTCGCTATCCACGGTGCCGATAAGGGGAAGGGCCAGGATGCGTTCGTGAATCGGGATGACCGGGGTGCCCATCTCCCGCACCATCTCCAGGAGACGGGCCTGGGCCTCGTGGGCCTGGCGCAGGTCGTCCAGTTGCTCCTGCACCTGGGCATAGAGACGGGCGTTCTCGATGGCGATGGCCGCCTGATCGGCCAGGGTACGGGCCATCCGAACCTCCCGTGGTCCGAGGTCGCGCCGGTAACTCGCGGCCAGTTCAACCAGGCCGATCACCCGCCCATAGGCCTGAAGAGGCAACATAAGGAGGCTCTTGACCCCGGTCTTTTGCATCAGCGCCCGTTCCGCCGGATCGGCAGAAGGGTCGTCGGCCTGGACGACGGCCGGCACCCGTTCGCGCAACACCCGCGCCGTCAGGGGATAATCCTCCAGGGCGTAGGAGGCCTCCGGCATGTCATAGGCCCAGGTCTCGACCCCTGGGGACGTATACTCCACCCAGGTCTGCACAATTTCCCTCTGAGGATCGTAACGGGAAAGGACACAGCCTTCGACCCCGACGATGCGCACCAGTTGCTCGGCCGACGCCCGCAGGACTGCCTCCAGTTCCAGTCGGGAGAAGATGGCCGAGGTGGCCTCGACCAGCGACGCCAGGTCCTCGGCTTCGCGCCGGGCCTCCACGAAGAGGTGTCCCCCCTCGACAACCAACGCCGCCTGGCGGGCCAGGCTCCAGGCCCGTTCGAGTTCCTTCGGGGAAAAGGTGCGGGGGCAATCCCGTTGAAAGATCTCCAGGAGGCCGATCACCTTGTCGCCGACCATCAGGGGGAGCATGAGGTTCGTCTGTTGCCCCATCTCCTGGAGGTAGGCCAGTTCGACCGGGTCGGCTGTGGGGTCATCGGCCCGGACGGTGATGGCTACCCGTTCCTGGAGGACACGGGCGGTGGCCGGGTATTCCTCCAAAGGATAGTCCGTTCCGGTGTCCCCATGGAAGCGCAGGTTTTCCCGGTTCGGCTGGACGGCATAGGTAATCTGGGTAGTCACCACGTTGCGGGCGCGGTCCCACTGCGAAAGCGAACAACTGGTAGTCCCCAGTTCCTGGAGGATCTGCTGACAGACGAGTTCCAGAAGTTCCCTGACCTCGGCCGGCAGGCCGCCGGCTTTCCTCACATCATCTGCAACCACTTCTTCCCCTCCCGTCCGTGGGGGCGGCCGGGGAAGCGCCCCCACGGACGGCCCAACGGCTCACATCTCCTTGATTCCATAAGGGAAGTTGTACTGGGACATCCGCTCCAGGAAAGGATCGGGGGCAAAGGCCTCAGGCCCCAGCACGCCCACCCCCTTCCATATTCCGGATGCCAAAAGTTCCATAGCGATGACCGGATTGACCGCGGTCTGCCAGACCACCGCCTGGACGCCGTAGCGGCGCATTGTCTCCTGGTTGTCGGTGACCTGGTAGAGGTAAACCTGGCGAGGCCGGCCGTCCTTGGTGCCTTTGACCCAGGTGCCCACGCAGGTCTTTCCGGTCATCCGATCGCCCAGGTGGGCCGGGTCGGGCAGGCAGGCCACCACCACATCGCGGGGCGCCACCATCACTCCCTTGACGTTCACCGGCTCGGTGCGGTCCAGGCCGAGCAATTTGATCGTCTTCAGGACGTGGATGAATTGTCTTCCCAGGCCGTATTTGAAGGTCACGCGTCGGCAGGGAATCCAGCGCGGGATCAGCACGACCTCCTCGTGCTCGACGTTGACGCACTCCACCGGGCCGATGCCCTCCGGGAAGTCAAAGACCTCCGGTTCGGAGAAGAGTTCGGTGGTGAACCAGCCGCGCTCCTTCTCCCAGACGATTGGCGGGCTGAGGCATTCGTCAATGGCCGTCCAGACGGAGAAGGTGGGGGCGAAAGCGTAGCCCTGGACCTCCAGGTTGCCCCCGTCACGGACGCCGATTTCCTCGATTTCGTCGAAGAGGTGCTTGGCGGCATAGGCGGCGAAGACGTCCGAGAGGCCCGGGTCCACCCCCATGCCCAGAAGGGCCAGCAGGCCCTTTTTCTCCCACCGTTCGGCCTGGGCGAACTGCTCATCGCCCGGCTTCACCCCACACTGGTGATAGGGGTCGGTTGGATGGGGCTCGGAGAGGCTCATGGCCATATCCATGTAGGTGCAGCCGACCTCGTAGGCGGCGTTGAAGATAGGCATATTGAAGAGCGGCTCCACGGCGTTCAGGATGAGGTCTACCCCGTGCTTGCGGGCCAGGGCCTCGACCTGTTCCTGCCGGCCGGCATCCAGCCGTTCCGTGCCGAACTTTTCCTGGAAGCGCAGTTTTCCATAGACCTCCTGTAACCGGGCGGGGTTAATGTCCGCCAGGACCATCTTCTCCAGCCAGGGCCGATCTTGGGCGATGAGGGCGATGGATTCGCCCACGCCACCCACACCGATAAGTAGGACTTTCATGGTGTACCTCCTTGTGGTCTGCGAATCATGGCCGATATACTGCCGGTCGCCCATCGGGGGCAACCGCGAGGGTTGCTCCTACCGGGAACGCAATTCGGTCCAGATGCGGTCGTAGAGGAGGGTAGCCTCGCCGACATCCTGGATCCACTCCAGGCGGGCCATCACGTCCTCCGGTGGATAGACGCCCGGATTCTCCAGGATTTCGGGGTTGATGTACGGCTCGGCTGCCCGCACCGGGCTGGCATACCAGGTGAAGTTGGAGATTTTAGCCGCCACCTCAGGGCGCAGGAGGTAGTTGATAAAGACCTCGGCCGTATACTTGTTCGGCGCGCTCTTGGGGATGCAGAGGTTATCCGCCCAGATGGCGGCCCCCTCCTTGGGAATCACGTAACTGACCCGGGGGTCCTCGGCGGCCACCATAAAGAAGTCGCCGCTCCAGCCCTGGCCGATGACGGTGTTGCCGGTGGTCAGGAGGTCCTCGAACTGTTCGCTCTCGTAGGTGGCGACCCAGGCTTTTTGCCGGAGCAGGATTTGCTTGGCTTCCTCCAGTTGCTGGGGGTCGGTGCTATTGAGGGAATAGCCCAGGTACTTGAGGGCGGCGCCGATGGCCTCGCGGGGGTCGTTCAGCATGCTCATCTTGCCGTAGAAGGGCCGGGCCATCTCGGGGTCAAAGAGGTAGCCCCAACTGTCGGGCACCTCTGTAACGACCTCGTTGTTGTAGCCGATGCCGGTAGTGCCCCACTGGTAGGGGATGCAGTAGGTATTTCCCGGGTCGTAGGGTGGGTCCTGGAAAACGGGGTAGAGGTTACTGCGGTTAGGGATGTTATTGTGATCCAAGGGGGACAGGAGGTCCTGCTTGATCATAATGTCCACCATGTAGTCAGAGGGCACGATGACGTCATAGCCGCCGGCGCCGGCCTGGAGTTTGGCCAGGAGGTCCTCGTTGCTGGCAAAGGTGTCCTCGATCACCCGCACCCCGAATTCCCGCTCGAAGTCGGTGTAGACCTCGGGGTCAATGTACTCGGCCCAGTTGAAGACGTGGAGTTCGGCCGCCAGTTGGGGTTTGGGAGTGGACGTCGGCATGGCCGTCGGAAGCACCGGAGGCGTGCAGCCGGCGAGAAGGACGAACAGGCCCAGCAGAAAGGTTACCTTGCGCATGGCATTCCTCCTTAAACGAAATCCCATCTTGCGATAGCGGGAGCACCCCGCCATAGGGCGAGGAAACCTCGCCCGACCCGAACATTCAGGCCCTTTTCTCACCTCCTTCTCTGCAAAACGAGCGATAGGACGACCAGGACTATCGCCGCCCCAAGCATAAGAGAGGAAAGGGCGTTGACGTCGGGGCTGATGCCCCTTTTCACCATGCCGTAGACACGGATCGGCAAGGTGGTGGCCCCCGGGCCGGTGGTAAAGAAGGTGATGACGTAATCATCTAAGGAGAGGGTAAAGGCCAGGAGGGCCCCGGCGATGATGCCCGGGGACAGGAGGGGGAGAGTAATGCGGCAGAAGGTTTGCCAGGGATTGGCCCCCAGGTCTTGGGCTGCCTCCTCTAAGGTAGTGTCCATGCCGGCCAGCCGGGCCCGCACAATCACGGCCACGTAGGAAATGTTGAAGGCGGCGTGGGAGATGATCACCGTGGGCAGGCCCAGGGGGACGCGCGCCGTGACGAAGAAAAGGACCAGCATAAAGCCCATGGCGATCTCCGGGATGATGATGGGCAGGTAGATGAGGGCCTCAAAGACCAGTTTCCCCAAGAAACGGTGTCGCTCCATCACCAGGGCCAAGAGCGTGCCGATGGCGGTGGAGATGGCCGTCGAAGCCAGGGCCACGATGAGCGAGTTGCGAAGTGCCTGGCCGGTTGCGGCATCCCGGAACAGTTGGGTATACCAGTTCAGGGTAAAGCCGCGCCAGACGGAAAGGGAGTGGCGGTTGTCGTTGAAAGAAAAGATGACCAGGAGGACGATAGGAGCGTAGAGGAAGAGGTACATCCAGATGGCATTGGCGGCCAGCAGGCCGTGGGCCAGGCGACGAAGGGAAATCGTCCGAAGGAAGGTTTTTCTGCGCCGTCCCAGGGTTGCTTCCATCTCTTAAAGCCTCCGCCCGACGCGGAAGTAGATCAGAGTGCCCACGAGCATCACCAGCATCAACATAAAGGAGAGGGCCGAGCCGAAGGGCCAGTCCCGAGTGGTCAGGAACTGCCGGGTGATGAGGGTGCCGATCATCTCGGTCTTGCCGCCGCCCAGGATGTCGGGGGTGATGTAGGCCCCCAGGGAGGGGATAAAGACCAGGATGGCTCCAGCCACCACGCCGGGCAGGCTGAGCGGAAAGACCACCCGCAGGAAAGCCCGCAGGTCGTTGGCGTAGAGGTCCTTGGCCGCCTCGACCAAGGAGAAGTCAATTCGCTCGATGGCGGCATAACAGGGCAGGGCCATATCGGTGATCCAGCCGTAGACCAGGCCGACGATCACGGCGAACTCGGTGTAGAGGAGGGGGAGAGGTTGGGCGGTGGCCTGGGCCAGGGAAGAGAACGGGCCGCCCAGGCCTTGTTCCAGCCAGAGGAAAAAGGTGTGGAGCGGGCCGGTCCAGAAGGAGTTGAGTAGCCCTTCGCCGCTCAGGATCATCTCCCAGGCATAGGTGCGCACGACAAAGTTGGTCCAGAAGGGGATCATCAGGAGAAGAAGGAGGGCGTTGCGGATATGGGGCGGCCGGCGGGCGATGAAGTAAGCCAGAGGGTAGCCGAAGAGGAAACAGACCAGAGTGGTTGCAGCGGCGATGTAGAGGGAACGGCCCATAATGGCCAGGTAGCCCACGTCGAAGATGCGGGCATAGTTCTGCCAGTTGAAGACCCACTCCACCTGCCCGTAGACGCCCCGCCGGAGGAAACTGTAGACCAGGACGATCAAAAGCGGCACGGTAAAAAAGACCAGGAGCCAGAAGGCGCCGGGGAAGAGAAGGCGCAGGGTCGTCCTGCCCAGGAGAAAAAGGAGTAGGAGGGAAAAGAAAAACCCCAGGACGGCATAAAGGTTGCCCTGAGCAAAGAAGGCGAGGGCTCCCCAGCCCACACTTCCCAGGGCCCCCCGTAAGAGGGCCCAGCGGCGGATGCGCTTCCCGCCCCACCCCAGGGCCACGGCGAGCGCCGCATCCAGCGCGGCCAGGAGCAGGTTGAGTGGGTAAAGGGGCGGCGAAAGTGCCAGGGAGCAGGCGTTGTAGAAGCCGGCCCCGGCTATCAGGTTGGCCTGGACGGCTATGGGACAGAAGTAGGGGAAGCCGGCCAGGAAGAGCGCATTCAGGAGGAGAAGGCCGGCCACTACCCGCTCCATCGCCCCTCCGATCGCCCTGGGTGCCCTTGCCGCGACAGCCATCTCGGTGCTCCTGGGCTAATCCAGCAGGACAAGCGTGCTTTCCGGGGGCCAGGCAACCCAAACTGCGTCCTGTCCGCCGTAATAGGCCGAAGGATCGGCAGCCGAAACCACGTTCTGCTGGCGTACCGTGAGGAGGGAACCGTCCTCCAGGCGTACTCGGAAGTGGGTTTCGGTCCCTACGTAGATGGCCTCCTCCACCCGCACGGGGAAGGCGTTGAACAGGCTGGGCGGCGCCTCCTGGAGCAGGCGTATCTTCTCCGGCCGCACGGCCACCGTGACCGGACGCCCCGGAAAAAGTTCTCCCAGCAGGCCCCGCCGGGCCAGGAGGCTTTCCGGGCCGGCCGCCACCCGCACCAGAAGCCTCTCCCCGACGAGCACGGCCATCTGTTCGGCATCCCGTTCTACGACCCTGCCGTCCAGGAAGTTGCTCTCCCCGATAAAGTCGGCCACGAAGCGGCAGTTAGGGCATTCGTAAATCTCGGTAGGTGTGCCCACCTGAAGCACGCGACCTTGATGCATCACGGCGATGCGGTTGGACATGGTCAGGGCCTCGCCCTGGTCGTGGGTGACGTAGATAAAGGTAATGCCGACCTGGTGTTGGAGTCTCTTGAGTTCCAGTTGCATCTCCTTGCGTAACTTCAGGTCCAGTGCCCCCAGCGGCTCGTCCAGGAGGAGCACGGAGGGGCGGTTGACCAGGGCACGGGCCAGCGCCACCCGCTGCTGCTGGCCGCCGGAAAGTTGGGAAGGCCGGCGGTGTCCCAGCCCGGAGAGACGCACCATTTCCAGCGCCTCTCGCACCCGCCGGCGGATCTCCGGCCGGGGCACACGCTTCATCTCCAACCCAAAGGCGATGTTGCGTTCGACCGACATATGAGGAAAGAGGGCATAGTTCTGAAAGACCATGTTCGTGTGGCGGCGGAAGGGCGGTGTCTCGCCCATATACTCGCCCTGGATGTAGATTTCGCCGGCCGTGGGGAACTCGAAGCCGGCGATCATCCGAAGCGTGGTCGTCTTGCCGCAGCCGGAGGGCCCCAAGAGGGCGAAGAACTCGCCGTTGGCGATCTGGAGGGAGACGTTGTCCACGGCGACGACCTCGCCGAAGCGTTTGGTCACGTTGCGCAGTTCGACGGCGTAGGGAGTCAGCTCCGCCATGCTACACACCCCGCTTCTTCAACAGCCGCACCACCGCCAGGTTGAGATACAGATAGGAAGGAACGGCTACGGCCAGCCCGACCGCATCTACCAGCCGAAGGCCAGGTTGTCCATTGAGGAGCAGAAGCGGCCCCTCCCAGGCAACAGGGACGACCAGGATGATCAGCAGGCCGGCCAGTACAAGCGCGGCGGCAACGACAACCTTTCTGACCGGCAGGATACGCGTGTGGTCAGCCATCTGTTCCCCGAAGCCGGTGGAGTTCTGCCGATCCATGCCTACCGCTCCGCCCGCGCCTTTTTTACGGCATCCTCAAAATACTCCAGCGTACGGCCAATGTCCTCTTCGCTGTGGGAATAGCACAGGAACCACGGCTCGCGGTCGTCGGGGTCGGGGATGGCGCCGTTTTCCACCAGGTGAAAGACGATGCGCTTGTACAGGGCCTCGTCGCAGCGGGCGAAATCGCGGAAGTCACGGGGGTCCTCCTGTTCGGTGAGGAGGATGCCGAACATGGCCCCGGGGCCGCAGATGACATGGGGGAGGCCGGCCCGTTGGAGCACCTCGCTCAGCCCCTTTTGCAGCCGCCGGCCGTGCTCGTCAACGGCGCGCAGGATGGATCCGTCCTCCAGGAGTTCGAGCGTGGCCTCGGCGGCGGCCATGCCGACGATGTTGCCGCAGTAGGTGCCGGCATGGGTGGCCCCTTGCACAACTACCTCCATCAATTCCTTCTTCCCGGCAACGGCGGCCACCGGAAAGCCGTTGCCCAACGCCTTGGCATAGGCAGCGAGGTCGGCCCGGACGCCGAAGTATTCCTGCGCCCCGCCGGGAGCAATGCGAAAGCCGGTCTTGACCTCGTCGAAGATGAGGACGATGCCGTACTCGTCGCAGAGCCGGCGGAGGTGCTCCAGGTAGCCCGGCCGGGGCATGATGGAGCCGGCATTGCCCAGAATCGGCTCGACGATGATCGCGGCTAGATCCGGCCAGACACGCCGTACGGTTTCCTCCACGAGGTCCGGGTCGTTGAAGGGGAGGGTGAGGATGAGGTCGTGCAGGGCCCGTGGGATGCCCGAACCCACCGGCTGCGGAACCGGGCTGCGCCGATGGCCCAGGGCCTCCAGTTTGGCCGTGGCCGTGGTGAAGAGGAGGTAGTCATGCACGCCGTGGTACTGACCCTCGAACTTCAGCACCTTTTCCCGCCCGGTATACGCCCGGGCGATGCGCAAGGCATGCATCGTTGCTTCGGTTCCGGAGTTGGCAAAGCGCACCCGTTCCATCCCGGTCATCCGGCAGATGCGCTCGGCTACGCTGACTTCCAGCGGCGTAGGATGGGGGAAGGAAGTGCCCTCGACGATGGCCTCGGCCACCCGCCGCACGACCGGCTCGTAGCCGTGTCCCAGGATAACCGGGCCAAAGCCCAACTGGTAGTCAATGTACTCTTTGCCGTCGGGGTCCCAAACGTGGGAGCCTTTCCCCCGGCATAGGGGGAAGGTTCGCTCCCCCCAGTTGCGGAAGTTGGAGGTCACTCCGCCGGGCATCACCGCTCGCGCCCGGGCCATCAGTTCCTGGGAGCGCGGACCGTTGTTCATCGCTTCCTCCTCCTTTTTTCAGGTGGCTTTTTCTTTAGATATTATACCACGCTTCCCCTTATTTTGCAAGTGGTTCTTGACAAATCAGACGAACTATGGTATAATAATTGCCGAAATAGCATAATCTATTAAAAAATTGTCTGAAATAAACGTAACTGCCTAATTTCAGAATTCTCTGGGCCTTTGGTCACGGACGAACGTGGCAACGTATCCCGCTCAGGAACGGTAAAGGAGGCCGGCTTGGAATACGGGATTCTGAAAAACTACATCGGCGGCGTCTGGGAAAATTCTTCCTCGGCCGAGGTGCTCGAGGTGCACAACCCGGCCACCGGTGAGGTCATCGCCCGGGTGCCGGTATCCACCCCGGAGGAGGTCCACCGGGCAGTGGCAGCGGCCAAGGAGGCTTTCCCGGAGTGGCGGGAGACGCCTCCGATGGCGCGGGCCCGCTACATGTTCCGGCTCAAGGCGCTCCTGGAGGAGCACTTTGAGGAACTGGCCCGTACCGTCACCACCGAGCATGGCAAAATCCTGGACGAGGCCCGGGGGGAGGTACGGCGGGCCATCGAGAACGTGGAGGTAGCGGCCGGCATTCCTTCCCTTCTTATGGGTTATAACGCGGAGGACGTGGCCTCCGGCATCGATGAGGAGTGTGTACTCCAGCCGCTGGGGGTCTTTTGCTGCATCGCTCCCTTCAACTTTCCGGCCATGGTGCCTTTCTGGTTCCTGCCCTATGCCGTGGCCTGCGGCAACACCTACATCGTCAAGCCCTCCGAAGTCTGCCCGATCAGCCAGAGCAAGATGTTCGAACTCCTGGATGCGGCCGAGTTTCCGCCGGGAGTGGTCAACCTGGTAAACGGGGATCGGCGGGTCGTGGACGTGCTCCTTGCCCATCCCGACGTGGTCGGTGTCTCTTTCGTCGGCTCGACCCCGGTGGGGCGGTATATCTACGCCACGGCCACCGCCCATGGCAAGCGTGCCCAGTGCCAGGCTGGAGCCAAGAACGCCCTGGTCGTCCTGCCCGATGCTCCGCTGGGGCCGACGGTCGCGGCCATCCTCACTTCGGCCTTTGGCACGGCCGGCCAGCGCTGCCTGGCCGGCGCCCTCGTCCTGGCCGTGGGGGAGGTCTATGAGCCGCTCAAAGAGCGCCTGGTGGAGGCCGCCTCCCGCCTCAAGGTCGGCAGCGGCCTGGACGAGTCGGTGCAGATGGGGCCGGTGGCGACCCGGCGGGCCCTGGAGCGCATCCACGGCTACATCGAAAAGGGCCTGGAGGAAGGAGCCATCCTCCTCCTGGACGGCCGGAAGGTGCGGGTGGAGGAATACCCCCAGGGCTATTTCATCGGCCCGACCATCTTCGATCGGGTACGTCCGGAGATGACCATCGCCCGCGAGGAGATCTTCGGCCCGGTGTTGGGGATAATCCCGGTAGCCGATTTTGAGGGGGCGTTGGAGGTCATCGAGAACTTGCCCTATGGCAATGCCGCCTCCCTCTTTACCTCCAGCGGAAAATTCGCCCGCGAGTTCAAATACCGCGTCCGCTGCGGCAACATCGGCATCAATGTGGGCATCGCCGCCCCCGTGGCCACCTTCCCCTTCTCCGGAATGAAGCAGTCGTTCTTCGGCGACCTGCACGGCCAGGGACGGGATGCCATCCAGTTCTTTACCGAGCGCAAGGTGGTGATCACGCGGTGGTTTTAGATGTGCCGACACGTTGGCACGCTGACACATTCAGAAGAGGTGGGAAACGTTGTCCATAGAACTGAACACCTTTGGGGCCGTTCTCAAATTTGCCATCGAATGGGAAAAGCGGGCCGTTGCCTTCTATGAGGCCGGTGCCCGCAACCGATTGCTGGCCCCCTTCCTGGAACTGGCCCAGGGGTCGCGTAAAAGGCTGCGCCGGCTGGAACAGGCTCGTCGGGAAGGGGTAGCAGAGATGATTCTGGAGCCTATCAGCGGGCTGGACGGAGCAGCCTACCATCTGGAACTCCCCCCGGAGACGGACGATCTAGCCCTCTGGAAACAGGCCCGAACGCTGGAGGAGACGGCGGCCCGCTTCTACCAGGATGCCGCTTCCCGGATGCCCATCCGCGAGGTGGCCCGCCTCCTGGAGGGACTGGCCCAGGAAAATTTGTGGCGGCGGGAGAGCCTGGACCGCCTGAACCTGGCCGGGCTCTGATCGCGATCGGGGGTGCCGATGTACGGTTTTTTCAACCGGGTGCTCCATATCCACCTGACCCACCGGAGCACGGCGGTCGAGGAAATCCCTGACGAGGTCCTGGCCCAATACCTGGGCGGGAAGGGGCTGGCCGCTTACCTGCTCCTGGAGCACGCTCCGGCAGGGGTGGACCCGCTCTCGCCGGGAAACCCCCTGATCGTCTCCGTCGGGCCGGCCAGCGGCAGCGGCCTCCCCCCGGCCAGCCGTTACGGACTTTTCTCCAAATCGCCCCAGACCGGCATCTTTGCCGAGTCGTACGCCGGCGGGCATGTGGCCCCTCGCATCAAAGCCACCGGTTACGATGCCGTCGTCCTCCAGGGGAGGAGCGAACGGCCGGCCTTCCTGGAGATTTCCGACGAAGGCGTGGTCTTTCACGACGCCGCCTCCTTCTGGGGGCTGGATGCCTACGAGGCCGAAGAGTCCCTGGAGCGCGCCGTCGGGCAAGGGGCCAAGGCCATCGTCATCGGGCCGGCCGGGGAGAAGGGGGTGGCTTTCGCCTGCGTGGGAAACGACCGGGGCCGACAGGCCGGCCGTACCGGGCTGGGAGCGGTCCTGGGGGCCAAGCGCGTCAAGGGCCTCGTCTTCCATGGCCGGGCCGAATGCCCTCTCTTCGACCCGGCCGGCATCCGTGCCTACGCCCGCTCCCTCCTGGAAAAGGGCCGGGACGACCCCGCTGCCCGCAACTACCGCACCTATGGCACGCCGATGGTCGTGGCCCTGGCCAACCGCACCGGCGCCTTCCCCTCCTACTACTGGTCGGCCGGCACCGTCCCCCACTGGGAGCGCCTGAGCGCCGAGGCCCTCCTGGAGCGCTTCCACCCGCGTCCCAAGGCCTGCTTCGGCTGTTTCTTCGCCTGTGGCAAAGTGACCACCGTGCCCGATGGTCCCTACGCCGGCCTGACGGTGGAAGGCCCGGAGTACGAGACCATCTATGCCTTTGGCGGCCTCTGTGGGGTGGAGGACCTGGCCGAAATCCTTTACCTGAACGACCTCTGCGACCGGCTGGGCCTGGATACGATCACCGCCGGAAACGTGGCCGGCCTGGCTATCGAAGCCTCCCGGCGAGGCCGACTGGAGATGAAACTGGGGTACGGCGATGTGGACGGCATCGCCGACCTCCTTCGGAAGGTCGCCAGTCGCGAAGGAGTGGGGGAAATCTTCAGCCGGGGTGTCCGGGAGGCCGCCCGTGTCCTGGGACTGGAGGACTTGGCCGTCCACGTCAAGGGGCTGGAGCCGGCCGGCTACGACCCCCGCGCCCTCAAGGGGATGGGCTTGGCCTATGCCGTCTCCGACCGCGGCGCCTGCCACCTGCGGGCCACCGTCTACAAGGCCGAGTTCTCCGGATGGTCCGACCGCACCACCGCCGAAGGGAAAGCCGCCCTGGTGCTCGACTTTGAAGATCGCCACACCGTCTTCGATACCCTCATCTTCTGCCGCTTTTACCGCGATATGATCGGCTGGGAAGAACTCCCGGTCGTCATCCGCTTGCTCACCGGGCTGGAACTGGACAAGGCCGGATTGCAGGCCCTCTCCCAGCGCATCGCCGATGCCATCCGCCGCTACAACCTTCGCGAGGGGATGAGGCCGGCTGACGACACCCTCCCTGCTCGTCTCCTGCGGGAGGCCCTTCCTCCGGGAGGCGATCGACTGAGCGAGGAGGAACTGGAACGCATGGTGCGCGAGTACTATGCCCTGCGGGGCTGGTGAAACGGAATGGGCCGGTGCCCGTACACCGGAAGGAGGCCGGCCGATGGGCAAAGTGGATCATCAGGATGTCGCCATCGTGGACCTGCTCATGGAGGACGGCCGCATGTCCTGCGCCGAGATCGCCCGGCGCATCGGCGGCATCTCCGAACGGGCAGTTCGCTACCGCATCGCCCGGCTGGTGCGGGAGGGGGTGATCCGTGTCTCGGCCATCCCCAACCCCAAGGCGCTGGGCTATCCGGTTGTGGCCGACGTGATGATCGAGGTGGAGCCCGGCCGAATTCACGAGGTGGCCGAAAAACTGCGCGAATACGAATGCGTGAGTTACGTGGCCTGCTCCACCGGCGACCGGGACGTGAGCATCCAGGTTGTGGCCCGTGATAACGCCGAACTGTACCGCTTCGTGACCGAGGCGGTGAGCCAGGTCCCCGGCGTGCGTCGGACGGAGACCTATTTGGTGCCGATCATCCTGAAGGATGTTTACGAGTGGCGCATCCCTCGGGAATGTGTGGCCCCGGAGAAAGGAGGGCGGGAATGAGGTAAGCAAGAGGTTCGGCTTGCGTAAGGTGCAGACGGGCTGAGTACACAGGAGGTTGTTGGAGATGTCCGAGAAAGTCTTTGCCCGAAAGGCCAGCGGTCTGGTGCGGGGGCTATCGCTCCTGGATGCTTTCGGCGTCGGCTTTATGAACCAGGGGTTGACCCCCAGTATGTGGGTGATGATCAGCCTGGGCCTGGGTGTCTATGCCGGAGGGAACCTCATCCTGGCCACCATCATCTCGGCCCTGATGTGCGGCATCGGGTTCTCCCTGGTCTGGGGCATCCTGGGCGGCAGCATGCCGCGCAGCGGCGGCGAGTACATCTACAACTCGCGTATCCTCCATCCTCTGGTGGGCATTGCCGAGAGTTTCGGCAACGCCTTTGTCTGGGTGATGTGGATCTTTGTCCTGGCCCCCTGGACGGTGGACCCGGGGATGGTGATGATGTTCCAGTTCCTGGGCCGGCCGGACATCGCCGAGTTCCTGACCCAACCGTGGGTCCTGTTTGCTTTCTCCACCCTGGTCAGCCTGATCGGCATGCTCTTTCTCATCTTCGGCATCAAGGTCTTTGCCACCGCCCAGAAGGTGATCATGTTCCTGGGCATCCTGGGCTGCGCCATCATCCTCCTGGTCTTTACCTTCACCTCGTTTGGCGGCTTCCGGGAGGCCTGGGACCGGATGGCGGCGCAGGCCGAGCCGGCCGAGGCCGATTTCAGCACGATGGGGGAGGATGCCGGCGTGGATATGGCCGATAGCGAGGCCGTGACCTACTACCTCCAGGCCCAACTTCTGGGTCGGACGCCGGTGGAGGACATCGTCGCCCCCGACGGCACCGTGATCGTCCGGGCTGGAAGCGAGATCACCGAGGACGACGTGGCGGCGCTGGCGGCGCTGGCCAACGAAGAGGGCGTGCCGGTCACGGTCTGGGTACGGCCGCTAACCTATGACGCCTTCTTCAAAGCCGTGAGCCTGGTGATGGACAAGGCGGAGGGCCGGCCGCTCCCCAATACCTGGAACTGGGTGGACACGCTGGGGGTGATGGTGGCCGGCTCCTGGCTCTTTGCCTACTCCTACTGCATTACCTTCATCGCCGGCGAGGTCAAGCGCCCCGATAAGAGCATCATCCTGGGCAACCTCTTTGCGATCCTGGGGCCGGCCTTCTTTATGCTCTGGCTGGCCATCGTGCTCTACAACACCGTTGGCTTCCAGTTCCTCTCCGCCACCGCCTACGTGGACAACACCTGGGGCAACACCTTCCTGGGCCTGCCCTTTTCCTGGTCGCCCCAGTTTGTCGGCCTGGCCGCCGTGGTTACCCAGCATCCACTCCTTATCATCCTGATGGCCGGCTCCTTCGTCCTCTTCAGCCTGTGGTGGGTAGCCCTCTCCTATATGGCCTTCCCGCGCATCCTCTTCGCCTGGGGAATGGACCGGGTGGGGCCGCGCTGGTTCACCGAGATTCACCCGCGCTGGGGAACGCCGATCTGGACGCACCTCCTCTGCTTCGTCCTGGGGGAGATCGGCATCCTCCTCTACGCCTTCTGGCAGAACCCGATGACCGGACTTTCGGTGACCGGGATGGAGATCGTCTCCGTCTTCGGCGTCACGGCCATCGCTGCGGCCCTCTTCCCCTTTATGCGGAAGGTCCGCAACATCTGGGAGGCCTCGCCCTACCGTAAGTGGAACATCCTGAAGATCCCGGTGGTGACGATCGGCGCCGTTGTCAACTTGGCCTACCTGGCTATCCTCTTCGTCTTCTTCTTCCTGATGCCTTACTTCGGCGGGGCCGGGTTGGAGGAACTGACGCTGGGATCGGGTGCCCTGTACCTGGTGGTCTGGGTGGCGGGCATCCTCTGGTATTATATCTGGAAGTGGTGGAACAAGCGGCAGGCCGGCATTGACATCGGCCTGGCCTACGGCGAATTGCCGCCGGAGTAACATGACCCTCACCCCTCACCTCTCCTCACCCTCCTCTCCCATTGGGAGAGGGGGGTGAGGGGTGAGGGGTGAGGGCAGGAGGCTTGCATGAAAATCTTTTTCGTCACCGACATCCACGGTTCCAACGTCTGCTACCGCAAATTCCTGAACGCGCTCAAAATCTACGGGGTGGATGTCGGCATCCTCCTGGGCGACCTGACCGGGAAGATGCTTATTCCCCTGGTAGAACGAGCCGGCGGCGGTTGGGAAACCACCTTTATGGGCTTTCCCACCGTGGCGAGCACCGAGGAGGAACTGGCCAAACTGAAAAAGACCATCGAGATGGTCGGCTACTACTGGATTCACCTGACCCCAGAGGAGTTTGACGCCCTGAAGGCCGACCCTTCGGCCCAGGAGGCTCTCTTCAAGCGGCTGGTGCTGGAACGGCTTCGAGAGTGGATCGCCCTGGCCGACGAGCGGCTGGCCGGGAGCGGCATCCCGGTCTATATGGCCCCGGGAAACGACGATTACCTGGAGGTGGATGAGGTCATCGCCGGCTCCAAGGTCATCGTCAACTGCAACGACCGCGTGGTCCTCCTGGGCGAGCACGAGATGGCCACCTTTGCCTGGACCAACCCGACCCCCTGGGACACGCCCCGGGAAAAGCCGGACGAGGAACTGGAGCCGATGCTGGAGGCCCTCATCGGCCAGATTCGGGATATGCCCAATGCCGTCTTCAACTTCCACGCCCCGCCCTACGGTTCCGGTCTAGACCTCGCCCCAGAACTCAGCAAGGACCTGGTGCAGGCAGCCGACCGCAAGGTGCACGTGGGCAGCCGAGCGGTAGCCAGGATGATTCAGAAGTATCAACCCCTTCTGGGGTTGCACGGCCACATCCACGAATCGCGGGGTGTCCATAAAATCGGCCGTACCACAGTCATCAACCCGGGCAGCGAGTATTCCGAGGGGCTGCTCAAAGGGGTCATTGTAGTCCTCCAGAAGGGCAAGGTCAAGGACTATGTCTTTACTTCGGGGTAAAGGCCCAGGAGCGCCTTGATGATGAGCGAACGTCGGTTTCGTCTGCCGAGGGATATCCCTCTGGAAGAATATCCCAAGCCGGAAGTTTTCCTGGACGAAGCCCGCCGGCTGATCGAAGAGGCCCAGAAGCAAGGGCTGATCCTGCGGGTGATGGGCCCGATCGCGTTGCATTTTTACTTTCCGGACTATGTGGAACTCTACCGCCGGATGGAGCGGCTGGGCGAACGGGTCTTTACCGACATTGACTACGCCGCCTACGGCAAGCAGCGGGGCAAGATGGTCTCCTTCTTCCAAAAGCAGGGCTATGACTATAACCCGCGCCTCATGATGCTCTACGGCCAAGAGCGCCACATCTACTTCGGCGGCCGCGTGCCGATGATCGACATCTTCTACGACCGGCTGAAGATGAACCACACCGTGGACTATCGTGGCCGGCTGGAGTTCCATCCCTACTGCGTCACCCTCACCGACCTTCTTCTGCAGAAACTCCAGATCGTCCAGATCAACGATAAGGATCTCAAAGATTGCCACCTCCTTCTGCTGGCCGCGCCGCTCTTCGAGCAGGAGGAAGGGGCCATCAACGTCCGCTACATCGCCCGTCTTCTGGCCGAGGACTGGGGTTTTTACTACACGGCCACGACCAACCTGGGCAAGGTCAAGGCCTATACGGAGCAGGTGCCGGCGCTCGGGCCGGAGCAGCGGAACATCATTGTGGAAAAGGCCGACGCTCTGCTTCAGGCGATCGAGGCGGCCCCCAAGTCCGGCCGCTGGAAGGCCCGGGCCAAGGTCGGCCCCAGGAAAGTCTGGTACAACGAGGTCTCGGACTGGGTGTAGACACGTCCGCACGTTCGCGCATCCGCGCGTTTGCACGTTGAGGAGGTGTGAAAAATGGTAAATGGCTGCTACACGGGCAAGGTGTTGCGGGTGGACCTCACGAGCGGCCGGATTTCCGCCGAACCGCTCCGCGAAGACTGGGCCCGCGATTTTATCGGCGGCAAGGGGCTGGTCTTTCGGTACCTCTATGAAGAACTCCGGCCCGGCACGGACCCTCTTTCCCCGGACAATGTGGTGGTCATTTTCCCGGGCCTCCTGGCCGGCACGATCGTGGCCACGACGGCCCGCACCTGCGTCGGCACGCGCTCCCCGTTGACCGGGACGATCCTCGATTCCTACGTCGGGGGCGGCTTCGGGGCCGTACTGCGGTATGCCGGCTGGGATGGCATCGTGATCGTCGGGCGGGCGGAAAAGCCGGTTTACCTCTTTATCGAGGACGAGCGGGCCGAACTGCGTGATGCCTCCCCGGTGTGGGGAAAGCCGATCTGGGACACGGAGAACTGGCTGGAGGAGCAGGCCGGACCGGGACGCATCGTGGCCCTCACCACCGGCCCGGCCGGTGAAAACCTGGTCCCCTTCGCCTGTCTGACCTCGGAGACCTACCGCCAGTGCGGCCGGGGTGGGCTGGGGGCTGTCTTTGGCAGCAAACGCCTGAAGAGCGTAGTGGTGCGCGGAAGCGGCGCGGTGCGCGTTCCGGATATGGCCGCCTTCCTGGAGACTTACCGCCGGCTCATGCAAAGCAGTCTCCTCACCGAGGCCAACCTCTGGGCCAATACGGATGGGACGCCGGTCATCGTAGACCCGGCCAACACCGCCGGCCTCTTCCCCACCCGCGGCTTTACCCAGGGCGAGTTCGACGGTAAGGACGGCATCAACTCCGCCGCCGTCCAGGCCGCCCTCATCCGCAAGCGCGCCTGTACCAATTGCCCCTTGGCCTGCGGCCGGCTGACCCGAAGCCGTCGTGGGGAAATCGTCGAGGGGCCGGAATACGAAACCATCGGCCTGGGCGGCGGCAACTGCGGCATCGGCGACCTGGATGCCCTGATTGCCTACAACCGCCTCTGCGACAACCTGGGCCTGGACACCATCTCCACCGGCAACGTCATCGGGTTGGCCATGACGATGACCGAGGAAGGTATCCACGACTTTGGCCTGCGCTACGGGGATGCCGAAGGTTACCTGCGCCTGGTGGAGGACATTGCCTACCGCCGGGGCATCGGTGAGGACCTCTCCTATGGTGCTCGCTACGTCGCCCGGAAGTACGGCGGCGAGGACGTGGTCCTGGAGATCAAGGGGCTAGAATTTCCGGCCTACGATCCCCGCGGAGCCTTCGGCATGGGGCTGGCCTATGCCACCTCCGAACGCGGTGCCTGCCACCTGAGATCCTTCGTCGTGGCCAACGAGTCGCTCTTCGCCACCTACTATCCCGATTCTTTCCAGGGCAAGCCCCAGATGGTCATCAACGACCAGAACCTGAACTCGGTCAAATGGACGGGCATCTTCTGCGACTTCTGGGCTATCAACGCCCAGGACATTGCCACTCTCTTCTCCGTTGCCACCGGGCATCCCTTTACTGCCGAGGAGGTGATGCGCATCGGCGACCGCATCTGGAACGTGGGCCGGCTCTTCAACCTGCGCGAGGGCTTTGGGCGCAAGGATGACTATCTCCCGCCGGCCCTCTTCAAACGCCCGCTCCGGAACGGCAAGGCGGCCGGCAAGGTGTACACGATGGGGGCTTATGAGGCTGCCCTGGACGAGTACTATGCCCTGCGCGGCTGGACCCGCGAAGGTATCCCTACGCCGGAGAAACTGGCCGCCCTGGGCCTGGAATCGCTGGTTCGATAAGGAGGATGGCCATGCCGCTCAAATTCCGTAACGCCCTCTGCACCGGTTGCCACCTGTGTGAATTGGCCTGCTCGGCCTACCACTTTGGCGAGTTCGCTCCCGCGCGGGCACGCATCCGGGCCACCGTTCGCCCCCAGGAGGGCGACTGCCGGGTGATGGCCTGTTTTTCCTGCCCGGAGGCCCCCTGTATCGCCGCCTGCCCCACCGGGGCCATTTCCCGCGCCGGCCCTCGTCAGCCTCTTTTCATAGACCCCCAGAAGTGCGATGGCTGCCAGGCCTGCATCCCAGCTTGCCCCTACGGGGCGATGTACTTTGACCGGCCGACCGGCAAAGCCATCGCCTGCGATATGTGCGGCGGAGAACCGCAGTGCGTGTCCTATTGCTATCCCGAGGCCGTGGTGGTCGCCGGATAGCCTTATCTCGGAGGTGAAATGTGCCGAAAGGAATGGAAGAAGCCCTGGCCTATTCCCGGCGCTGGTTGGAGATCATCCGCAAGCCGGCTTTGGAAGAAGCCGAGGCCAAGGAAATCATCGAGGAAAGCAAGCGCAACTTTGCCGAACACTTCAACCGGGGCTGGCTCAACTACCGCAAGTCGGTCACCGAGGCCGGCGACTGGGCGGCTACCGAATGGAGCGGCTCGGGAGCGGTCTTCCGCGACGTCCTGGGCCGCGAGTTCATCGATTGTCTGGGCGGCTATGGCCTGCTGGACCTGGGCTGGTCGCACCCCGAAGTGGTGGAAGCGGTCAAGGCGCAACTGACCTACCGCACCCCCATGCCCAGCCAGGAACTCATCGACCCGCTGCGGGGTGTCCTGGCCCGGTTGATGGCCCTGATCACGCCCGGCGACATCCAATACTCTTTCTTTGCTGCCAGTGGAACCGAGGCTGTGGAAGGCGCCATCAAACTCGCCAAAATGTATACCCGCAAGGCCGGCTTCATCGCCGCCCTGCGGGGCTTTCACG
Source organism: Chloroflexia bacterium (assembly GCA_036172265.1). Taxonomy (GTDB): domain Bacteria; phylum Chloroflexota; class Chloroflexia; order DTKN01; family DTKN01; genus JASFBA01. The sequence continues at coordinate 34,316 of JASFBA010000062.1, forward strand.
GGAAAACGATGGGTTCGCTCAGCATGCTGGGCAAGGCCGACTTCCGGGAGCCGGTGGGCGTCCTCTACGGCGGGCCGGTCTACCACGTGCCCTTTGGCGATGCCGACGCCGTGGAGCGGCAACTGGAGGTCTGCCGGCAGGTCGGGACCGGCATCGCCGCCGTGCTGATGGAGCCCATCCAGGGGGAGGCCGGGGCCATCGTCCCGCCGGACGACTTCTGGCCGCGCCTGCGCGAACTGACCCGACACTATGGCGTTCTCCTCATCGCCGATGAGGTACAGACCGGGATGGGGCGGACCGGAAAACTCTGGGGGGTGGACCACTGGAACGTTGTCCCCGACATCATGGCCATGGCCAAGTCTCTGGGCGGTGGGGTGATGCCGGTGAGTGCCTTCTGCTCGACGGCGGAGATCTGGCAGGTGATGATGGAGCCCAACCCCTTTATCCACACCACGACCACCGGGGGAGGTCCGCTGGCCTGTAGCGCGGCCATCGCCGCCATCTACGTGACCTTGCGTGACCGGCTTTGGGAACAGGCGGCGGCCAAGGGGGATTACCTCATGCCTAAACTCAAGGAACTGGCCGCCCGCTATCCGCAGATTTTTGACCCCTCCTTCGGCGGCGACGGCATCACCGGCAGGGGGCTTCTCATCGGCATGCACTTTCGCCGGCCGGAGGTGGGCTATCGAGTGGCGGCCGGCCTCTTCCGACGCGGTATCCTGGTGGCCGGGACACTGACGAGCGCCCACACCATCCGCATCGAGCCGCCGCTCGTCATCACCTACGAGCAACTGGATGCCGTGCTGGAGCGGCTGGCGGACACGCTGGCCGAAGTCGGGAAATGGCGAATGTAAAATTTCAACGGTTCAAATACCCAGGAGGAACGATGTTTCGAGCGGACGAAGTTGCTGCCACAGCCTATCTTTCCCCGGTCTGGCCGCGTTATACCGACATTCTGGCCGAGCGGGCCGAGGGAATTTACATCTATGGCGCTGACGGCCGGCGCTACATAGACTTTACCTGCGGCATTGGGGTGACCAACACCGGCCACTGCCATCCCCGCGTGGTACGGGCGGCGCAGGAGCAGTGTGCCCTCCTCATCCATGGCCAGGCCAATATCGTCTATCATCGGCCTATGCTTCATCTCGTCGAGGAACTGCGCACCGTTGTCCCGGCCAGCCTGGATTGCTTCTTCTTTTCCAACAGCGGGGCTGAAGCGGTGGAAGCAGCGGTGAAACTTGCTCGCCACGCCACCGGCCGGCCCGGCATCATCGTCTTCCAAGGTTCCTTCCACGGCCGTACCGTGGGCACGATGTCGCTTACCACCTCCAAGACGATCTACCGCTTGCGCTACCAGCCGCTGATGCCCGGAGTGGTCGTCGCCCCCTACCCTTATGCCTACCGCTACGGCTGGCCGCCGGAGGAGGCCTCCCGCCTCTGCCTGCAGGAACTGCGCCACCTCTTTTACACCCAGATCGACCCCTCGGAGGCGGCGGCGATCCTCATTGAGCCGGTGCTGGGCGAGGGGGGCTACGTCGTTCCCCCGCCCTCTTTTCTGCCAGGCGTGCGGGAGATCGCGGACGAGTTCGGTGTCCTCCTCATCGCTGACGAAGTCCAGAGCGGCTTCGGCCGGACCGGGCGCTGGTTCGCCTTCGAGCATTTCGACATCGTGCCCGACATCATGGTGATGGCCAAGGGGCTGGCCTCCGGCTTTCCGTTGAGCGGCATTGCGGCGCGGCGGGAACTGATGGAGAAGTGGGTGCCCGGCACCCACGGCGGCACCTACGGCGGCAACGCCGTGGCCTGCGCCGCCGCGGCGGCCACCATCCAGGTGATGCGCGAGGAGGGACTGATCGAAAACAGCGCCCGTCAGGGGGCCTTTCTCCTGGAACGGTTACGTGAGATTCAGAAGCGGCACCCGCGCATCGGAGATGTGCGCGGCCTGGGTCTTATGGTGGGGACCGAATTCACCGCGCCCGGCGGCCGGCCGGACAAAGCCATGGCCAAGGCCGTCGTCCAGGCCTGCCAGAGGCTCGGCCTGCTCCTCCTCACCTGCGGCCCTTACGATAACACCATCCGCTGGATTCCCCCGCTCATCGTCACACAAGAGCAACTGGAGGAAGCGCTGGAAATCTTTGAGCAGGCGCTGGCGGAGGTGCAGGTCGGATAGTCAATTCGACCTACACCTTCCCGAACGTCGAGCGGGCGTTGGTGGAGGTGTAGGTCGGATGGTCAATTCGACCTACACCTTCCCGAAGAAGTCGGTGATGTCGAAGTAGACGGTTTTGGACGTCCCGTCGGCCAGGCGGAGGCGCATTTCGTCATAGCGACGGTCGCCAGAAACAAGGAGGGCCTGCCGTTCCAGTTGCCAGTCCACTCCCCTCCGGCCGAAGAGGGCTTCCAGGCAGAGGTACTCGGTGCGGATGCCGGCTTGGGTGTTCGGTGCCCCGTGGATGACGATGGCCGTCTGCAGCGCATCCCCCGGTCCGCCGGAAAGGGCGATCCCACCCAGGTCCAAGCCCCTGAAACGATCAAGAAATGCCATTATACCCCTCCTTTACAGCAATTGCCTTCAGCGCTTCGGGAACAGAGGCATAGCGCAATACCTGCCCATCGTAGTCGTTGATCCAGATAAGCGGGAGAGCGCTTGCTTCAAATCCTCTCAAGGCCTCTTGCACTTGGTCCTCGTATCGGGCTACAACCAAGTAGGCGGTGGCCTGTTCCTCATAGGGTACTAGGCAAAGAGCCTCCTGGTCAGTGGATTCGCACCACGCATTCACCACTCCATCCCAAGTGCCCTCAACAAAATCCCCGATTAGCATTAGTTTATCCTCCATTGCCTATCTCCTTGGTCCACAATTTCCCGCGCGATATGCTTGATGATCCCGATATCCCGCAACTGTTGGAGTATTTGCCCATTTTCCGTTTGCTACCGCCGGCCGACCGGCCTTTTGGTACCATTATACCACACCCAGGGCCGGCCCGTCCCCGCTTTCCCCAAGGGCGCAGTTGATTGCACCCTTTCCTGCTCCTCCAGCCGCGGCAAGAGCACCCGGGAGGCGTCGCCGTCGGCAGGGAGATGCCGGGGATCGGCGGCTTGTGCCCCAGTTGCAGGTGATGACGATAGGAAGGCCGGCTCCAGCCGACCTCCTCGAAAGCATCCCGCGTCGGCCTCGTCCGGTGGGGCGGGGACGACCCCTGCCCCTACTCCTGGGGCGGGACATAATCATCTCCCAAGATGATGACGATGTCGGCCGATTCCACCGTTTTCTGGCGTACGAAGCCGGGTTGCACATGCAAAAGTTCGGCCAGTTGCTGGCGGGTGAAGGGGTGCTCTCCGCCGTCCAAAATCAGGGTGCGGGTATAGGTGCCGGCCTGGGGGTCCTGAAGCGCGGCTATGACGTTGAAGCCACGCTTGAGGAGGTAATCCCGGGTGCGGGCCGCACACAGGTTGCAGGTCAGGGTGCCGTTGCGCACCTCAATCCTCGCTGCCTCCGCCCGTATCTGTCGCATCACCGGGTCTTGCTGCATCTCCTGGGCGATGGAGCGCACGCAGGGCAGGTAAGGATATAGGCGGGTTGTGCCGCTGATCACGTTCAGACAATTGCTGACATTCAGGGTATAGGAGGAGATGCGTTCGGCAGGGATGTCCGGCGCCAGGCGGGCCAGGGCGAGAAGTGTATCCAGGGGGATGTCGGTCTGGACCGTGTGTCCCATCTCCGCCAGGAGCGACTCCAGGCGGCCCAGGTCGGAGAGCAGACCGCTCTGCAGGATGCGGTCGCGCAGGGCCAGCAGGACCTGTTGCTGACGCCGGTTGCGCTCAAAGTCGCTATCGCTATGGCGAGAGCGGACGTATTGCAGGGCGGTACGAGCATCCATATGTTGCAGGCCGGCCGGGATGTAGATACGGGTATAGCCCACCGTGCCCACAGGGTATTCGTTATCCTCCAACGGGGTCGGGACGTCCACGATGATGCCGCCGACCAGGTCCACCAGGCGCTCAAAGCCCTGAAAGTCCACCAAGGCATAGTAGTCTATCGAGATGTCCAGGAAATTCTCCACCGTCTGCCGAATAAGGGCCGGCCCTCCCCCGGCCTCGGCCATATAGCTTTCCCCCAGGCCGTAGGCAGCGTTGACCTTGTCGGTATGGAAACCGGGAATTTCCACGGCTGTATCCCGAGGGATGGAGAACATGCTGGCGAAGCGGCCTTTCGGGTGAACGTACACCACAATGTTGACATCGTTCAGGGTATTTCCGCCCTCCTCGCGTCGGTCAATGCCGATGAGGAGGATGGCAAGCGGCTTTTCCAGCGGCGCGACGGTGGGAGGGGGAGGGCCGGGAGTGGCCGGGGTGGCCGGTGTTACGGTGGCAAGAGGCGGCCGAAAGATGCCGGCGGCTGCAGTGATCGCCGTACGGATAGGCCCCCAAACCAGGGCCACGATTCCGGCCATCAGGAGCAACAGGAAAACGGCCAAAAACAGGTAACCGGCTCCTCCCGAAGACCGGGAAGACCGCAACGCTCGCTCCCGCTTGGATGTTCGGGCCATAAATCGCTCCAGGTCATCTTTGTTCCCTGAAATTATACCACAAAATGCGGCGATGCGCACCACAGGAGGATGTTTACGAACCTTCCACCCCTTTCAAGGGGACAGGTTGTCCCCAGCGTGAAACGTTCTCGATTGGACATCCCTCGTCCACCCATGTTATAATACTTTCACCCCGCCAGGGGAAAACCGAAAACCAGGAGGAGGTGCCGATGATTACGAGACATCAACTGGAACTGCTTACCAACTATCCGCCCTCCGAATCGCCGGTGGTCAGTTTTTACCTCTCCATTGACCGCCGCGAGAGAGAGGAAAAGGCCCCCTTCACCGCGCTGAAGAACCTGCTCAAGGCCGGGCAGGAAGAAATCTCCCGCTGGCCCGAATCCTATCGCCCTATGCTTACCCAGATCATGGCCCGCATCGAGGAGGCCGTCGAGGAGGAACGCGGCGGAACATCCCGCGGCCTGGCCATCTTCGCCGGCGAAAACTTCTGGCAGGCCTACCGCCTGCCCCAGCAACCCGGCGACTACCTGGTCGTGGACCGCACCCCCTACGTCAAGCCGCTCATCCATCTCTTTCGGCGTCAACCCCGCTATTGCACCGTCCTGGTGGACAAGGAACGGGCCCGCCTTTTCCTCATCCACATGGGCGAAATCCAGGACTATTCGATGGTCCTGGACGAAGTGCCCAAGCGCCATGACCAAGGGGGCTGGGCCCAGGCCCGTCTTCAGCGCCACCATGACGACGCCGTGATGCACCACCTCAGACGCGCCGCCGAATTGACGTTGGAATTCTTCCAGCGCGAAGGCTTTGACTTCCTCCTCATCGGCGGGACGGAGGAACTGACCAGCGCCTTCTACGACCGGTTGCATACCTACCTTCAGGAGCGGGTAGTGGGGTTTTTGCCCATCGCCACCACCGCCGGCGCCGCCGAGGTTCTCGAGCAGACCCTCCAGACGATGGGTGAGGTTGAGGAAAGGATGGCCGAGGAACTGGTCGGCCGGCTGAAGGAAGAGGTGGGATCGGGCCGGATGGGCGTGGCCGGCCTTTCGGCCACCCTGCGCGCCCTCAATGCCCGTAAGGTGATGGAACTCCTGGTGGAAGAGGGCTACCAGTCGGCCGGCGGCCGGTGTGTCAACTGTGGCAGCCTGAGCATCCGTTCCACCGGAAAGTGCCGCTACTGCCACGGCGAGATCGAACGGGTGGAGTATCTGATCGATGAGGCAGTGGAACTGGCTTCCGCCCAGAGTGCCAAAGTCCATTTCATCCCGCCCAACGATACCCTCTGGGAACTCGGGCGCATCGGGGCGCTCCTGCGTTACGCCTGAGGAGGCCAGTATGTCCGAACTGAGCGAACTCTACCAGCGCAACATCAATGTGACCGTCGAGCGAGGGGATGACCCCGATTACATCATCGTCCATTCCTCCCTCCTCGACCTGGACCACAGCATCCGCTTCTCGATGAAGGTGCATGCCCGTACCAAGAGGATCGAGCAGGCCAGCGCTCAGATGATCCGCGTGCCCTTTCGCAAGTGCCGGGAAACCCTTTCTCTAACGGAAAAGATCGCCGGCCTGGTGATCGAACGGGGCATCAATCGCAAACTGGCCGATGCCCTGGGGCATGATACCGGCTGTATGCACCTGGTCGAGCTCTCGATGACCGCGGCGCGGATGGCGGCGGCGGTGCTGGTGGAAGCCCAGCGTGGCCTGGTCGATCGGGAACATTTCGAGGCCTTGAGCGAGGAGGAACGTATCGCCATCGGCATGCCCTTCCTGAAGAATACCTGCCTGGTCTTTCGCATGCCGGAAGAAAAAACTCTTGCCTGATCTCCGGGGGTGGCCATGACCCAGGAAGAACGCCTCTTGAGCGGGGAGGAGATCGTCCGTCTGAGCCGTGAATACACCCTCTTCTCCTGGTCGGTGCAGGCGGAGGTCAATCCGATCCCTATCGTGCGCGGGGAAGGGGTCTATTTCTGGGATGCGGAGGGGAAGCGCTACATAGACTTTTCCTCCCAGATTATGAACCTGAACATCGGCCATCAGCACCCCAAGGTGGTGCGGGCGATCCAGGAGCAGGCCGGCCGTCTCTGCTACGCTCACCCCGGTATGGCTACCGAACCCCGTGCCCTCCTGGGGAAAAAGATCGCCGAACTCGCCCCCGGCAACCTCAAGAAAACCTTCTTCTGTTTGGGCGGGGCCGAAGCCAACGAGAACGCCATCAAGATCGCCCGCCTCTACACCGGGCGTTTCAAAATCCTGGCCCGCTACCGCTCCTACCACGGTGCCACCCATGGCGCCATCGCCCTCACCGGCGATTACCGCCGCCTGCCGGTCGAGCCGGCCATGCCGGGCGTCGTCCATTTCCTCGACCCCTACTGCTACCGTTGCCCCTTCGGCTGGACACCCCAGACCTGCCGTCGCCAGTGCATCGACCACGTCGAGGAGGTCATCCGCTACGAAGGGCCGGAGCACATCGCCGCCATCGTCATGGAAGGGGTCACCGGCTCTAACGGCCTTATCGTTCCGCCCGACGAGTACTGGCCCCGGGTGCGGGAAATCTGTGATAAGTACGGCATCCTCCTTATCTCCGATGAGGTCATGAGCGGCTGGGGACGGACCGGGAAATGGTTTGCCGTGGACCACTGGTCGGTGGTGCCGGACATCATCACCTGCGCCAAAGGGTTGACCTCGGGCTATGTGCCGCTGGGGGCCGTGATCGTCTCCGAGCCCATCGCCCAGCACTTTGAGAAGCATATGCTCTGGTGCGGCCTGACCTACAGTGCCCATCCTCTAGCCTGCGCGGCCGGCCTGGCCACCCTTCAGGTCTATGAGGAAGAAGGGCTGGTGGAAAACGCCGCCCGGGTCGGCCGGCACCTGGGGAAACGCCTGGAGGAGATCAAGGCCCGCCATCCCTCCGTGGGCGACGTGCGTTACATCGGCCTCTTCTCAGCCCTGGAACTGGTGCGCAATCGGAACAAAGAGCCCAGCCCGGCCATGGCCCAGATCGGCAAATTCCTGCGGGAAAACGGCCTCTTCACCTTCCTCTTCGGCTGTTTCCTCTTCGTCGTCCCGCCGCTCTGTATCACCGAGGCCCAGATCGACGAAGGGCTGGAGATCATCGAACGGGCCCTGGAAATCGCCGACGACCTCTATGTGGAGGAATTTGCCCATTGACGACCCCTTGGCAAACTTCCGGGGACAAGACGCCGTTCTCCGAACCACGATTGGAAACTCCTTTCTCGCCTTGAGCCGCCGGCGCCGGAGCGGCTGCGTCGGCGTATCCTGGATGAGGCGCAGAAGATCATCGCTGATGCTGCGGAGGAAAAGCACCATCTGTATCGCCACATTCAGGAGGGCGATCGGCTAATCGCTGGCTGTTTCGATGACAGGCGTCGTTCGCAGGCCTTGCTCCTCCTGATGCGCTGATGCCGGCACAACCTCGTCACCGACGAGGAATTGGCCGCGTTCAGCCCGGAAACCCGCGCGGCGGTAGTGCACATCGTTCGATTCCGTAGACTCACCTCCGGGCCATACGGCCGATGGTGTGCATCAACCCCGAGATGCGGGTAAAAGACGGCGTCCCCTCGGCTGTAGGCAATCGGTATTACGGCTCCTGGGCACGGTAAGCATAGCGAACGGCAGGAATGCGTCAGCGTGCTAACGCGCGAACGTGGAAACGTTTTCCGGCCACCATAGCCGTTCGGCATAGCCTCCGGGAAGCAGGGAGGCAGCGTAGCGCTCCAGGGCCTCCGGAAGCGAAAAGCCGTCGCGGCTCAGGGCGGGGAGTTGGGAGGCGTAACGGGAGACGGCGGCCATCTTGAGCGGCCACCAGGGCGTCACTTCCACCACTTCCGGGGAGAGCGGCCGGCCTACTTCCGCCAGACGCGCCTCCGGTCCCCCTTCCCAGGCTGCATAGGGCAGGTCCTCGTAAAAAGCCACCGCCCGTCCGGCCTCTCCCACTGCCAACCCCACCCGGAAAAGAACCTGGTGATCTACGTGGTGCCCTACTGCCAGAGGAAAAAGCAGGAGGTCCGCCCGCAGGGCTCGGCAGCGCCGGCACAGAGCCTTTTCCAGGGCTTTTTCCTCGGCCGGTTGGCCGAAGAGCGCCTCGAAGGAATCGTAAGCCGGGTGGCGGTAGATGGCGTCTCGATACGTCCACCTGCGGCCGGAGAGGTGGAGCGTCCGCATCGCCCGGATGTCTTCCCGGCGACGGTGCGCTACGGGGTCGGGAAGGTCCCCCCAGGCCAGGTGCAACAACCGGGCCAAGGAGGAAAGTTCTTCCTCCGGCGGGGGTGAGCCGGAAAAGACGGTGATCACCTGTACCCGCCGGCCCTCTACCCGCCAGCGCGAAAGCAAACCCCCACAGGAAAAGACGGCATCGTCGGGATGGGGCGAAAGGCAAACCACTCGACCTTCTATTGCTTGTTCCATACCATTTTCCCCACGGCGAACCTATTGCCCCTCTACTGGCAGGCCGGCCTCTTTCCAGGCCGCCAGTCCACCGCGCAGGGCCGCCACCCGGTACAGGCCCAGCCCCCGTGCCTCCAGCGCCGCCCGGGCGCTCAGTTGCTCGTTGGATCAGGTGCAGTAGAAGACGATCAGGCGATCCCCGGGCAGTTCGGCGGCCCGGCGGGAAAGTTCGTTCAGGGGTAAAGAGATCGCCCCGACGATGTGCTCCTGTTCGTATTCCTGTCGGCTACGCACGTCCACCACGACGATGGACTCTCCGGCCTGAAACCGCTCCCAAAGTTCCAGGGCCTGGATGCGCGGAATATCGGCCGGCGAGGGTGTCTTCGGAGTGGGGGTCGGCCGAACAGGCCGGGTCGCGGTAGGTCGAGAAGTACCTCCTATCGCACCTGGGCCGGTCCGGGGTATAGTGGACTCGTAGCCTTCCCTCAGCGTCTCCCGGCAGCCGGTCAGGAGAACCCCGAGAAGAAAGACGAAAAGAAGGCGTTTCATCGGCTTCTACCTCCTGAAGATGACGGGACAAGGCGAATTTCATCGCCTATGGCTACCCGGTCGAGCAAGGAGGGGTGCCCTTCCAGGAAAGAACGGGCCGGCCGGCGAGGGGCGCAAAAAGGACACCAGGGCCGGGCCAGGGCTTTATCTACCACTCGGTACCCGCCGTCCAGCCAGACGACAGCGATGGGGAAAAAGACGAAAAACATATGAATTGCTGCCTCCAGCCGACCTTCCTGCGGCAGGATGAACAGGTACACCTCGTCCTCATCGAGCGGCCGGCGGAACATCAGGCCTCGAAAGCGACGCAGGACGGTATCGCAGCGCACCACCCGGCGCGCCAGGACCTGCCCGGTCGTCCGGTTGTACACGGCTTCCGGCATTTCTCCCCCTGCCGCTTGTGGGGGCGATTCTAGGGGTTGCCCATCCGGGCCGGGGGGCAACCACAAGGGTTGCCCCTACGTATCCGGCGTGAGGCGATAGACCCGGTCGCCCTCCCGGGCCCGTTCCTCCACTTTCAAGCCGATCTCCTGGCCGGGCAGGGCTTCCGTAACCGGCCGGTGTTCGATCTCCATCGAGGAGACCCGCTGCTCAAAGTCGGTGGTGCGCCCCAGGATGTGAACCCAGTCTCCCACCCGGAGCCGGCCGGAAAGGCGCACCGCTGCCACCTCGATGCGTCCGAAGTAGTGTGTGACCACACCAACGAGTTCCTCGCCCATTTTTTCCTCCTCTTGCTATCGTCCGGTCGGTCTGGAAAGGCCGGGTCGGGCCAAGTACTCCTTGACCAGGGCTTCTTCTTCCGCCTGGCTATGCACCTGCCCGTCCAACCGGGCGTCGAGCAGGACGCCCAGAATCTCCTTATAAACCGGCCCCGGTGGAATCCCGCGGGCGCGCAGGTCGTTGCCGCTCAGGGCCGGCCGGACAAAGCGCAGCCGTCCCAGATACGTCTCCACGGCCTTGGCCACCCGGGCATCGTCCTGCTCGGCGATGCCGAGCACGTGCAACGCCGCCGTCGAGAAGGGATGTAGCAAGCGGTAGATGCGGCTGGGGACAAGTTCCGAGCGCAGGGCCGGCAGGACCTCTTCCCGTAACCCGTGGACCTCGCGCAATAGCCGGCTTATACGAGCCCGGAAGCGGTAACGGGCGATCAGGGCCTCGACCTCGCCGGCCGGGAGGCGGTAGCCCAGAAGCGCCAGGTAGAGGGGAGGACGTTCGGCCGCCGGAAAACGCTCCCGTACCTCCCGGAAGCGCTCCGCCAGAACGGGACTCCAGGCCAGATGCGGGAAAAGCCTTCCCAGGATGCCCAGTTCGTCCAGCCGAGCCAGGGCCTTTTCCGGTTCCTCTTCCTCTAGAATCAGCCAGAGTTCGTGGCGAATGCGCTCCCCGGTGGTGCGCTCCAGGAGGTTCTGGTGGACGGCGTCGTGCAGGAGGAGCATCGTCCGCGGCTCGATGGAAAAGCCCAGACGCTGCTCCAGCCGTACCGCTCGCAGGATACGTGTCGGGTCCTCGATGAAACTCAGGTTGTGCAGGACGCGGATGAGTTTCCGCTCCAGGTCGCGCTTTCCGCCGTAGAAGTCAAAGAGCCGGCCGTAGTGCCCTCCACTCAAGCCGACGGCCAGGGTGTTGATGGTGAAATCGCGGCGGTAGAGGTCGTGGCGCAGCGAACTGAACTCGACCGTAGGGAGGGCTGTGGGCTGCTCGTAGAACTCGGTGCGGGCGGTTACAAAGTCCAGGTGAGGGGGAAGACCCGGCTCTATCCCTTCGAGAATCCACTTGGCCGTGCCGAAGCGACGGTGGCTGCGTACCCGGCCTCCCCGTCGCCGGGAAAGTTCCCGGGCCAGGGTAATGGCGTCGCCCTCCACCACCAGGTCTAGGTCCAGGTTCGGGAGGCCCAGGAGGAGGTCCCGGACAAAGCCGCCGACCACATAGAGGGAAAAGCCGACCTCTTCGGCCACCTGGCCGGCCTGGCGGAGCAACTCCCATAGGGGGGGAGGCAGGCGTTCCTGCAGCCGTCCGGCCCAGTCCCCCGGCAGTCCCTCCTCCCGCGGCCGCACCTCCGGCCACAACTTCAAAAGGTCGGTGCGGCTGATGAGGCCCAGAAGTTTACGTTCCTCGTCCACCACCAGCAGCCGGCCGACGTCATGCTCCACCATCGTTTGGCGGACCTTTTCCACCGGCAGATCCGGCGGGATGGTCACCGGCCCCTTCCACATATAGGTGGAGACGGTCGCCCCTTCTAGGCCGTGCCGCAGGGCCCGGTCCAGATCACGGCGGGTGAGCAGGCCCAACAGTCGCCCCTCCCGGTCCACCACCGGCAGGCTGCCGTGTCCGTAGCGGGCCATCACCTCGCCGGCCTCCTGAAGCGTCGTGTCCGGAGAAATGGTATGCAGCCGGGTGGTCATAATTTCTCCGGCCGTGCGCATGGGGGTGACCCGTTCTTTCAGAACCTGAAGCAGTTCTTCCCGTACTTCTGCTGCCTGCCGGCCGGGGAGGAAAGCGGCGGCGGCGTGGGCATGCCCTCCGCCGCCAAAGCGGGCCATCACCTCGCTGGCCGAGACGGCCTCGGCGTCGGAACGGGCCACCACCTGCACCATCCCCCCCATCTGCACCACCAGGAAGAGGGCCGCCGGGTCATAGAGGTCCATCAAGCGGTGGGCCAGGGTGGAGATTTCTTCCACATACCCCTCGGATTCGGCCCAGGCCACGACCACCGGCCAGCCGTGGATTTCATAGACCCGGGTGGTATTCACGAGTTGGTTATAGACCCGCAACTGGTCCTCGCGCAGCGGCCGGTTGAGGAACTCGTTGAGGATATAGAGGTTGGCCCCCTGCTCCAGAAGCCAGGCGGCACAACGCAGGTCCTCGGAGGTGGTGCCGGGATAGGAGAGGGATCCGGTATCCTCGTAGATGCCCAGGAGAAGGAGGGTGGCTTCGAGCGGAGCGAGCATCCTCCCCCGTTCCATCAGCCGCATCCCCAGGAGCGTCACGGTGGCTCCGACGTCGCCGCCGGTGTAGTGTTCGTTTTCCTCCAACGGCCGGCTCAGGGGATGATGGTCAAAGATTTCGACCTGGGGGGGAAAGGGCCCCAAGGGAAAGGGCAGGGCCGGCACCTGCTGGGTGTCCACAAGAATCAGGCGTGCGACCGGCTCCCGGGGCAATTCCTCGGGCCGCATAAAGGCGATCGTCCCCCGATAGAGGGACAGGAAGTCGCGCACATTGCGGTTGAGACGCTGAGGTAACACCGGGCAGGCTCCTGGGAAAAGGTGGGCTGCGGCCAGGAGCGAGGCTAGGGCATCGAAATCGGCGTTGCTGTGGGTTAGGATGAGTTCCATTTTGGCCTATTTCGTATTTCGTATTTCGTATTGCGTATTGCGTATTACGTATTACGTATTATACAAGCCGGGTTTGGCGCGGCGGGGGCGGTGGAGGTCGTCGGTGTCGAGGAGGATGGTGACCGGGCCGTCGTTACAGATTTCGACCTCCATCATGGCCCCGAAGATGCCGGCTTGGGTGGGGACGCCGGCCTCCCGGAGGGCTTGGCAGAAGCGTTCCACCAGCGGTTCGGCGACTTCCGGCCGGGCGGCCTGGGAGAAGGAAGGCCGGCGGCCGCGGCGGCAGTCTGCGTAGAGGGTGAACTGGGAGACAACCAGGGCTTCGCCGCCGACCTCCAGGATAGAGCGGTTGAAGAGGCCGGCCTCGTCGCGAAAGATTCGCAAGGCAGCCGTTTTACGAGCCAGTTCCTCGGCCTCGGCCTCGGCATCGCCCTCGCCTATGCCCAGGAGAATGCAGAGGCCGGGGCCGATGGAGGCGATCTTTCGCCCCTCTACGGTTACAGAAGCGCGAGTAACTCGTTGAAGGATTGCGCGCATAGGGACCTCTTTCGTATTGCGTATTGCGTATTACGTATTGCGTATTGCGTATTACACACCTCCGAAATAGCGCAGGGCCAGGCGGAGGCGCTCTTCCAAGGGAAGTCCCTTCGCCTCTGGGGGAAGGGAAGAGGCTGCCGCCCGGGCCTCGGCCGGGCTATAGCCCAGGCTGGTGAGCACCTCCAGGAGTTCGGCCTGCTCCGGCGGAAGGACCGCCCCCGGCAGGCCCAGCCGGCTCAGGTCCACCCGGCCCTTGAGTTCCAGGATGAGCCGGCCGGCCGTCTTCCGACCGATGCCTGGCACCCGCGCCAGAACGTCCACATCTTCCCGGGCGATGGCCAACCGCAACGTCTCAGCCGAAGTGCTCGAAAGGAGGGAAAGCGCCAATTTCGGCCCGATGCCGGAGACGGTCAGGAAAAGTTCAAAGAGTTCCCGCTGCTCCGGCGTGGCAAAGCCGTAGAGCGTCAGAGCGTCGTCGCGTAAAAGGAGGGAGGTGTACAGGCGCACCTTCTCCCCGATTTCGCCCAATTCCTCCAGGATGGAGGCCGGCACCCGGACGTGGAAGCCGACTCCGCCGACCTCCACCAGGACCCAGTCATCCCCCCGCGCCCGAAGTTCGCCGTACAAGGTGGCGATCATCGCCGTCCTCCGTCCACCGAAAAACCTTGGACCGGATGTAAGCCATTATAAAGGATAGAGAAAGACGGTGTCAAACTGTGGTATAATGGCCTGCCAGGAGGACCGATGAACACTTCGCTTGCTCACATTCGCTATCTCCTGGCCGACCTGGACGGGGTATTCTATCGGGGTGACATGCCCCTGCCGGGTGCGGCCGAATTTGTGCATTGGCTCGACCAAAAGGGCATCTCTTACCTTTTTCTCACCAACAACTCCACCCGCACCCCCCAGCAGTATACGGAGAAACTGGCCCGCATGGGCCTTCCGACCCGCCCGGAACAGATCCTCACTTCCGCCCTGGCCACCCGGGCCTACCTGGAAGCCCGTGCTCCCCGGGGCACCGGTATCTACTTCATCGGTATGAAGGGGTTGGAAGAAGCCCTCCTGGGCGATGGATATTTCCGGCGGGATGAAGAACGGCCGGCCTATGTCGTCGTGGGTCTGGATACCCACCTGACCTATGAAAAACTGCGCCGGGCTACCCTCCTCATCCGCGCCGGGGCCACCTTCATCGGCACCAACCCCGATCGCACCTTCCCTGCCCCCGAGGGCCTTATCCCCGGCTGTGGGGCGATCTTAGCCGCCCTGGAGGCCGCTACCGGCGTTTTCCCCATCGTCATCGGCAAGCCGGAGCGCTGGATGCTGGAGGAGGGGATGCGTCGGCTGGGTGCCACCCCCGATCGAACTGCCATCCTGGGCGACCGGCTGGATACCGATGTGGCTGGCGGAAAGCGGCTCGGCGTATTCACGCTCCTGGTGCTGACCGGGGTGGATGGGCCGGTGGAGTTGGAAGCGGCGGAGGTCCGGCCGAACGCGGTTTTTCCTGACCTGGTGGCGCTACGGGAGGCGTGGGATAGGGTTCAAGGCCCAGGGCTCAGGGGATAGGGAGGGCGAGGTTCCTGCCGAGCCGCCTAGAGGAGGACCGATGATGGTTCAGAGAGAGCGCTTCCTTGCCGAGAGGGAAGAAAACGTGCTACGGCCGTACGAGGCCTGCTGTGTAGGCGAGGAAGGACTCATCGGCGAGTTCGGGTGTTCGGTGGAGGCTACCACGTACACGCCGATCGGTGGACGCTGCGCCGATTGCTTGACCGAAGCGGTTTCCGGATAGAGCAAATGCAACTCCATGACGAGTACATCTATGTGCTGCGCCGAAAAGGGGACAAGGAAACGGACTTGGGGCCCAGGGCTTGGTAGGGAAAGAGGTGGAAATAACAAACAAGGCTGGGATCAGGTGTATGGAGAAAGCATAGAGGTCGAAGGCGACGCCGGGGCCGGCCGGGGGGCGGTGGCGAAAGCGGCCGGCCTCATCGGGCTGGGGAACGTCCTCAGCCGCCTGCTGGGCCTGGCCCGCGATAGCGCCATCGCCCACTACTTCGGGGCCGGCGGGTCAGTCAGCGCCTTTCGCCTGGCGTTGCAGATTCCCCAGATCGCCTATGACCTCCTGATCGGTGGGCTTGTTAGCGCGGCGCTGGTGCCGGTCTTTAGCGAATACGCCGGCAGGGAGGAGCGAGAAGAACTCTGGCGCATCGCCGGCACGTTCTGCAGCCTGGCCGCCGTCCTCCTGGCCCTCGTGATCCTCCTCCTGGAAGTTCTGGCCCCCTGGGCCGTTGCTTTGATGGGGGGAGGCCTGGAAGCCCGCTATCAGGAGCAGGCCGTAGCCGACCTTCGCCTGGTGGCTCCGGCACTTTTTTTCCTGGGCCTCTCCGGGGCCATAAGCGGCCTCCTCTACGCCCTCAAGCGCTTCGTCTACCCGGCCTTTGCCACTGCCGTCTTCAACGCCGGGATCGTCCTCCTTGTCCTCCTGGCCGAACGCTTCCTGGGCATCGCCAGCGCCGCCATCGGCGTTGTGGTGGGTGCTTTTCTGCAACTGGCGTTACAACTGCCGGGACTGCGGGGAGCCCGGCTGCGCTTTTCCCTTTATCTTTCCCATCCGGCGCTCCGACAGATCTTTGTCCTCTACCTGCCGGTGCTTCTGGGCGTGGCGATCAGCATCGTGGGCACCGTCATGGACCGGCGGCTGGCCTCGGCGACCGGGGAAAGCAGCATCGCCTGGATGCAGAACGCCACCACCCTCATCCAGACCCCCCTGGGCCTGATCGCTGCAGCCATCTCCCTGGCCGTGCTCCCCTCCCTTGCGCGCGCCAGCGCCTTTCGGGATGAACGGGCCTTCCAGACCCACCTGGGCCTGGGCCTGCGTCTGATCCTCACCCTGGTGGTACCAGCCACCGCCGGCCTCTACGCCCTGGGCCGGCCGATTGTCGCCCTCCTCTTCGAGCACGGCGCCTTCACATCCGTTGATACCCGGATGGTCTCCTTGGCCCTCTACCTCTACCTCATCGGCCTCCCTTTTGCCGCCGTGGACCAACTCCTCATCTTCGCCTTCTATGCCCGCCGCGATACCCTTCGCCCCAACCTGGTAGGCGCCTATGCCATTGGCATTTACCTCCTCTTTGCCTTGCCCCTGGTGGGACGATGGGGTATGCTCGCTTTAGTGCTGGCCAACTCGGCCCAGTGGGCCTGGCACGCCGTCTTTATGCTCCTTCTCCTGCGTCGGAGGATCGGTTGGCCGCATGGCGAACGCATCGGGTCTACCCTGGGACGCTCTATAGCCGCTTCCCTGGGCATGGCTTTGGCCGCCTGGGGAACGGTCGTGGGCCTGGAAGGTCGGCTTGGGGAGATCGGAACGCTCTCCCGTTCCCTTTCCTTGGGGGCTGCTCTGGTAGTCGCCGGGGTCGTTTACCTGGGGTTGGCTGTAGTGTTACGCCTGGAAGAAGTGAAGGTCGCCTGGGAGGCCATGCGCCGGCGGCTGGGAGGATAAGCGGCCGTGGATGTCGAACAAGTTCTGGAGGCGTTGCAGCGCGACCCGGAGTTTGCCCCCCAGATTGCCGCCTGGCGGACGCGGGAAGCCCGGCCGGCCCGCTACGCTTCCACCCCGGAATGGCTCGAACGGCGCCTGCGGGAAGCCCTGGCCGAACTGGGCATCGCCCGCCTCTACATCCACCAGGTCAAGGCACTGGAAGCGGCGGCGCGGGGCGAACACGGGGTCGTCGCCACCGGCACGGCCTCCGGGAAGAGCCTCTGCTACCACCTGCCCGTGCTCCAGGCCCTCCTGGAATGCCCGGGCAGCACTGCCCTGTACCTCTACCCCACCAAAGCACTGGCGCATGACCAGGAGGCTTTCCTGCACACTCTGTCCAGGAAGGTGTCCATCCCCCCATTCGGCACCTACGACGGCGACACCCCGCCGGCTGTCCGCCCCCGGTTGCGTCGAGAGGCCCGCCTTCTCCTGACCAACCCGGATATGCTCCACGCCGGCATCCTGCCGAGGCATCCCCACTGGGCCCCCTTCCTGGCCTCGCTGCGCTACGTCATCCTGGACGAACTACACGTCTACCGCGGCCTCTTCGGGAGCCATGTGGCCAACGTGCTGCGCCGGCTGAAGCGGCTCTGCGCCTTCTACGGAAGCCGGCCCCAGTTCCTCTGTGCCTCGGCCACCATCGGCAACCCTGGGGAACTGGCCAGCCGTCTTCTGGGGGAAGCCGTAACTGTGGTGGACGACGACGGTGCCCCCCGCGGCCGGCAGCACTTTCTCCTCTACAACCCCCCGCTGGCCGACCCCGCCCTGGGGATCCGCCGTAGCCTCCTCCTGGAAGCGGAAAAACTGGCCGACCGCTTTCTGGAGGCCGGCCTGCCCACGGTCGTCTTTGCCCGCACCCGGCTGGGGATGGAACTCCTCCTTACCTACCTGCGGGAACGGTGCGGCGGCCGGCGCGGCCGGCTGCGGGGATATCGCGGCGGCTACCGGCCGGAGGTGCGTCGGGAGATCGAGGCCGGCCTGCGGCAGGGAACGGTGGAAGGGGTGGTGGCCACCAACGCCTTGGAACTGGGCGTGGATATCGGGACGCTCTCGGCCTGCATCATGGCCGGCTATCCAGGGACGATCGCGGCCACCTGGCAGCAGGCCGGCCGCGCCGGCCGCCGGGAATCGCCCTCCGCCGCCATCCTGATCGCCGGCCCCGGACCTCTGGACCAGTACCTGGTCACCCACCCCGACTACTTCTTCGGCCGCTCCCCCGAACAGGCGCACATCAACCCCGATAACCCCTTTCTCCTCTCCGAACACTTGCGCTGTGCCCTCTTCGAATTCTCCTTCGCGGCCGATGAGCCCTCGTATAGGCGCAATACCATCGCACCCCTTCTGGAGGCCCTGGTCGCCGAGGGCTGTGCGCTCCCGGCCGGCGGACGCTACTACTGGATCGGCAGCGGTTCGCCAGCCGAACGCCTCTCCCTGCGCACCGCCTCCGCCGATGTCGTTACCATTGTGGACGACTCGGGGGAAAAGCCGCTTATTCTGGGACAACTGGACCGACCCGGCGCCGCCATCCTGGTCTATCCGGGAGCCGTTTACCTGCACGAGGGGCGTTTCTACCAGGTGGAGCGGCTGGATTGGGAGGGTGGTACGGCTTTCGTGCGGCCGGTCCGGCCGGACTATTATACTCAGGCCGATCTGGAGGTGGATTGGGAGGTGATCCTTGAGGCTGAAGCGGCTTCCCAGGGCCAGGGGATGCGCTACCACGGCGTGGTGCGTGTGCAGGCTCGGGCTTCCTCTTACCGCCGGGTGCGCCTCTATACCCACGAGACGCTAGGGCGCGGGACGATTGCCCTCCCGCCCCAGGAGTTCCTCACCCAGGCCTTCTGGCTGACTCTGCCGGAACCGGCCCATGAGATCGTCCGCCCCAATTACGGCCCCAACTGGCCGGAAATGCGCCTCCGTGCTCGCCAGCGCGACCGCTTCACCTGCCAGCACTGCGGAGCGCATGAAAGTCAGATCGGCCGCGAACACGACGTTCACCATCGTATCCCCTTCCGCCACTTTGGCTATCGTCCCGGCGAAAACGAGGCTTACCTCCAGGCCAACGACCTCTCCAACCTGGTCACGCTATGCCGCTCCTGCCATGCCCGGGCGGATCACGGCCCCCGGGAGAGCACCGTGGCCGCCCTGCAAGGGCTGGGACACCTCCTGCGCCACGTGGCTCCGCTCTTTCTTGCCTGCGATCCCGGCGACGTCCAGGTGAGCACCCGCCTGCGCATGCCCCCGGAGGGGTTGCCCGCCCTCCTCATCTACGATAACTGTCCCGGCGGGGCCGGCCTGAGTCCGCACCTTTTTGAAGTCTGTTCCGAGTGGCTACAGGCCGGCCGTTCCCGCCTCCAGGAGTGTCCCTGCCCGGCCGGCTGTCCCTCCTGTATCGGCCCGGGGGAAGAAGAGGAGGAAGGGGCAAAAGAACAGGTGGGCCGGCTTCTGGAACTTTTGGCCTGATCCCTCCGATTTCAGAACATAAGACCTCGTTCCAAAGGACAAATGCCCCTATCCGCCGGGGAAAGAACCGGCTAAAGACATGTGGACAATCGCCGGCCGGGTCAAGTTGAAGGTAAAGGCGAATTGGGGTATAATTATTGTGAAGCATTCTTCCGGATATTCCGGAGGGGGGAGGCCGGCCCTTTTGCGGGCCAGGCCTTGGGATAGAAGAGGCGACCTATGTCTACACTGGATGAGATTCGCCAGGAAATCGCCGCCTGTACGGCCTGCCGACTGCACCTTTCGCGCACCCATCCGGTCCCCGGCGAGGGGCCGGAGAAGGCGGAAATTATGTTTATCGGGGAAGGGCCGGGCTTTTACGAAGACCAGCAGGGCCGGCCGTTCGTCGGTCCCTCCGGCCACCTCCTGGAAAAGTTGCTGGCCTCCATCGGGATGACCCGCGAACAGGTCTTTATCGCCAACGTCATCAAATGCCGGCCGCCCGGAAACCGCGACCCGCTGCCCTCCGAAATCGCTACCTGCGCCCAATTCCTGGACCGGCAGATCGAGGCCGTGGACCCTCTCCTCATCGTCACTCTGGGACGTTACTCGATGGAGCGCTACTTCCCAGAAGCCAAGATCTCCCAGGTGCACGGACGGGCCCGTCGCGAGGGTCGCCGCCTCTACCTGCCGCTCTATCACCCGGCCTACGTCCTGCGGAATATGGCCCTGATGCCCGAACTGGAGGCCGATTTCCAGAAAATTCCCAAACTCCTGGCCCGGCTGAAGGAGGTCCTGGCCCAGGAGGCGATCTTGCCCGTGGCCGCCGAGCCGGCCGAAGAAGCCGGCCCGAAACAGTTGCGGCTGTTCTAGCGGAGGAACGATGGTGGAACAGGAGCACGCTGTAGAAAAGACCTATCGCCTCAGCCGGCGCGGCCGGCGCACGGCCTACCTTCTCCTGGTCGGCAGCCTCATCATCTGGCTCTTTGCCCTCTGGACGCTCAAGAACACGCTCAAGATCGGGCTGCGGCCGCAGACCTTTCTCCCCAGCCTCCAGGCCCTCTGGGGCCGGCTGAGCGGGACGGCCGGGACGATGACGGCGGAGGAACTCATCCCGGCCATCATCATGCTGGCGCTGGTGCTGGTCGTTCCTCTCCTCATCTGGAACATCGTCGAGGAACTGCGGGCTTCCTATACAGTTGGGCCGGACGGGATTACCTTCCGTTCCCTGGGCATCGAACTCTTCTACCCCTGGTCGGAGGTGGCTTCCCTGCGCCCGGTGGACGAAGAGGTGGAGGAAGAGCCGCTGGACGAACTGGTCTTGAAAGGTTCGCGCCTTTCTTCCATCCGAAATCCCCTGCTGCGCTTCCTCCACGCCCAGGCCTACGGCCGGCGTCGTCTCCCCCTCTACGGCGGCCTGGAGGAACGGGAGGAACTCCTGGAGCGCATCCGTGCCTACCTATCGGCCGGGGAGAAAGCGGCGGAAGCGGAGACGGCGGAGGCGGCCGGCCTCTCGGGAGCGGAAAACCGGACACCTTGAGGTACGACAATGGCAGAAAAGTTGCGCGTCATCCCTCTCGGCGGAGTGGCCGAGGTGGGACGGAATATGTGGGTAGTGGAGTACGGGGAAGACATCCTGGTGGTGGATGCCGGGTTGATGTTCCCCGAAAGCGACATGCTCGGAGTGGATTTCATCCTGCCCGACATCTCCTATTTGCGGGAACGAACCCGGCGCATCCGCGCCCTGGTCATCACCCATGGCCATGAGGACCACATCGGGGCCCTGCCCTATCTTCTTTCTGACCTGGGCACCCCGCCGATCTACGCCACCCGCCTGACCCAGGGCCTGATCATGGTCAAACTGCGGGAGGCCGGGCTGCACCGTCTCTCGGAGATGCGCGAACTCCGCCCCGGCGAGGAGATAACGCTCGGCCCCTTCCGCCTCGGGTGCTACCGCGTGGCCCACAGCATCCCCGATGGAGTCGGCTTGGTGGTCGGCACGCCGGCCGGCCTGCTGGTCCACTCGGGCGATTTCAAACTCGACTATACCCCGGTGGACGGCCGGCCCACCGATACGGCCGCATTGGCCGAACTGGGCAAACGCGGCGTCCTGGCCTACCTGTGCGACTGTGTGCGGGTCGAATCCCCCGGCTACACCCCCTCGGAAAAGGTGGTCGGCGATACTTTCGATGCCATCTTCGCCCAGGCCGAGGGGCGCATCATCATCGCCACTTTTGCCTCCAACATCTCCCGTATCCAGCAGGTCCTGGACACCGCCTACCGCCACTATCGCAAAGTTGCCGTCGTCGGGCGCAGTATGGAAGGCAACGTGCGTATGGCCCAGGAACTGGGCTACCTGAGCATCCCCGAAGATACCCTCCTCCGCCTGCCCGACGTCCTCCACCTTCCCCCGGAAGAGGCCGTCATTCTCTGCACCGGCAGCCAGGGGGAGCCGATGTCCGTCTTGAGCCGCATCGCCAACCGCGACCATCCCCAGTTCACCATCCGACCGGGCGATACGGTGATCTTTTCGGCCAGCCCCATCCCCGGCAACGAGGAATCGATCCATCGGGTCATCAACAGCCTCTTCCAGCAGGGGGCCGAGGTGATCTACAGCGCCCTGGCCCAGGTGCACGTTTCCGGACACGCCAGCCAGGAGGAATTGAAACTTGCCCTCAGCCTCGTCCGCCCCCGCTACGTCGTGCCGATCCACGGCGATTACCGCCATATGGCCCTCTTCCGCAAACTGACCGCCGCCCTGGGCTATTCTCCGGAGCAGGTGCTCCTGCCGGAAAACGGCACCATCCTGGAGTTCGATAGAGAGGGCGGCCGCATCGGCGGGAAGGTGCCCTCGGGCAATATCTTCGTGGACGGATTGACGGTGGGGGAGGTGGACCACGTGGTGGTGCGCGACCGGCAACTCCTGGCCCGCGACGGCATCCTCATGGTGGTGATCGCCGTGGACCGGCGCACCGGACGGGTGGTGGCCGGCCCGGATATGGTCTCGCGGGGCTTTGTCCCCGGGCGCGACGGCGAGCAGATTCTGGAGGAGGCCCGCGAGGTCGTGCGCCAGGCCCTGGACCACGGCGGCGACGTTCCCTCGGACTGGAGTTTCGTCAATCGCAAGATCAAAGACAGTTTGGGCAAATTCCTCTACCGCCGCACCCAGCGCCGGCCGATGATCCTGCCGCTGGTGATGGAGGTGTGAGCCGTTACGCGTTGGCACGTCCGCGCGTTGCGGACAAAGGGCGGGTGAGGCTGCCCGGGAAATTGGTTCGATGGGAAAGAGACGGGTCATTCGCAGATCTCGGGGAAATTCCCCGCGTAGCGGAAGGCGTCGCGCCCCTTCTCGGCGCACGCGGCGGGCCCAGCCCCTGCATCTCCGCATCGACCCCCGCACTCAGCGCCAGATTCTGGGGTTGGTGCTCCTGGGCCTGGCCATCCTCTCCCTGGTGAGTTTCGCCGTCGGGGAAACGGCCTTTTACCTCTTCGGCTGGGGAGGCCTCTTTGTTTCACTTGGGGTGGGTGCCCTGGCCGTCCTCATCCTCTGGGGCGAGTTCCGGGGAGAACCGCGTCTGGACTGGAACGACCTTCTGGGGGGACTGTTCCTGTTGGTAGCCATCCTGGGCCTCTTCAGTTTGGGTATGGCCTATGAAAAGGAAATCCCGGAGGGAAGCGGCGGAGGAATAGTCGGCTACTTTATCGCCCACACTCTGGCGGTGGATGCCCATCTGACCGTCTTCGGGGCCTTTTTCCTCCTGCTCATCATCGGCCTGATCGGGGTCATGCTGGCCTTTGACATCTCCCTCCCCCAGGCGGTTCGTCCCTTTGCGGCCCTGGGGCAAGCAACCCTTCGGCTGGTGCGGAATCTGGCCCATCGGCCCAGGATGGTGATCCGCCTTCCCGGAGAAGAAGCGCGTCCTTCCCGACCCCTGCCGGAAGCGGAGGAAGCCGAGGAAGAGGAAGAAGAGGAGGAAGAAGCCCCTGCCCCGCGCATCATCGGCCGAAGAGAGCCACGAGGGGCCATCTCGGCCATTACCCCGGTGGCCGGCGAGTGGAGGTTGCCGCCGCTCGATCTCCTGGAGCAGGCCGGCGAGGCCGAGATCAGCCAGGCCGAGATCCGGCGGCGTGCCCGCGTGATCGAGTCCACCCTGGCCAGTTTCAACGTCCAGGCCCGCGTGGTGGAGGTGAACTGCGGCCCCACGGTGACCCAGTTCGCCCTGCAGCCGGGGGTGGGGGTCAAGGTTTCCAAGATCACCTCCCTGGCCAACGACCTAGCGCTGGCCCTGGCCGCTCCCAGCATCCGTATCGAGGCCCCGGTGCCCGGCCGGCCTTTCGTGGGCATCGAGATTCCCAACACGGCCATCTCTCTGGTCTCCCTGCGCGAGATCCTGGAAAGCCCGACCTTCCAGGAACACCGCGGGGTGCTCAAGGTGGCCCTGGGACGGGATGTCTCCGGCCAGCCGGTAGTGGAAGACCTGACCCAGATGCCCCACCTTTTGATCGCCGGGACGACCGGTTCGGGCAAGAGCGTCTGCATCAACGCCATGGTGGTCAGTTTCCTCTACCAGCATAGCCCCGATACCCTGCGCTTTATTATGATCGACCCCAAGCGGGTGGAACTGAGCATTTTTCACGACATCCCGCACCTGGCCT
Organism: Chloroflexia bacterium; assembly: GCA_036172265.1. GTDB lineage: Bacteria > Chloroflexota > Chloroflexia > DTKN01 > DTKN01 > JASFBA01. The sequence goes on from JASFBA010000062.1 coordinate 58,319, forward strand.
TTCCGGTGGTGACCGAGATCAACGGCCGGCGGGCCGGCGCCCCGGCCGACGAAGTGGATGCCCTCAAGGCCCTCCACTGGGCTACCCAGGAGATGGAACGACGTTACCGCATCTTCTCCCGCGAGGGTTTCCGCAACATCACCGGCTATAACAAGGCCGCCCGCGCCGAGGTCAACCCCAACCTGCCGCCCATGCCCTTTATCGTCATCGTCATCGACGAACTGGCAGACCTGATGATGGTGGCCCCGGAGGAAGTCGAGACGATGATCTGCCGGCTGGCCCAACTGGCCCGTGCCACCGGCATCCACCTGGTGCTGGCCACCCAGCGCCCCTCGGTGGACGTGGTGACCGGCCTGATCAAGGCCAACTTCCCCTCCCGCATCTCCTTCGCCGTCTCCACCTCGATCGACAGCCGGGTGGTCCTGGATATGGCTGGGGCGGAGCAACTGCTGGGGCGGGGCGATGCCCTCTATATGGCCCCCGAGGTGGCCAAGCCGATCCGCCTTCAGGGCAGTTACGTCTCCGACGAGGAGATCGAGCGTGTGGTCAACTTCTGGAAGGAGCAGAAGCCCAGGGAAAGCCCGCCCCCTCCGCCGGTGCAACTTACGATGCCGCTTTCCTGGCGCGAGGAGCCGGAGGAGGAGACGGAGGACGAACTCCTACCGGAGGCCATTGCCCTGGTGCGCCGGCACAACCGGGCCTCGGCCGCCCTCCTGCAACGGCGGTTGCGGGTCAGTTACAACCGGGCGGCCCGGCTTATCGAACTTCTGGAGCGCAAGGGCATCGTGGGGCCTGAGGAGCAGGGGCGCTCTCGGGAGGTGCTCCTGCCGCCGGAAGACGAGGAGGCATAAGATGTTACACCGTCATCTTGCCCACCAGCAGTTCACCCTGGCGGCCATCGATGACATCATCTCCCGCGGCAGGCGGCAGGATTGGGCCGAGTTGCGTAAGGCAGCCCTGGCCGACCGAACTATCCTGGAAAAAATTCTGCGGGTGTGCCGGGCGCACGTGGCCGACCCCTATAAGCAGCGTTACCACTTGGGGAAAGCCTATGCTGAACGATACCTTGCCTGATTGGAAGCGTGTGCTTTCCGCGGCCGCACATTTGCAGCGCATCTTGCCGGAGGCTGTCCTGGTCGGAGGAACCGCAGCAGCGGTATATACGGGGCATCGCCTATCCACCGATGCCAACCACGTGTTGATTGACCTCCGGGAACGTTTCGATCAGGTACTGGCCGATTTGGAGGCGGTGGCCGGATGGAAGACGGCCCGCGTCCGGCGCCCGGTCCAGAACCTTGGCAGTCTGGACGGCATCGAGACCGGGGTGAGGCAATTGATCCGCCAGGAGCCGCTGGAAACCACCCAGATCGAACACCGGGGTGAGAAGATCACCATACCGACGGAAGCCGAAATGCTGCGAATCAAGGCGGTGTTGATCCTGCAACGAAACGCTACCCGTGACGATCTCGATTTCGTTGCTCTGGCCGACCATTTGGGCGACGAGAAGGTGATCGAGGCCCTGCGCCCTTTTGACCACCTTTATCCACAGCCCGGTGGAGAATCGGCCCTCCAGCAATTGCAGATTCAACTGGCCCATCCATTGCCTTACGATCTGGAGGAACTCAACCTGGCCGAGTACAAGAACCTGAACCCGCGCTGGCACGACTGGCAGGCGGTCAAGTCCGCGTGTGTGCACTATGCCATCCTGATCTTTGATCACATCGTGGGAGTGTAACCGGCGGTCTATTGCCGAGACGGAGGTGAAGATGTCCGCGACAGGGTCAACGGTTCCGGAAATTCCGGACGAAGTCGCCCGGTCCCTGACCGAGATCGCCCGCGAACTGGGCCGGCTCAGCGAGGCGCTGGCCGATTGCGCCCGGCGCGGCGACACCAGGACGCTCCGGGAAACCCCGGAGGCCCTGGCCCGGCTTTCCCATGGGTCGGAGGAACGGCCAAGCCGTGAAGCAGCCGATGCCGAAGCCCGGCGCATGGCCCGCCTGCGCCAGGCCGTCCTGGAAGCCCTGCGCCGGGGTGGGCCGACGCTCTTCCCCGAACTGGCCGCCGCCACCCTTTCCCTGCCGGACGAAATCCGGCCGGTTCTGCAAACGATGGAGCAGGAGGGGCTGGTGGAAATCCGGACGCTGCGGGGCTGGCAACTGGTCGCCCTGACCGCGCGGGGCCGGCAGGAAGCCGGGGCAAGAGGCTAAGAGTCTATCCGAAAACCCCGCCGGGTAGGGCGGAGGCCTTGTCTTCGACTACCCACAAACACCCTATCCACGAGTTTTCGGTTAGGCTCCAAAACGTGATCGCGCAGGACGGACATTCCGATGACGGTGAAAGATGTGGCCGATGCGTTCTTTCCCTACCTGCTGGTGGCTGCCCTGGCCTGCCTCTGGGCCCTGACCGAGATCGTCCAGACCTTCCGGAGCGACATCCGTCGGGCGTTGAGGGGCGGGTGGAGTTGGCTGCTGATCGGGGTCAATGCAGCCCTGGCCCTCCTGGTCTTTGCCCTGGCGGGTTCTGCATTCCCTTCGGCTAACCCCTACCTCCTGGCCCTGGCCACAGGGGCGGGCGGTCAGGTCCTCCTCCGTACCCGCATCAACCTCCTCCAGCCCCTGAACCCCGAATTGAGCGAGGCCGTCTCCCTTTCCCTGGCCGACCTCTACGGCCGCTTCCAGCGCTTCTGCTGGGAGCGGATCAACCAAGGCCTCCTCTCCGGCCGCATCCGCCTTCTGGAAAGAGCGACCTGTCTCCCCGGGGAAGAACTGGAGCGTCAGGTCCGCCTCTTCACCTACGCCTCCGCCCTCCATTCCCCCGAGCAGGTGGAGGCCTACCTGGAAAAACTGCGCGGCCGGGAGGAAAGAGAGCGGGCCCTGGCCCTGGCCGCGTACCTCCTGACCCAGGGCGGCTACGACTTCCTTCAGGAACGGCTGAAAGCGATGGAGAAATGAGATGCCCGCGCTAGGCCACCCCCATATCCTCTTCCTGTTCAGCAGCCCGCTGACGGCCGACCCGGTGGCCGTAGATCAGGCCCTTCGGGAACTGACCGATGTCCTCCAGACCGTCTCCGCCCCGGCTACCTTCGTTACCCACATCGCCGAGGCGGACGCCGTTGGCACGTTGATGACCCGTCAGGACCGCCCCCGCTTCTCCGTCCTCCATTACTTGGGCCACGGCTACAAACCGGAGGACGTACCTGCAGGTTACCTCATCTTTGAAGACCGGACTGGGGGCACCCGCCCCCTCAGAGACCACCAACTCCTGCAGGTCCTCAACCCGACCGGAAGTCCGCAGCCGGAATTCCGCCTGGCAGTGGTGACCGCCTGCCACTCGGAGAGCGTCGCCGCCGCCCTCTACGCCCTGAGGATTCCCCACATCGTGGCGGTGGACGCAGGGGAGAGCCTGACCCAGCGGGCCGCCATCACTTTCTTCTGCCGCTTTTATGAAGCCCTCTTCACTGGCAACACCGTCGCCCAAGCCTTCCGCGCCGGCCAGAACGCCGTAGCGCTGGATGAGGAGCTTTGGCGCTGGGGAGGGGAAGCGGCAGCCTGGATGGAGGCCCGCAAGTTCAAACTCCTCCCCGAGGACGGCGACCACGACGAAGTTCTCTGGTCTGGCCTGCCGGAGGGGAAGGTGGAAATAAAACCCCTTCCGGCCCTGACCGACCCGCCCTTCCACCTCCGCCCCGCCCGTTTTGTGGGACGGGGGAAGGAGATGCGGGACGCCCTGGCCTGGCTGCGGGAACGACGGGCCGTCCTCCTCCAGGGCGTGAGCGGCGTGGGCAAGACCGAACTGGCCAAAGAGGTAGCCCGCTGGCTCTTCGCCCGGAAACGGGTAAATCGGGTCGTCTTCGTGGACCTGAGCCGTATCCACGACGCCGACGGCGCGCGGACAGCCATCGCCACCGCGCTGGGTCTCCCTACCGAAAGCACCCCCGACGCGGCCTCTCTGGCGAGGGCTCTCCCCCAACGCCTCCTGTTGATCCTGGACGAGGCGGAGAACGCCGTCCTGCGCGGCGGGGTAGCGTTTCGTGACTTCCTGGAGGCGCTGGCCGGTGCCCCGGCTTCCCCCCACATTATCGTCACCTCTCAGGCGGACGTGGGGAGTGCCCACTTCCCCCGCTACGACCTCCTCCGGCTGACCCCCGAGGCCGCTTTGACCCTCTTCCTGGCGGAGGCCAATGTGACGGAAGCCGAATGGGCACGAATGGAGGAGAACGACCTGCAGGAACTCCTGCGCTATATGGACTTCCTCCCCCGGGCGGTGGTGCTGGTGGCGAGGACCTGGCGGTACTCCCGCAGCCCGGACCTGGAACCCCTGGTGCGGAACCTGAAAGAGAAGTGGGACCAGGTGATGCAGGACCCGTACTATCCGGGCGAGGTGAAGAGCGTGATGGCGGGAATCGGCCTGGCCTGGGACCGGTTGCGGGAGCGGAGCCCCGATGCCGCCGACTTCTACCCCCTCCTGGCCCTCTTCCCCGGAGGCCTCCCCGAAAGCGGCCTGGAGCCGGTCTTCGGCCCCCAAGCCCGCAAGTGGGCGGCGGAGATCGAGAACCAATCCCTCCTGGAGCGGCCCTGGCCCGACCTCCTCTACCTCCCCACCCCCTTTCGCCTTTTCGCCCGGCGGCTCTTGGGGGACGAGGCCGCCGCCCGTGCCCATTGGGCCGATGCCGTCCTGCGCTTTTATTTTGATTTTGACGAAGAACCCCATATCGGTTGGGTGAGTTCCCTGGACAAAGCGATGAGGGAAGGCGGTGAGGCAATGCCCGCCGCGATTGCCCGCTACGCCCACGAACTCCCCTCCATTGAAGCCTGGCTGGACTGGGGGCTGGAGTACGAGACGGGCCGGGAGGGGCGGGTGCGCTCGCCGCGCCTGGCCGCGCTTCTGGAGAATTTGTACACTATCCTGGGCCAACTGGGCCGGAAAGAAACGCAGGTGCGATACGAGCGGGCACTGGAGTGCGCCCGCCGCTGGCGCGACCGGCTGGGGGAGGCCAACACCCGGAGGGCCATCGGGGACGTGCAGAGTTTTCGGAAGGAAATGGATGCGGCGCTGGCCTCCTACGAGGCGGCGCTGGGGCTCTATCGGGCCGTAGGCTCCCGGCTGGGGGAGGCCAACACCCGGAAGGCCATCGGGGACGTGCAGAGTTTTCGGGATGAATACGATGCGGCGCTGGCCTCCTATGAGGCGGCGCTGGGGCTCTATCGGGCCGTAGGCGACCGGCTGGGGGAGGCCAACACCC
>JASFBA010000063.1:0-50467 GCA_036172265.1 Chloroflexia bacterium
TGACGGCAAAGTCCGCCGACGGTATGATCAGCCTCAGACACCCTATCAGCGGGTCCTGGCTTCTCCGGAAGTCGAGGCGAACGTCAAAGAGGGGCTGACCCGCCTCTATCGGTCGCTCAACCCGGTGGCACTGTGTAAACAGATTTCGGCTCTTCAAGAAGCGTTGTGGGCTCATGCCACGGTAAGGTAATTACGTGAGGCAACGATTCCATTTTCGGTAAGGTATTTAGATGAAACAAAACGAAAAGTTGACTTTTACGGCGTTAAGAAGTAAAATACGAGTATCGGTCTCAAGTTCCATCAACGGGCGGGCCGGCGCCCCGCCTCTACCGTGATCAGCCATCGTTTGCTCTTATTCGAGGACGCTGTTTTGCGTGAGTGTTCCATAATCAGTAGATCACAATGGAGGGTTTAGGCGACTTGACAAAGTGAGCATGGGTGAGCCATACTGCCTCCAAATTCTATTTCCAAAAGGAGGCCAATCATGGCTCACTACCCACGCCCAAGAAAAAGAATAGACATTCCAGCCCGCCGGGCAAGGGCCCGTCCCGCTCCTTGACCAGCCAGAAGGTTTTTCAGGCCGCGCTGACGACCCTGACCCAACACCTGACGTTGCCCCGGCCCGCCAGCGCCCAGTATGGGCCGTGCGAGGTGTTCGCGCCTGTGCTGTATGCCGCCACCCACCGCACCACTATTGAGCAGGCCTGTCTGACCCTGGCCCACGCCCCCCACGCCAACACCGTTCAGGGCGCATCGGCCCCCTTGCCCCTGGAGCAGGTGGAGGCCGAACTGAACGCCGCCCTGGCCACCACCTGGCCCAAGGGCCTGTTGCGGCATCTCTTGGAGGTCACCCTCGACCTGAAGCTCATCCCCTATTACGGGGAACCTCGGCCTGGTGAAGAAGACTTTGGTGCACGGACCGCCACGGGATGGGACGACCACCTTCTTCGGCTACGCCAGCCTGTATGTTATCAAGAAGAACAAGCGCTTCACCCTGGCCCTGGCCATCGTGCGGCACTCTGAGGGCCTGGTGGGAGTAGTGCAGCGCCTACTGGACCGCTTTGCCGCCCTGGGGGGTCGCTTGGTGTGTCTGTATCTGGATCGGCAGTTCTACAGCGTCACGGTCTTGCGTTTTCTCATTGAGGAACACGATCTGCCCCTGGCGATGGCGGCGCCCCGCAAAGGCAAGGCCGGGGGCATTAAGGGCTTGATCGAACAGAACGGCCCTGGTCTCTTCGATTACACGGTGCACAGCCCTCGAGCGGGGGGCCATTCCGGTGCAGGTGGCCGTGGTCGGCCGGTACCACAAAGGGCGTCGTGGCAAGCACGGGCGCAAGCGGCAGGCCTTTGTGGTGCATCGTTGGCCTTTTGCCCCGACCGCCGTGTTGGACAAGTATCGCTATCACTCTGGGATCGAGAGCAGTCATCGGTGTTGGGAACAGGCCCGCGCCCGGACCGCTTCGCCGCGGGTGGCCCTGCGGGGCGTGCTGGTCGGGGTGGTGGTGTTGTACAACCTCTGGGTGGGTTTCAAGTAGGCGGTGGTCAGTTGGCCTCGGCGTGGTGGCCGGGTGGTCTTGCAAGCGTGGCTGACCTTGCCCCGGATGCTGTTTTTGCTTGCCAAAGGCATCGAGAAATGCCTGGGGACGGTTGAGATGGTGATCATCCCAGCCAGACCTCCCTGATGCTATCATTGTGATCTACTGATAATGGCAAAAGACTTCCGAGGAGGATGGTTATGTCAGAGAAACAATAGGCCGAAAAAGGGCCGCAAAGTGCCAAGGTTTCGATCTGGTCGCGACTCAACCTAAAGGACAAGTTTCGGGCTTGAGTAACCTCGGTAAAGATTTTCCCAAAGGGGCGGGCTCGGAACCCGCCTCCACCCGCCGGGCGAAATTCACGAATCCGGTATGGAAGCAGGCCAGCATGCAAACTTGGGACGTGCTAAGGGGTAACGGTAAGTTCGGCCGGACCTCTTGGGAAAGGAACGGCCGGCCTTTCCCCTGGCAGTGCTTCCTGGCCTTCCTGGTGGTGGCCTTGGCCGCTATATTGCGCTGCACCACCCTCCCCTCCCAGAGCCTCTGGCTCGACGAGGGCTACACCCTGGTCGAGGCCGGCCGGCCCTGGAGCGAACTCCTCGCCGCCCTCTTCGATCCCCGCCAGGGCTATCCCCTCTACATCCTCAGCATGAAATTATGGAGTGCGACCTGGGGAACGGGGGAGGCTGCGCTGCGCTGGCCTTCGGCCATCGCCGGTATCTGCGCCGTTCCTCTCCTCTACACTCTGGGGCGCCGGCTCTTCGGCCGAAATACAGGCCTCCTGGCCGGTTTGCTCCTCTCCCTCTCTCCCCTGGCCGTCTGGTACAGCCAGGAGGCCAAAGCCTATGCTCCCGCTCTCTTCTTTATCCTAGCCGCCTGGCTGGCCCTCTGGGAGGCCGGAGAACGCGGCCGGCGCTTCCTCTGGTGGACCTTCGTCGGCCTGGTCCTCCTGACCCTGCTCACCCACCGCCTCCTGGGCGTCCTGGCCCTCGTCGGCCAACTGGTTTACCTCCTCTACCTGGCCCAACAGGGACAACTCGGCCGCCGCTACCGTCCCCTTGTGGTGGGTCTCCTCCTGGCCGTCCTGGCCCTTTCTATCGCCGGACTCTGGCTCACCTTGGGACAGGCCGGGGCTACCCGTCAGTTCGGTACGGAACGGGACTGGTCTATCTTGCTCCAGACCTTGACCCAGTTCAGCCTGCGCATCGCTCCCACGCCGCCGGAGCCGGCCCTGGGGCCGGACCGACGGGCTTGGCTCCTGCCCTTTGCCGGGGCTGCCTTGGCCGGCATGGTGGCCCTGGCCCTGGACCTGGCCTCCCCGGGCCGGAAACGGAGGCGGGCTGTTTTCCTCCTCTCCTCCCTCGTCACCCCGCCGGCTGCCTTTTTCCTCCTCTACCTTATCCGTCCCTTTTACTACGAACGCTACCTCCTGGGTGCCCTTCCATTCTATCTCCTCCTCCTGGCCGTGGGCATGGCGGCCCTGGTGCGGTGGAGCGTCTGCCTGGGAGAGAGCAGCCGGCCAGGCAGGGCCGGCCGCTGGACCTTCCAAATCCTTTCGCCCCTCCTCGGCACGACGGCCCTGGCTTTTACCCTCCTCCCCCTGGTCGCCTCCTGGCAACAGGTGCAGGACTGGACCCTCTCCTCCCGGCCCAGTAAGGAGCAGTTCCGCGAGGCCACCCTCTACCTCCAGCAGCACTTCCACCCCGGCGACCTCCTCGTCGTCCATCCCGGCTACATCCGCCCGCTCGTCGAACTGTACGCGTCTCGTTTCCCTCGAATCCCGCTGGGCATCACCACGCTTCGAGAACCCTTCGCCGAGGATTACACCCTGCGCGACTTTTACGCCGACATGGATGCCCTCACCCGAGGACGCCGGCGGGCCTGGCTTCTGCTGGCCCCCTTTCATGCCGAAAGTTGGGACCCGAACCGCTGGGTCGAGGAATGGTTTACCCTCAACCCCTTCCTCCACTGCGACGGTGACCGACGCCCCCCCTGTGCTGACGGGCCGGCCTCCGGCGTCGTCTTCAACGGCATCACGTTGCACTGTATCACCTTCAACGAGAACTTTCGACAGGGCTTCCCTACGCCGACCCTTTCCCTGGAGGTCGCCTTTGGCCGCTCCATCCGCCTCTTCGGTGCCGATCTGGAGCCGTTTCAACGGCCGCTCCAGGCCGGCGATTCCCTGCCCCTGACCCTGTACGTGCAGGGACTTCAGGCCGATCTACCGGACCTGGAAACCGTTATCCGTCTGGTCGGCACGGATGGGCAAGTCTGGGTGGAAACGGCCGGCCGGCCCCTGGGCGGTTCCCTGCCTACCTCTTGCTGGCAGCCGGGAGATGAGTTCCTCGATTTCTACGAACTCCTCCTGCCGGAAAGCCTTCCGGCAGGCCGCTACACCCTTCAGGTGGGCTATCGCCTGGCGACGGAACCCAAGGCCCGGCTTCGCCTGTCCGACGGCTCTTCCTGGGCTGAGTTGACCGAAGTGGAGGTGGTTTTCTCAGGAGGCAAACCTTGAGCGCGGGGTCCCGGATCCGCATGAACCGTTGGGATTGGCTGGGCCTGGGCATGATGCTGGGCGTGGCCCTGGCCCTGCGGCTGGCCCTGTGGTGGATTCTGCCCCGGAATTACCTGGTGAGCGACGAGCCGGAGTACCTGGCCGCGGCCGGCGGACTGGCCCGGGGGCACGGCTTTTCCTTTTACGCCGAATGGCCTTGGCTGCGCCCCCCCCTCTACATCCTTTTCCTGGCTCCCTTTATCTATTTTTTCGGACTGAACCTCCTGCCCATCCGGGCCGCGCAGGTCCTCCTCAGCCTCTCCATCCCGGCCCTGGTCTACTTCCTGGCCCGAACCTCCTTGGGCCGGCGGGCGGCTTGGGCCTCCGGCCTGCTCGCCGCCCTGTACTTTCCCCTGGCCGCCCTGCCCCACTTGGCGCTGGCGGAAAACCTCTTTCTTCCTCCTTTCCTGGCCTCTTGCTACTGTCTGGTACGATTTGCCTCGGGCGACCCCGAAGGCCGCCCCTGCACGGGCGGCGAGGGCGACCCCGAAGGTCATCTCTGCACAGGCGACGGAGGTGGGCACGGGGGCGATCAAGAAGGCGGCCACGAGGGTCGCCCCTATGGGCAACCCTTGTGGTTGCCCGTACTGGGCGGGGTCCTGCTGGGGCTAGCCACTCTCACCCGCGGGCTCACCCTGGGTTTTTTGCCACCGGCCGTGCTCTGGGTTGCCATCGTTTCCTGGCGGCGGAGGCCAAGGAGTCGGCCCCTCCGCGCCCTCCTCCCGGCGGCCCTCCTGGCCGGCGCGGCTCTCCTGGTCATCCTCCCCTGGAGCGGGTATATCTCCCTGAGAACCGGCCGGCCGATCCTCGTGGATACGACCGGCGGCTACAACTTCTGGCTGGGCACCCAGGGCGGTCAGTTCCCCAACACGCTCCAGGTGCAGCGGGAACTCCTGGCCCTGCCCGATCCGGTCGCCCGGCAGGAGGAAGCCTATCGCCGGGGTTGGGAGAGCATCGTCGCCGATCCGGTGGGCTTTTTGCGTAACCGCGTAACCGAACTGGGGCAACTCCTGCGGATCAACTACGGAGCCGACGAGCGCCTCTCCGACGGCTTTGCCCGAGGGGAACTCTCCCGCCCTCATCTGCTCTTCCTCCTAATTTTGGAGGACACTTTCTATATCCTCCTTGTGCCCCTGGCCCTGCTGGGAATCTTCCGGCACGGAGAGAAGGCCGGCCGGGGACTTTTCCTCCTCTGGCTGGGCTATAACCTCCTCTTGGGCGTAGCCTTCTTCTCCATCAGCCGTTTCCGCCTGCCTTTCCTGCCCTTCCTGTGTTTGTATGCGGCCTCCCTGCTGGAACTTCCCCCGCCGACGAAGGGGAAAGTACGCCTGGCTATTGCCGTCCTGCTTATCCTGACCTTTGAGGCCGTGGTCTTGCCTTCTTATCTGGGGCCTTACCCCTCCTCCTGGGAAGCCACCCTCCTGGGCCTGCGCACCCGTAGCATCGCTGAGGATCTGGCCCGGGCTGAAGCGGCCCTGGCTGCCGGGGATCGCAACAAGGCCTGGCAGGAACTCCGGCCGGCCCTCCTTGCCCGACCCATCGGAAACGCTCCCCTCGATACGGCGCTGGTGGTGTTGGCCGAATGGCAGCGCGCCGGCGGCGATGAGGAAGGCGCTCTGGCCACTCTGAACGGGCTGGACAGGTATCCGGCCCGGCTGTTACGAGGAGACATCCTGCGTTCCTTGGGCAAGGTGGAGGCGGCGCGGAGCGAATTTTCCGCCCGCGAGTTGAAGGTGCGCAATCCGACAGGCTGGGCCTGGAGCCACCTCCGCCCGCCGGTCAGCCGGGAGGTGGATCTGGGCGACGGCCTGGACTGGGGCCTGGTGGACGGCTTCTACAGCCCGGAGCAGGACGGGGAAACCGCCTACCGCTGGAGCACCGAAGAAGCCTGCTTGCGCTTTCCCGATGCCGGGACGGGCCGGCCGCAGACCCTGCACTTGCGCCTGCGGGCCTGGCGGCCGGCCGGCGAACCCCTACCCCAGGTCTCCCTCCTCCTGGAGGGGATAGAGGTGGCCCGCTTCAGCGCCCCGGCCGAATGGGAGGAACTCGCCTTCCCCCTGCCGGCCACCGCTCCCGGCACGGACATCGTGTTAACCTTGCAGAGCACCACCTTCTTTCCCGGCCCCCGCGACCTCCTGGAGACCGGACAACTGCGCCTGCTGGGGGTGATGGTGGACCGGGCCTGGCTGGAGTAGGTCCGTTGGCACGTCTGCGCGTTCGCATCTTCACACGCTGGCGCTTATATATTCGCGGGCTTGGGGCAGGATGATCTCCTTGTGGATACGGTGCCGGAAATTCTGCCGGTGGTGGTCGGAGCACAAGATCGAAACCGGCCTGCTTTTCCTTATTTTTCTCGCCGCCCTGGCCCTGCGCCTGCTCGTCTGTTCCTGGCATCAACTCTATCCGCTGAGCGGCGATGAGGTGGCCTTTTTTGAACAGGCCCGCACCTTTGTCCAGGGACGAGGTTATCCGGAGCAGGAACTGATGCGAGGGCCGCTTTACCCCCTTTTCCTGACGGTCGCCTTTCGCCTCTTTGGGGCCGAAGTGGGCGTGGCCCGTCTCCTTCAGGCCGGCCTCGGCGCGGCTATGGTGCCGCTCCTCTACCTCTGGGCCGGGCGACGCTACGGCAGGACGGCCGGTTTCCTGGCCGCCGCCCTAGGGGCGGCCTTCTTCCCTTTGGCCGTCCAGGCTACCTTCCTCTTGACGGAGACGCTTTTCCTCTTTCTTTTCCTCCTGGGGATGGTCGTCTGGGAAGGGAAAAGGCCGGCCCTCCGGGCCTTTTTCACCGGCCTGCTTTTCGGCATGGCCGCGCTCACCCGCGCCGTCGGCCTGCCTCTAGTTCTGCTGGCAGCGGGCGAGGCCTTCTTCTCCCCCGGGAAAAAGCCGACCCGATTTCGTCTCGCGCTGCTTGTCCTGACCGGCGCCGCCCTGGTCATCGGCCCTTGGACGGTGCGGAACGCGGTGGTGCATCGGGCCTTGATCCTGGTGGATACCACCGGTTCCACGAACCTCTGGCTGGATAACGACCCCGACCTGGGCCGCGACCGGGTCAAGGCCGAACTGCTCCGTTATCCAGAAGGAGAACGCCAGTCCCTGGCCCTGCGCCGGGGGCTGGAGGCTATCCTTTCCCACCTATCCTGGTTCTTGGAAAAGGGTTGGAGGGAAATACAAAAATTTTTCTCTTTGGAGTACTTTGACGACTTCTTGGCCCGGCCAGCCATCTGGTATCCGCCCGGAGAGGTGTGGGCGCGCCTGCTCTTGGGAGATGGGCTGTACCTTCTGCTCCTCGCGGCCGGCCTAATAGGGCTTTCCCTGGGCCGGGCCCGGCTGATAGACCTTCTCTGGCTGGTCTACCTCCTGCTCACGGCCGCCCTCTATCACGTCGAACTGCGCTACCGCCTGCCCTTCCTCGTCGTCCTCCTCCCCTACGCCGCCGCGGTGCTGGCCCGTCCTCGCCAGGTCTGGACCTCCTGGCGGGCGAACCTGTGGCGGCCGGTCGCATCCGGCCTGGTCCTCCTCGCCTTGGGCGGCCTCCTCCTTTCCCACAGCAACTACCCGCTCCTGAGCGTCCAGATCGCGGCCAAACGGGTAGCCCTGATTCTGGGGGAAAGCGCCCTGAGGCAGGGAGATTGGGCCGGGGCAGAAGGGGCGGCCCGCTTCGCTCTGGAGGTCTACCCGGAGTCGGCCGAGGCGCGGGTGCTCCTAGCCCGGGCCCTGCGGGCCGAGGGACGGACGGAGGAGGCCGAGGCTATGCTGCGCCAGGCCATCGCTTACCGTTCCGGCCATCCCCACCCCCACCTCCTCCTGGGAGACCTCCTGCGCGCCCAAGGCCGGACGGAAGAGGCCGTTCGCGAACTGGCCTGGGAGCCCACCTCCCTGGAGGACCTCCAGCGCTGGTCTTGGGAGCATTTCACCTCCCCGCCTTCTCCGAACCTGGACCTGGGCAGCGGGTTGGAACTGGGCTTTATCCTGGGCTGGCACTTGCCGGAGCGCGAGGGCGAGGTCACCTACCGATGGAGCGATGAAAAAGTCCTCTTTCGCCTGGCCGTGCCGGCCGGGAATACTCCCCTTCGCCTCTTCTTACGCCTGGACGCCGGCCGGCCGACTATGCTGCCGCTTCCCGAAGTGGAGGTGTGGGAAGACAATCGCCTCCTGGCCCGCTTCCCGGTGGAAAACGGCTGGCACACCTACAGCGTGCCCCTGGGGTCAGATGACCCCGGTTCCGCCGTGAACCTCCTGCTGTACGCCCCGACTTTTCGCCCTCACCAGTACGATCCCCACCTGGACGACAACCGTCCCCTGGGGGTGAAGGTGGACCGGGCATGGTTGACGCGTTGAGCCCGGAGGAAAACGATGGAGCACTTCCGGGGTACTCCCGAAGAATGGCATGACTGGTTTCTCCAGCAGGCCGAGTGGACCCGCCCTACCCGGCTGTGGCTGTACCGCCAGGCCGGCCTGAGGAAGGCACGGCGGGTCCTGGAGGTCGGCTGCGGCACAGGGGTCATCGCCGGGGAGGTTGCCCGGCTGACCTCAGCCAGCGTAATCGGGCTGGATGTGGACGCCAGGATGCTGGAGGTGGCCCGGCGGCATATGCCGCAGATGGCTCTGGTGCAGGGGGATGCCCGGACTTTGCCCTTTGGCGAAGGGGCTTTCGACCTGGCGCTCTGTCATTACCTGCTCCTGTGGCTGGAGGAACCGGCCCGTGCCATAACGGAAATGGCGCGAGTGGTGCGGGTCGGCGGGTTCGTGCTGGCCTGCGCCGAACCGGATTACGGCGGGCGTATAGACTATCCGCCGGAACTCGCTATCCTGGGGCGGTTGCAGGCCGAGGCGCTGCGTCGCCAGGGGGCCGACCCCCAGATCGGCCGGAGACTGGGCGAACTTTTTGTTGCCGCCGGTCTCCGGACGACGGTAGGGGTGATGGCCGGCCAGTGGGAAATCCCCTCCGTCCCCGATGCCGCCTTCTCCGCCGAATGGGCCATGCGCCGGTACGACCTCTCCGGCTTCCCCCTGGAAGGACTGGACCGGCTGGAAGAAATCGATCGGGAAGCCCTGCGGGCCGGCCGGCGTCTCCTCTTTATCCCGACTTTCTATGCCATCGGCAGAAAGCCGTCCCGAGGATAGCCGGCAACCGGGCGTGGATTTGCTTTTTCCCGAAAGAGGGCGTATGATATGGACCTGGGGCGAGGAAACCTTGCCCCTACTCTGAGTGCTTACCCAGACGAAAGGAGAAACGATGAGTCGTCCGGGCTCTACACGACAACGGATCGGTCTCGTTTTGATCTTCATCGGCCTGGGCATCCTGGCCATGAACCTGTTCCGGGTTCGGCTGGTGGACCCCCTGATCCTGGCTCTGGCCGGCGCGGCCTTCCTGGTTTGGTACTTTTCCCGCCGCCTTTATGGACTGCTTATCCCCGGGTGTCTCTTGCTGGGCCTGGCACTCGGCCTCGCCGGAGAAAGCATCCTGAGGATCGGCCTCACCGTGCTGGGGTTGGGATTGGGCTTTCTCGCCATCTACGGAATTGACCTCCTTTACCGCCGCTCGACCCACTGGTGGCCGCTGATTCCCGGCGGCATCCTGGTCCTGGTGGGGCTGACCCAAATTCCCGGATGGGACCTCCTCCCCAGCATCGGCTGGCCGCTGGTGCTCATCGTGGTCGGGCTGCTTCTCTTGGCCAACGCTCTGGGATGGTTCGGACGCAGGTCTGCCTAGACGCTCCCATGCTCTACTCGCCGGCGTTGCTACTGGTAGACATGCAGAACGAGTTTGTCCATCCCCAGGGCAAACTCTTTGTTCCGGGTGCGCCGGAGACGGTGCCGCATCTGGCGGCGGTGCTTCAGGGCTTTCGACGGGCCGGCCTTCCGGTTATCCATGTGCGGCGGGAGCACTGTCCCGACGGCAGCGACGTGGAAACGGTGCGGCGCGAGGCCTTCCGCCGGATGGGCGGTTTCTGTCTGCCGGGCTCCTGGGGTGCGCACTTTGTCGCCGAACTGGCTCCGGTCACCGGGGAAATGGTGGTGATCAAACATGGCTGGAGTGCCTTCCTGGGCACCGAACTCCACGGACACCTCCAGGAGATGGGCATCCGGACCCTGGTTATCGGCGGAACGCAGACGCCTAACTGCATCCGGGCCACCCTTTATGACGCCACGTCCCTGGGCTACGAGGTCGTCCTTCTGGGCGACGGCACTTCCTCGGCACACCCCGAGGTTCAAGCGGCCAATTTGCGCGATCTGGCCGCCCTGGGGGTGCCCATCCTGTCCTGTAGCGAACTCCTTGCCCTCTTGTCGCCCAAGGGGGAACCTGCCTGAAGCCGTCCGGATGGGGCGGGCACGATCGAAATGTCGCTTGCACCTTCCAAAGGCGAACCGATGCGCTTTCTCCTCTTGGGCAGGATTCTGCTTCTTGTCCTGACCGTGGTTTACACCGGGCTGCTCCTGAAGGAGATACTTCGGCAATCCTGGGAATGGCCGGTCCTTCATCAGGACAGGGACTTTCCCTGGTATTACCTGACCGCCAGGAAACTCTGCCAGGGGCAGGATTTTTACCAGGGGCTCCGTGAGGCTGCCCGTTCCCTGGGCATCGCCGAATACTTCATTGACTATGCCGTGGCCCCTCCTACCTTTGCCCTGGCCGTTGCCCCTTTGGCCCTGTTCCCTTATCCGCTCGCCTGGGGAATCTGGCAGTTCCTTTCGCTCGTGGCGCTGGGAGGGTCACTGGCGTTCATCGTCCGAGAACTTCGCCTATCCTTCCCGCCGTTGACCTGGATGACCTTGGGATGCCTGATCCTGCTCTTTCCTCCCCTTTCCTTCCATCTGCTCTATGCCCACACGGAACTTTTCCTCCTCCTTCTACTGACCGGTGCCTGGGTCTCTCTTCGGAAGGGATGGGAAATCCCGGCCGGCCTTCTCCTTGCCCTGGCCGGGGTGTTACGCCTTTACCCGCTCTTTTTCCTGTTCCTCCTGCTCCAGCGGCGAGCCTGGAAGGCGCTCCTTGCGGCTCTGGCAGGCGGACTGGGTCTAGTCCTCCTGGCTGGCCTCGCGGCCGGCCCTGCCTCCTACCTGCGCTATCTGGAAGTGCTGCATGGCGGGATCTCGACCCTTTATCCCCTCTGGGGCAACGCCTCCCTTTGGGGAATTGTACACAAAGCCGCCGCCATCTGGCCATTCCTGGAAGGGATGCCGTGGTTACGCGACGGTCTGGCGGCCACCTTCTCCCTGGGCCTCCTGGGAGGAACTCTGGCCCTGACCTGGAAAGATGCCCATCTCCCTGCCTCTCTGGATCGCCACTTTGCCCTCTTCACTACGGCCGTCCTCCTGGTTTCCCCGCTCTCTTGGGTGTATTACCAGGTGCTCCTGTATCTGCCATTCCTCCTGCTCCTTGCCGCCTGGCGGGAGGACCGGCTTCCCCGGCCAGCCCGCTGCGCTGTGGTGGCCGCTTGGACCCTGACCTTTGCCCCTCTACTTCAGGCCACCCCTCTCCTGGGAAAGACGACCCTGAGTTTTCTGCTGATTCTGCCTCCTGCCGGGGTTTACCTGGCGCTCGCCTGCTCCAGGGCGGATCTCGGCCGACCGATTTTTGAAAATCTGGGTGGCTCCAAGGGAAACGTTCGAAGGGGGTGTTCTTGACCCCCACATTTGCGTGTCCCAGGCCTTCGTGCTATAATTTTCTTGTAAAATGGGCCACAATGTAGGTGGTATCCTGAAAATCCCAAGGAGGCAAAGATGCCGAAAACGATGCGGGCAGTGATGAAGACCCGGCCCGGTCCGGGCCTGGAGATGGTCGAGATCCCTATTCCCGAACCCGGTCCCCGAGATGTCCTTATCAAAGTCAAGGCTACTTCCATCTGCGGCACCGACCGACACATCTATCATTGGGACGAATGGGCGGCCGGCCGAATCAAACCCCCTCTGGTGATCGGGCACGAGGTTTGCGGCCATGTGGTGGCCAAGGGACGCGACGTCACCCTGCTCCGGGAGGGCGATTTCATTTCCGCCGAAAGCCACATCCCCTGCACCGTTTGCCCGGTCTGCCGCAACGGCCAGCAGCACATCTGCGCCCACCTCAAGATTCTGGGCATTGACACCCAGGGCACCTACGCCGAATATGCCGTTATCCCCGAGGTCGTGGCCTGGAAAAACGACCCTGACCTGGACCCGGCGATTGCCTCCATTATGGAGCCGCTGGGGAACGCCGTCTACACCGTCCTGGCCGAACCGGTCACCGGGCGGAGCGTAGCCGTGATCGGCGATGGGCCGGCCGGCCTGAACGCCATAGCCGTGGCCCGTGCCAGCGGTGCCGGCACCATCTTCCATATCGGCAAATACCCCTTCCGTCTGGAATTGGGCCGCAAACTGGGCAGCACCGTCTCCCTCAATATCACCGAACCGGGCACCGACGTGGTTCGGACAGTGCTCGAAGCCACCGACGGCATCGGCGTGGACGTCGTCCTGGAGATGACCGGAAGCCAGCGAGCCATGGATGAGGGGTTAAAGATCCTGCGCAAGGGCGGACGCTTCTCCGCCTTCGGCATTCCCTCCGGCCCGGTGCAGATCGACCTGGCCAACGGCGTCGTCTTCAAGGGGGCGCGCATCCTGGGCATCAACGGCCGACTGATGTGGGAGACCTGGTTCCAGATGGCCGGCCTGCTCCGCTCCGGAAAACTGGACCCCTCTCCTGTCATCACCCATCGCATCCCTCTGGACGATTTCGAAAAAGGCTTTGCCGCCATGGACTCCGCCGACCGGATGACGGGCAAGGTAGTGATGTTTCCAGATCCAACAGACATCCACTAGCCAGGAGGAGAAACGATGACCGACAAGTATGCCTTTATCTACGAAGAGATGGAGCGCCTGACCCGCGAGGGCTTGCTTGTGCGCATCCGCACTATTGGATCCCCTCCGGGGGCCTATATGATCGTGGACGGCCGGAGGGTGCTCAACTTCTGCACCAACAACTACCTGGGCCTGGCCAACGACCCCCGTCTGAAGGAGGCGGCGAAAAAGGCCTTGGACGAATGGGGGGCCGGGCCGGCCGCCGTCCGCTCCATCGCCGGCACGCTGGAACTGCACCTCGAATTGGAGCGCGCCATCGCCGAGTTCAAGGGAGTCGAGGATGCCCTCTACCTCCAGTCGGGCTTCTGCGCCAACCAGGCCGCCATCCCCCCATTGGTGGGCAAGGAGGACGTCATCTTCTCCGACCGCCTCAACCACGCCTCGATCATTGACGGCTGTCGGCTGTCGGGCGCCAAGATCATCGTCTATGAGCACTGCGACCCCGACGATGCCGAGCGCGTGATCCGCGAGAACCTGCCGAATTACCGTCGGGGGCTGCTCGTTACCGACGGCGTCTTCTCCATGGACGGCGACATCGCCCCGCTGGACAAACTCTATGAGGTGGCCTCGAAATACGGCGTGTTGACCATGGTGGATGATGCCCACGGCGAAGGCGTTTTGGGGGGAGGGCGCGGCATTGTCCACCACTTTGGCCTCCAGGGCAAATTCGATGTGGAGATCGGGACCTTCTCCAAGGCCATGGGGGTGGTCGGCGGCTGCATCGCCGGCCGGAAAGTGATGGTGGACTATATCCGGCAGAAGGCCCGTCCTTTCCTTTTTTCCAGCGCTACTACCGCCGCCGATACGGCGGCCTGCCTGGCGGCTATCCGCATCCTCTCCGAATCGGAGGAACCGGTCCAGAAACTTTGGGAAAATGCCAACTACTTCCAAAAGGGCATGCAGGAACTGGGCTTTAACACCGGAAAGACCCAGACTCCCATCGTTCCGGTCATGCTAGGCGAGGCCCCTCTGGCGATGGAGTTCTCCCGCCGTCTCTTCGAAGAAGGTGTCTTTGCCATGGCCTTGGGTTTCCCCACCGTGCCGCGAGGGCAGG
The DNA here is from genome assembly GCA_036172265.1 of Chloroflexia bacterium. Classification (GTDB taxonomy): domain Bacteria; phylum Chloroflexota; class Chloroflexia; order DTKN01; family DTKN01; genus JASFBA01. Next base: position 13,979 of record JASFBA010000063.1, read on the forward strand.
CCCGCATCCGGGTGATGAACACCGCCGCCCACACCCGCGAAGACCTGGACCGCGGCCTGGCTGCCTTCGAGAAAGTTGGACGGGAACTGGGCGTGATCTGAGGGACGGGTGCAGGACACATCCCTGCGGGCCATAGATAACCGGACTCGGGCGAATTTTGCCGGTGAGTAGGGGCGGGTTCAAAACCCGCCCCTCTTTGGGAGCAGGCCGGTATGGACGTGCTCTCCCAGGCCGTGGAAAGCGGGCAGAAAAAGGCACTGCTGCTCTATGTCTGGCTTTTCGGAGTCCTCATCCGCTTTCTCCCTCTCCTCCAGTTCCCACAGGCCCTGGAGCGTCCCCTGGGCATGGGCGGGCTGTACCACCTCTTTGCCCGGGAAATCCTGCGCCACGGCTTCGCCCTGCCGGAGCATATCCCCTACTATACCCTGAACGGCCTTCCCTTTGCCTACCCTCCCCTGGCCTTTTATCTCCAGGCTATCCTTTTATCCTGCCTGCCCGTGCCTACCTTTGCTCTGGTCAACATCCTGCCCCCTGTCCTTTCCACCCTGACGGTGGGCCTCTTCTTCCTGCTGGCGCAGGAATTCTTCCCGTGGCCTCGGTCCCTGCTGGCCACGGCGGTCTATGCCCTCCTCCCTGCCGCCTTCTTAGAGCACCTGCCCGGCGAAGGGCTGGTGGAAAGCCTGGGCACCGCCCTCTTTATCGCCGGGGTATGGGCCTTGGTACGCCTGAATCGCCGGCCGGGCTGGCCAGCGAGCGCTCTCCTGGGCCTCTTCCTCGGGCTGACCATCGCCGCTTCGCCGGGAGGGGCCTACGGCCTGGCCGTCTCCATCGCCATCCTGTGGCTCCTCCGCGCCGGAGGCCGGCGGTCTCCACCGGGCTACCTTCTGGCAAGCCTGGGGATCGGCCTGATCCTGAGCGCCCCCTATTGGTTCACCGTCTCCCTCCGGTACGGCCCGGCTATCTTCTTCCGGACCTTTTTCCGGCAGCATACCGGTTTTATTGCCTTGTTCTTGGCCAAAATGGGCCTCCTGGTCGAACAATCGCTGCCTCTCTCGCCCTGGGGCGTCCTGGCCCTTCTTGGCTTAGCCGCCCTCCTGTCCCGCCGGGAATGGACCCTGCCTCTGTGGTGCATACTTGTCTATGCCATCCCCCGCGAGTTCGGCTACCTGGTGGCCGTGCCGCTGGCCCTGCTGGCCGCCCATGGCCTGACCGACCTCATCCTGCCCGGCGCCGCTGGCCGGGAAGAGTCGAGACGACGGAGCCGTATTGCACCTGCTCTGGTCCTCCTCGTCCTCTTTGCCTGGGGCACGGTCCGGGCCTATGCCTGGGGTGCAGATCTGGTGAAGCGGGCCAACCTGGTTACGGCCGATGAACTGGCCATGATGACCTGGATCGCTCAACATACCCCGCCGGAGGCCACCTTCCTGGTCGTTGGGGACGAGATCGAATGGTTCCCCGTCCTGAGCGAGCGGACGACGCTGAACGTGATCTGGGGAAGCGAATGGGTCGAGGATGAGGGCGTCCTTCGCTTGAATACCGAATTAGGCCGGTGTCCATCGCCCGACTGCTGTTTCGATGTGGCGGAAAAGTATGGCCTCTCTCCGGACTATCTCTACCTCTCCGCGAGCGGAGAGCAGGCCAACCTGTTGGCTTTGGCCCGGACAGATCCGACATTGGAGCCGGTCTGGGAAAATGCCGGAGCCGGCCTCTTTCGCCTTCGCTCTCCGGGCAGGGGCAGGGCAACTCCGCAGGAGTTGCCCTATATGGAGTAAAGCAAGTAGGGGAGGTGGTTACAAAATAACAAAAAAGGAGCCCCTTCTTCGCAGAAGGGGCTCCTTGGGGGCCAGGTAGTCCTTACGACAGGCTGTTGTAGACGATCCCGAAGATCTCGGCGATCCGCGGGCCCAGCAGCATGAGGACGGCGATTACGACGATAGCGATCAGGAAGAGAATGAGTGCGTACTCGACCAAGCCCTGGCCCTTCTCGCGGGCAAAGAAGCGTCGCAGCATCGGTTTCACCTCCTCTCTTTTCTATACTCGACCCCTCAGTGGGGCCGGCATTTTTTATTATACCACGCCGCTATAGCAAGTCAATAGGAATATAGTACTATCTTGAATTAGTACCCCCTTCCGGAAGCGGAATAGTGGCGATGACACGGGTGCCCCGGCCGGGGGCGCTCTCGATGGTCAGCCGGCCTTTCAGAAGCATCTCCACCCGTTGCCGCATGTTGGCGATACCCATCATGCGCCGGCCTCCCTTCCCGACGCCCCCTTCCATCTCCTCTACGTTGAACCCCACCCCATCGTCGTCCACCGCCACGGTCAGCCGGCCGGGTTCGATCTCCAGCGCCACACGGGCATGAGGGGCGTGGGCATGTTTGGCAATGTTGGTCAACGCTTCCTGGATGATCCGGAAGACCGAGATTTCGATGTGTTTGGGTAGCCGCCCCTCCCCTCCCTGTACCACCAGGTTGGTCTGGATGTTGTGGCGCTCGCCGAAATCCTGTAAATAGCGCCGCAGAGTCGGCACCAGACCGAGGTCATCCAGGATCATGGGGCGAACGTCGAAAATGAACCGGCGCATCTCCTGCAGGGTATGATGGATGGTCGTCTTCAGGGTGGCCAGTTCGGCTTTGGCCTCCTGGGGGTCGCGGTCGATGAAACGCTCACAAACCTCGGCCTGCAGGACCAGGTTGGACATCGTCTGGGTCGGGCCATCGTGAATCTGCTGGGAGATGCGCTGGCGTTCGTCTTCCTGGGCCTGGATGATGCGGGCGATGACCTCCTGCTCGGCGGCTACATCGGCCCCCTTGGGCGCAGCCGTCCGGATTTCCTGGGAAACGAGTTCGCCCAGGGCCTGTACCAGGTTCTGGAGTTCCCTCTGCCGCTCCTGAAGGGTCTTTTGTTTGCTCTGCTGCTGTTCCAGTTGGGTACGCATCATATAGTGGCGTAACTGGACCTCATGCAGAGACAGGTAGAATTGCCGGATGTCGCTGCGGGGGTAACTTTCCAGGTTCATCTCCATCTCCCGCAGTCGGCTGGAGAGGGAGAGTTCCCGCTGGGACAGCCGTTCCACCTCGGCCATGTTTTGGGGAATCACGACGTTCAGTTCGTTCAGTTCCCGCCGGACCTGCTCCAGTTCGCCCTGAAACCGGCGGAGCAACTCTTGCAGGCGGCTCGATACATCTACCTGGGCTTCCATTTCATCTCTCCTGCCGTCGGCGACTCTCGCCGAAACACGACGGCCAGATCATCCTGATAGACCCGTTGCCAGGAACGGCTTTCGGCCAGCACCGTGGCCAATGGCCCCTGGCGTTCGCAGAGGACGGCTTCTACCTGGTACTTTTCCAGGACCTGGGCCCAATTCGGGGCTGTCCGCCATACCGCCATATAATCACGGAAAAGGGTGTCGCCGTAGAGGTCGGCCCGGCCGTCAATAAAGACCCGATGTTGGGGATAGAGACGCCAGATCAGGTATCCCCCCCAGTTGTAACTGTTAAAAAAGTGCGACGAGGGAGAAAGGGCCTCGGCCAAGGCGCTTACTGCCTGACGTGGGTAAGCCTCTTCGTTCACAAAGCCGCTCTTCTGTCCCCAGGCGACAAAGTCGTAGCCGATAGCGGCCCAGAGCAGGAGGAGGAGAAGGAGGGTGCCGCCGTACCAAGCCCAGAGGAGGCCCTTCCCCGGTCGAGGCCAGGCTCCCCGGCGAAGGACCATGGGTCGAGGGGCTACCCCTTGGCCCAGGATACCGGAAAGCGACCAGGCGAGCATCGGGATGGCCACACCGGCCGCCCGGATAGAGGAAAGGGCCAGGCCCAGGAAGAGGAGCAAGGTCAGCGTCTCGGCCGGCCCAGGTCCGCTTCGACGCCAGGCCAGGGCTCCGATCATGGCCAAGATCAGCAGGGCAAAAAGGAGGTTGCTGAACTCGTGAAAGTTCGGCGAGAGCCACTCGGCAACGAAGCCGGTATGCAGGGTAATGCCGCCGAAGTAGTAGGTAAAGGGGTACAGGAGCAAGCGCGGCCCATAGGGGTTCAGAAGGGCGGCCAGTGCGGCCAGGAGAGAGAAAAAACCGAAGCGTAGCCAACGCCGACGTTCCAGGGGGAGGGGATCGGGGAAAAAGCGGCCGGCCAGGAGTTCTCCCAGGAAGAGCATGCCCAGAAGGAAGAGGCCGTAGATGAAGCCGGAGTGCAGGTTGGCCCAGAAGGCCATAAGGAGGGGAAGAAGCCAGAGGGGGGCACGGCCATTCCATTTGTAGCGTTGCCAGAGGTAGAGCAAAAGGGGCGAAAAGGCCAGGCTAAGGGTATTGGGACGTTCCAGCCAGAACCGGGCCGTGGCAAAAAAGACCACGAGAAGGAGGAGCAGATTCCCCCATAGCCGGGGCCATCGCTCCCAAAACATCTTGAGCAGGAGGCCGAAGGTGGCCACCTCCAGCAAGGCGCGCAGCAGGGGCAGGGTAAAGGGGCCGATGTAACGGTACAGGAGGTACATCCCCACTTCGGCCAGCCAGGAATGGGCGATCCAGGGCTGCCCTTCGGCCGTGAAGGAGTAGGGATCGGTGTAAGGGATGGCCCGGTTTTCCAAGATCCATTGTCCGGTACGCAGATGCCACCAGAAGTCGGCATCGGTGACGCGGTACTGCAGGGCCAGGCCCAGGAGAAGGGTAAGAAACAGGGCTACCAGGAAAATTCGGGGGCGAATTTCTTGCCACCAGGGTTCCCCTCCCGGGGCGGGTTTCATGCCCGCCCCGGGGAGTGTCTCGGTCCCCCCTGGAGGGGATACCCTAGAGATAGGCCAGCGGATTCGCTTTTTGCCGGGCCGGCCCGTTTCTTCGGCCACATCCGGCCTCCGGAATACGCACCATCCACCTACTATTCCTAGAAGCATTATAACATAGGGCCGGCCGGGGGACAACCATCCCAGTTGCACAGGGACCGGCGATGGTGTACAATGGGTTTACTCGAGACCGGTTCTTGAACGAGGCAGGTGGAGGCCGGAAACATTGGCTTTTATCCGCAACCCCTTCTTCCATCGGCATCGCATCACTAACCTGGCCTATTTCTACGGCCGGCAGCAGGAACTGGAGCACCTCTGTGGGGCCCTCCTCACCGGCCAGTGTCGGGCTGTCGTCGGTGAGCGGAAGATGGGCAAAAGTTCGCTTCTGACCTCGCTGACCGCCCCTTCGGTCCAGCAACGCTTCGGACTGGAGGCCGAACGTTACCTGTTTGCCTACCTCGACTTGGAGGGCATGGCCTCGGCCAGCCGCAGCGAATTCTGGCAGGAGGTACTGGAGCAGTATGCTTCTAGCCTGCGAGAAGAAGAACTGCGCCTTCTCTTCCGCAGTGTGGCCCGGGAGAGCGAAGCCCGCTTCATGCGGGTCCGCCGCCTCCTCCGTCAGGCCGGCGATGCCGGTTATCGCCCGGTCCTGATCCTGGACGAATTCGAGGCCCTGGCTCAGAACCCCGATTTCGGCCCCGATTTTTACGGTGAACTGCGCAGCCTGGCCGGCGAGGTTGGCGTGGTCTATATCACCGCCTCCAGACGCAGTCTCTACGAACTTACCTACCGACATTCCGGCACCCTCTCTTCCCCCTTTTTCAACATCTTTACCGAACTTCCCCTGGGACTGATGTCCGAGGGGGAGGTCCAGGCCCTTCTGGAGGGGATTTCCCGTCTGGGTGGAGGGCCGGGCCTGGGTCCGGAAGAGGTCCGGCTGGCACTGGAATGGGCCGGCCCGCACCCCTTCTTCGCCCAGGTGGCCGGCTACCACCTCTGGGAACTTGGGGCCGGCCGGCGTACCCTCCTCCCCGCCGAGCGCGACCAGGCCCGGCGCCGATTCCTGGCCGAGGCCGAGGACCACTACCGCTACTCTTGGGCCCAATTGGACGAAACCGAACGCGTCGGCGTCCTTCACCCCGAGTGCGTGTCCGAGGAGGTGCAACGGCGGCTGCTGCGCCGGGGCGTGTTGCGGACGGTAGAGGGCGAGTTGCGCCCCTTCTCCCAGCCCTTTGCCGAATTCGCCCGCCGACAGGAGCAGGAGACCCCCTCTACCCCATCGCTGACCACCTCCCTCGGCGAGGACCTGACCGGCCGGAGCGTCGGCCCCTACCGTATCCTGGAGCGCTGTGGCCAGGGCGGCATGGCCGAGGTCTACAAGGGCTACCACCCGCTCATCGACCGCTACGTGGCTATCAAGGTGCTCCGGCCAACCCTGGCTTCCGATGAGGAGTTCCGTCGCCGCTTCCAGCGCGAGGCCACCGCCGTCGCCGCCATGCGTCACCCCAACATCGTTCAGTTGTACGACTTTGGCCAACTCGGAGAGCGCTTCTATATGGTTATGGAGTACATCGAAGGCGGCACCCTGCGAGACCGCCTCCAGGCCCTTCCCGAAGGGAACCGGCGCCTTCCTCCGGCTGAAGTGGTGGCTATCATTCGAGGCGTTGCCGCTGCCCTCGATTATGCCCACCAGCGGGGCATCGTCCACCGCGATGTCAAACCGGCCAACGTCATGTTCACCCGCGACGGCGACCCCGTGCTGACCGACTTTGGCATCGCCCGGATGCTGGGGGAAGGTTCGGTGACGATGGCCGGCGTAAGCATCGGCACCCCGGACTATATGTCCCCCGAACAGGCCCGTGGGGAACCTGCCACCCCGGCCTCCGACATCTACGCTCTGGGCGTGATGGTCTATGAGATGCTGACCGGACGGCGCCCTTTCAGCGCCGAAACACCCTTCGGCGTCATCGTACAACACCTCCAGGCGACTTTCCCCTCCCCTCGCAGCCTGGACCCTTCCTTTCCCGAAGCCTTGGAAAGTGTTCTGCGCCGGGCTTTGGCCAAGGACCCCGCCGTTCGCTACCCCACGGCCGGCGAACTGGCCCGGGAACTGGAGGCGGCGGTGGAGCCGGGTATGTGGAATGTTCCACGGAAATTGTAGGTTAGATTGCCAATCCGACCGAGCACGCTAGCACGTCCCATCCCGGAGCCGTGGGTTCCGCGGAAATTGTAGGTCGGATTGCCGATCCGACTACCAAAGGGGGGCACAAAAAGGAAAATGTACCGAAAGAGCATCCCATCCGGGCTTCTCATCGGCGTCCTTTTGGCCCTGGCTCTGGGTCTGGTCGTTGTCGAAGACGAGGCGACCCGCCTCCTGCCGAGGGAGGGGGCAACCCCGCTCCTGCCCCGCGACCTGGTGCGCACCTTTGCCCTGATTCTGGCGGCCCTCCTGCTCTTCTTCCTGGGCACGTTGGCAGCGATGCGGGTGCGGCCGGCCCGCCCCCGAGAGGGCCTTCTGGCCGGCGCTATAAGCGGCCTGCTGGCTGGATGGGTGGTGACCACCTTCCTCTTCTTCCCCTTGGTCGTCCTGCGGGAGGGATTGCCCCCCTATCAGGTCTTCCTTCAGCGGAGGAGCGTGGATGAGGTCCAGTTGGCCCAAGTGGCCTGGTCCTCCTGGCAAGCCTCCATCGGCGTGGCCTTCCTTATCCCGCTCCTGGGTCTCCTCATGGGCGGTGTGGAAGGTTTGGTCTATGCCTGGATGCGGCGTAGTGCCCTTCTCGCTCCAGAAGCGCAGGCTTCCCCGCTCCTTCTGAAGGAAATCCGCAGTGGCCAAGTCGTTCCCATCGAGCGCGACGAACACGTGCTGCGGGCCGGACTGGGGGGCGGGGCCGTGGTAGGCGGATTTCTGGCGCTGGAAGTGCTCCTTTTGACTTTGCAGGCTTTATCTTCCGCTTCCCTTCCGGCCGAGAGCGCCTCCTGGGAACAGGTTCGGTTCCTGACCCTGGCCGGCCCGCTGGCCGTCCTGGTCCCCCCGGCCGTTCTCCTATGGGGCGGCAGCGGCATCCTGTTCCTGAGGGACCCGCCCACCCGGTTCCGTTCCCGACTGGCGGCCGGTGCCCTTTCCGGGGCCGTGGCCGGCACTTTTCTCTCTACCCTGGCCCTCCTGCCGCTCCTGAATGCCGGCCTGTCCCTCCTGCCCCTTGTGCTCTGGGCAAGTGGGGAACGGCCGCCCCTGCCCCTTAGACAACTCCCTCTCCTGGCACGCAACTTCTTCTTCCTTTACCTTCCGATTCCTCTGACCTTGCTCCTGCTTTCTACCCTGGCCGGCTTCCTCCTGGGCCTGCCCTTTGCCCTGCTCAGCGCTCACCTCTGGCCGCGCCGGCCGGTGGATCGGGCCCTCCGCCTGGCCGGACGGTTGCGCCAGCGGCCGGAAGCCCTCCTGCCGGAACTGTATGCCCTTTTCCAGCACGACCATCAGCCTGGCCCGGTACTCCGCCATCTGGCCCGCTTCTTCCGGCGAGAGAAAGACATCCCCCTCGCCACCTTGGCCGCTGCCTATCAGGCCCTCTATGAGCCTCTTGCCTATTCTCCTGAAACCTTGGAGGAGATTCTCGAGGCCAGCGCCACCGTCCTAGCCGCTGCTCCAGAACGGCGTTGGAGCCGCGAAATCGGCGAACTGCACCGCTTTCTCGATGAGGGTCTGCAGGCCCGCAACCTCCTGCACCTGGCGGCCATCCGTCCGCTTCCGGAGGAATATACTTCTTCCCTGCCACCACCCCTGATCCGGGTTTGGGAACGCCTTTCCGCGGTCGTCGGCGAGGTGAAAAAGGCCCAGCGGGTGGACGATCCCAACGGACGGGCCATCTACCTGAACCGCGCCCTGGAGGAAGTCGCCGTGGCCCGCAGGCTATCCGAGGAAACGATGACCTTTTTCCACGGCCGGCGGCCGGCCACCTTCTACCCGGAACAAAAGGTCCTGGCCGTCCTTCTTCCCCGCTGGCAGGCCATCCTCCACGAGGCGCTGCGCGACCTGCGCGGCCGGGCCGCCCTGCGGGCCGAACTGGTCACCCGCCAGATGTCCTACCAGCCCCGTCTGAAGTTGCACCTGCGCCTAGCCAACGAAGGGCTGAACGTGGCCGAACGGGTGCGCCTCCATCTGGCCCCCAGCCCGGACTACCAGTTGACGGGTGAAAGCGAGGCCCGCCTGGAAGTGCTCCTGCCCGGCGAGGAGAGGATGGTGGAACTGGCCCTGGAACCGCGGAATTCCCAACGGATGCGTGTGGTGGTCCAGATGCTCTACGACGATGCTGTAGACGAGAACCGCGAGATGGTCCTGGCCGATGAGGTGGTTTTCCTGGCCGAGGAACGGCCCTTCCAGCGCATCTTCCCTATTCCCTATGTGACCGGCACCCCGCTGAAGACGAAGGAGATGTTCTTCGGCCGGCAGGATGTCTTCACCTATGTCCGTGAGCATCTCCTGGGGGCCTACCAGAACAATATCATCGTCCTTCACGGCCAGCGGCGCACCGGCAAAACCTCGGTGCTCTACCGCCTGCCCGAGGTCCTCCAGGATACCCATTACTGCGTCCTGCTCGACATGCAGGGAACGGCCGTCCGCAGCGAGGCCGAACTTTTCTACACCTTCAGCGACGAGATTGCCTATGCCCTCGAGCGAGAGGGTATCCAGGTGCAACTACCTCCGCGTCAGGAGTACGAGGCCCAGCCGGAGTTCACCTTCCGCTCCCGCTTCCTCCGCAGCCTTTACCCGGCCCTGGGGGAAAAGCGTCTCCTGCTCCTGTTCGACGAATTCGAGGAACTCCAGGGGCTGGTAGAGGCCGGCCACCTGGGAACCGGCATCTTTCCCTTCCTGCGGAACTTGATGCAACATGAGGAAAAGGTGGATTTCCTCTTCTCCGGAACCCACAAACTGGAAGAACTGGCGGCCGAGTACTGGTCCATCCTCTTCAATATTGCTACATATAAAAAGATTTCGTTTTTGGAACCAGATGAGGTCCGCCGGCTCATTACCGAACCGGTGGCACCCTACGGGATGGAATACGATCCCCTGGCGGTAGAGCAGATTCTCCGGGTTACGGCCGGCCACCCCTTCCTGACCCAACTCGTGTGCCACGAGATGGTGGCCTACCACAACGAGGTAGAACGCAGTTATCTCACCGTGGCCGACGTGGACACCGTGCTGGAACGGATCGCCGAGCGAGGTGAAGCACACTTCAAGTACATCTGGTCGGAAGCCGACTCTCAGGAACGGGCCGTGATGCTGGCCCTGGCCGAATTGCTGGCCCATAACGAGGGGGCTTCAGCAGGGGAAATTGCCGCTCTCTCCACCCGACGCGGCCGGCCCCTGGAGGACGAAACGGCCCTTTCCGCCCTTCTTCGTCTGGAATCCCGCGACATCGTGGCCCGCCTGGCCCCGGGCTCCGAACGTTTCCGTTTCTACATAGACCTGGTGCGCCGCTGGGTCGCCGCGAACCCACAACTGGCCGACCAAATAGCAACACCCCCGTAGGGGCAACCCTCTGCCTGTAGGGGGCAACCACCAGGGGCGCCCCCTACGCCGAACCGGATACGTTTCCGGCAGGGGCAACCTTCTGCCTGTAGGGGGAGACCACCAGGGGCGCCCTACTCCGGGCTTTCGTACTTGAAAGAGAGTTTGATCTTGGCCCGGTAGGTGCGCACCTTGCCGTCCTCGATCTGCATATCCAGTTCGGCCACCTCGGCGATGCGCAGGTCGCGCAACGTCTTGGCCGCCGTCTCCACGGCATTGGCGGCGGCGCGCTCCCAGGATTCGGTGCTGGTGCCGATGATCTCGATGACCTTGTAGACGCTGTCGGCCATGATTTCCTCCTCCTTGCCGCTATCCGGCAACCTCGCTCGGATGGAGATATGCTTTGTTCCGCCGATCTACTCGCTGGAACTATAGCCGACGACGATGGTGCCCCGGCCGACATGGGCCTCCAGCAGGCCCTCGGCGACCAGTTCGCTATAGGCGTTCAGCACCGGGGTCCGTGACAGCCCCAGACGGCGGGCCAGTCGGCGTTCCGAGGGAAGACGTGTCCCCGGAGGCAGTTCGCCGCGCAGGATCTTCTCCCGAATTTGATCGCGAATTTGTAGATAGAGTGGAATGTGACTCTCCAGATTTAAATTCAGGTGAATGTCCATGGCTCTTCCTCGACCGCCTGTGCTTGAAACTCGGTCAGTTAGAAAGGGCCAATGAAGTGTACCCGTTTTTATTATACCCTAATCGCCTTTGAAGGGCAAATTGACGCGCTGGGAATTCTTCCGGGGCAGATCGTGATAAAATAAGAAGGTGCGAACGAACAAGGAGGTCAAGATGTCCGACGTGATGCATGTTCAGCCCTTTGAGGTGCTTCTGCACTGGATTCTGGAGGAACTCGAGCGCTCCGATTCGATCTTTGGCCTGCATCGTTCCCTCTTTCACGTCCCTCGGCCCGACGCCCCCTACGCCCTCGAACTCTTCGGCCGGCCGCTGGGCACGCCCATCGGGCCGGCCGCCGGCCCCCATACCCAACTGGCCCAAAACATCGTCTGTGCCTGGCTCTGCGGCGGCCGCTTTATCGAACTCAAAACCGTCCAGGTCCTTGATGAACTCGTTATCCCCCGTCCCTGTATAGATATGGAGGACGAAGGCTATAATGTGGAGTGGTCGCAGGAGTTGAAACTGGAGCAGTCGGCCTGGGAGTACGTAAAAGCCTGGGTCTTGATCCACATCTTGCATCGTCTCCTGGAATTTCCGGGAACCCCGGATACCATTTTCAACATGAGCGTCGGCTATAACCTGGAGGGTATCCAGAGTCCGCCGATGGTACGCTTTATGGAGCGCCTGAGCAACGCCTCGGAGGAAATTGCCGTCCTCCAGGACGTCCTGTGCCGGCGTTTCCCACAGTTCGCCGATGTTGCCATCCCTACCCGCGTGGTGGAAAGCGTCACCCTCTCCACCATGCACGGTTGCCCTCCTGAGGAGATCGAACGCATCGCCCGCTATCTGCTGGAGGAAAGAGGACTGCACACCCTGGTCAAATTGAACCCCACCTTGCTAGGGAAAGAGGAGGTGCTCCATATCTTGCACGAACGGCTGGGCTTTTCCGAAATCTACATTCCCGACGCGGTTTTTGAGCATGACCTGGCCTACGACCGGGCGGTAAGCCTCATCCGTTCCCTTCTTTCGGTGGTCGCCGGCCGGAGGTTGACCTTCGGGGTCAAGTTGAGCAACACCCTGGCTATGGCCAACCACAAGGGCCTCCTGCCTGGGGAAGAGATGTACATGTCCGGACGGGCACTTTATCCCATCACCCTCAACCTCTTCCGAAAACTGGCCCGCGACTTTGGCGAAAGCCTCCCTGTCTCCTACTCCGCCGGTGCCGATGCCTTCAACATCGCCACCCTCCTTTCGTGTCGGGCCCGCCCGGTCACCGCCGTCTCCGACCTCCTGAAGCCCGGCGGCTATGCCCGGCTGGGGCAGTACCTGGAAGAATTGGAAGAAGAGATGCGCCGGCGAGGGGCGACTTCCCTGGATGAACTGGCCCGTAACTGGCAGGATAACCTCGAGGAGGCGGCCGCCGAGGCGCTGGAAAATCCACGCTACAAGAAATCCTACTTCCCCTACGGCCTGCCCAAGGTAACCTCTCCCCTGGGCTTCTTTGACTGCATAACGGCCCCGTGTGTGGAGGCCTGTCCCGTCCGCCAGGATGTCCCCACCTACGTCTACCACATCGCCCGGGGGGAAAACGACCGCGCCCTGGAGTCCATCCTGGCCCAGAATCCCCTGCCCCATGTAACCGGCTACATTTGTACCCACCTCTGCCAGACCCGCTGCACCCGCAACAACTACGAGGCCCCGGTGGCCATCCGGTCGTTGAAGCGTTTTGCCGCCGAACATGGCCGCGCTGCCCTCACCCCGGCCCCGAATACCGGCCGTCGAGTAGCGGTTGTGGGCAGCGGCCCTTCAGGCCTGGCAGCAGCCTTTTTCCTGGCCATAAGCGGGGTCGGGGTCACTATCTTCGAGGCCAAAGAGCGGCCCGGCGGCATGCCGGCCCTGGCCCCGGCCTTTCGTCTGCCGCCGGAGGTGCTCCAGGCCGACCTGGAGCGCATCTTAGCCTTGGGCGTGCAGATCGAATTGGCGCACCCTGTCCTCTCTCCGATGGAACTCCTCGGCCGGGGTTTTGACGCCGTCTACGTAGCCTGCGGCTTTCCTGGAGAAGCCGGACTAGACATCCCCGGCATCGAGGGAGAAGGGGTCTACCCGGCGCTGGAATTCCTGGAGCGGCTATCGCGGGGAGAAGTTGAGATAGGCCGGCAGGTGGTTGTGATCGGCGGGGGCAATACGGCCGTGGATGCCGCCCGTGCTGCCCGGAGGCTTTCCGGCCGGCCGGTTACCCTCCTTTACCGGCGTACCCGGGCCGAGATGCCGGCCGAACCGGAAGAGGTGGCCGCGTTTCTAGCCGAGGGGAATCTTCTGGTGGAGTTGGCTTCCCCCAAGGCCGTCCTTCGGGAGGCCGGCCGGGTAGTAGCCCTGGAGTGCCTGCGCAACCGACCGGGGGAACCCGGCCCGGACGGCCGGCTGCTCCCGATCCCTATCCCCGGAAGCGAGTTTTGCCAGGAAGCCGACACCGTTATCGTCGCCATCGGCCAGAGCCCGGGACGGGATTTTCTGGCGGAAAGCGGCTTGGCCCTGAACGAGGACGGTACCATCCGCACCGACCCGATGGGGCGCACCTCCCTCCCCCGGATCTATGCAGGCGGCGATGCCGTCCGCGGCCCGGAGACGGTCATCGCCGCCTGCGCTGACGCTCGACGGGCAGCCGAGGCTATCTGTCAGGATCTCGGCTTACCCTTTACCCCCCCAGCAGCGTATCCGGCCGTACCTTCGCCAGAGGAGGTCATCCGCCTCAAGCGGGCCCGGTCCCGCCGGACTTCCCCTTACGGGCCGGAACTTCTCCCTCTGGAGGAACGCCACGGCTTTGCTTGTGTCGAACAACCTCTTTCCACGGAAGCGGCCCGGGCCGAAGCCTCCCGTTGTTTCCAGTGCGCCACGCTCTGCGACAAATGTGTTGAGGTCTGCCCCAACCGTGCCAACTATCCCTATGAGGTGACTCCCCGGAGGTGGAGACTGCCCATCCTCTTCTTGCAGGACGGCCGGCTGACGGCCTGTGGAGAGGAGACGTTCGAAATTACACAACCCCGCCAGATTCTGCATCTGGACGATTTCTGCAACGAGTGCGGCAACTGCGCCACCTTCTGTGTGCATCCGGGCCGGCCCTATGCCGAGAAGCCCCGCCTTTTCCTGGAGGAAAGCGCCTTCCTCCAGGAAGAAGGCAATGCCTTTTACATCGCCGGCCGCACCATCCGGCGGCGAGAGGGCGAGGAGGAATCGCAACTGACGCTGGAGGACGGCGGGGCCATTTTTGAGAACGCCCGGCTTCGGGTACGACTGACGGAGGATTTCGTCCTTCGCGAGGCCGTTCTGAAAGCGCCTTTCGCCGGAACCTTTTCCCTGAGGCCGGCGGCCGAGATGTGGGTCGTTCTGGAGGGGGTACTCACCTCATTGCCCTTCCTGGTCAACCGTTGATCGCCGAACGTTCATCCTCCTGGACCTTGGGTGTGGGGGTATGCGCAGATTGTGGCCGGCCAGCAACGGCGCGACAAGCCGTTTTTCACCTTCGTTCCCGAACCGCTTCCTCGCAAGAACTTGCCGGTTATCACCCCGAGCACTCCCGCCTCCGCAGGACCTCCCTTATCACCGCTCCCCACGCCTGGCAAAATTGACTTTGCGGTGCCCTTATGATACCATACCGTCGCCACTTTGAACCGGAGCATCTCTATACCTGGTTTATCGCTGAGCAAGATGAGGAGGTCACCCATGGAATTCGGCTTCACCCCAGAGCAGGAACTTATCCGCAAAGCCGCCCGGGAGTTCGCCGAGACGGTCATCGCTCCCCGTGTGGCCGAAATGGAGCGCACCCGCCAGCCGCCGCTGGACATCTTCCACGCCATGGCCGAGCAGGGCTTCCTGGGCATCACCATCCCACCCGAATACGGCGGCAGCGGCCTGGGCCATCTGGCCCGGTTGCTGGTTATCGAGGAGATCGCCCGCATCTCTCCGGCGATGGGCTTTATGCTCCAGGTCTTTGCCCTGGGAGCGGCCCCCCTCCTGGATTTCGGCACGCCCGAACAAAAGGCCCGCCACCTCCCGGCCCTGGCCCGGGGTGAATACTTTGCCACCGTCTCGGTAACCGAGGCCACCGGCGGTTCCGACCCCTTCGGCATCACCACCACGGCCGAGCGGGAGGGCGACCACTATATCCTCACCGGGCGTAAGGTCTTTATCACCGGCTCCTCCCTCTGCTACCTGCACACCGTCACCGCCGTCACCGGCCAGGACGAGCGCGGACGTAAGGTGATCACCGCTTTCCTGGTCACCCAGGATATGCCCGGCTTCAAGGTGGGACGGGAGGAACACAAGGTGGGGCTGTGGGGCACCCAACTGGGCGAGTTCGCCCTGGACCACGTGGCGGTGCCGGCCGAGAATATCGTGGGCAAGGAGGGCGACGGCATCAAGGTGGTGATGAAGGCCATCAGCGAGACCGGCCGGCCCGGCATCGCCGCCACGGCCTTGGGCATCATCGCCCGTGCCCTGCAGGAGGCGGTCAAGTTCGCCAACGAACGCGTCGTCGGCGGCCGCCCGATCGGTGAGTACCAGGCCATCCAGTTCAAGATCGCCGACATGTCCGTCCTCCTAGATGCTGCCCGCTTGCTTTGCTATCGCGGTGCCTGGATGAAAGACCAGGGGATGCGCTGCGATGTGGAGATGTCCAAGGCCAAGCTCTTCGCCACAGAAGCGGCCATGACCGCCGCCCGGCACTGTGGCGAGATCTTTGGCGGCTACGGCTGGCTGGAGGAGTATGTATCCCAGCAACTCTACCGCGACGCGGCCATCCTTATCCCCTCGGCCGGCACCTCCGAGGCCATGCGGATTGTAACCGGCCGGGCCGCCCTCAAGGGGTAAGCGATGGAAATCGTCGTCTGCGTCAAGCCGGTTCCCGATCCCCGGCAGTGGTCCAAGATTTCCCTGGACCCCCAGACCAAGGTCCTGCGGCGCGAGGGCGTGGAAATGGTGATCAACCCCCTCGACCGTCACGCTCTGGAGGCCGCCCTGCAGATTCGCCAGTCCCTGGGAGGACGGGTGCGTGTGCTGAGCATGGCCCCGCTCTCCACCTTGGAGGTGCTCCGGGAGACGTTGGCCCTGGGAGCCGACGAGGCGGTGCTTCTCTCCGATCGCGCCTTTGCCGGCAGCGACACACTGGCTACGGTGCGGGTGCTGGCGGCCGGTATCCGACGCTGGGGTATCCGCCCCGACCTGGTCCTCTGCGGGGCCGAAAGTGCGGACGGCAGCACCGGTCAGGTGGGGCCGCAACTCGCCGTCCTGCTGGGGATAGCCTCGCTCTCCTACGTCTGCGGCCTGGAGGAGGTCACCCCCGAACGGGTGATCGCCCGCTGGCAGATGGAGGAGGGTTATGCCCGAGTAGAGGTATGCCTGCCGGCCGTCCTCACCCTGACCCGGGCCTGCAACCGGCCCCGGGGCATCACTATGCTGGGTGTCGTGCAGGCCCGCGGCAAGCCCCTCTCCGTCTGGACGGCGGCCGATTTGGGGATAGACCCTTCCCAGGTGGGCCTTTCCGGTTCTCCCACGCAGATGGGCGATCTATGGATGCCCGAAAGCGGCCGGCGACAGGAGATCCTGCCGGGGAAGCCGGAGGAAGCGGTGCAGGCTCTTCTGGAGCGCTTACGGGAACTGGCCGTCCTGCCGGAAAGGCCGGGGAGGAAAAGATGACTGCACTTTGGGTCTTGGCCGAACAGCGCCGTGGCCTCCTGCAACCGGTATCCCTGGAAATCCTTGGCCGGGGACGGGAACTGGCCGACCGACACGGCCTTCTCCTGGAGGCCGTCCTGCTGGGGAATGGCGTGGAGACCCTGGCAGAGGACCTCTTTGCTGCCGGGGCCGAGGCCGTCTACCTGGCCGACCATCCCCTCCTGGCCGATTACAGCGCCGATGCCTACGCTGCCGTCCTGGAGCAACTCGTCCGAGAGCACCGGCCCGACATCCTCCTTCTGGGCCATACGGCCGTCGGGCGGGACCTGGCCCCGGTGGTAGCGGCGCGGCTGGAGACGGGGCTCTCTGCCCACGTGACCGGGCTGGAGATAGATGAGCGGGGGCTGCTCCGGCAGATCGTCCCGGCCTGGGGAGGGCGGGGGATGTGCGCCATCCTCTGTCCACAGGCCCGTCCGCAGATGGCCACGGTGCGCCCCGGGGTGCTGCCGCGGCCGCTCCTCCAGCCTGGCCGCACAGGCCGATTGGTACGTGTGGAGGTGGCCCTAGACCTGGCGGCCATCCGCACCCGCCTTCTGGACTTTGTCCCCCAGGAGACGGCGGCCCAACCCTTGACCGAGGCGGAGGTTGTGGTGGCCGGCGGGGCCGGCCTGGGCGATCGCGAGGGTTGGCACCTCGTCGAACGGCTGGCCGAGGTGCTGGGGGCAGCGGTCGGCGGGACCCGCCCGCCGCTGGACCAGGGCTGGATCGGGGAAGGACAGATGATCGGCCAGAGCGGAGTAACGGTACGCCCTCGACTCTACATCGGCATCGGCATCTCCGGGGAAATGCAGCACACCGTGGGCATCCGCGATGCCGGGGTGGTAGTGGCGATCAACTGCGACCCCCGCGCCCGCATCTTCCAGGAGGCCGATTTCGGCATCGTCGGCGATGCACGGGAGGTCGTGCCGTTGCTCATCGCCGCGCTGGAAGGCGAAACCCGGGGTTGACGGTTTGTCCATTCGGTCCGGCTATGTTATAATCCAACCCAGCGGAATATCGATACCCTTTCACCTGGAGTAGGAGCACGGTTCGCCGTGCCCTGTTAACGGTCGAAGTTCCCCTTCCTCTGGGAGGGGCTGGAGGAGGGGAAAAGGCAACGCCAGAAGCCGTTCATCCCCTCCTAACCTTTCCCGTCTAAGGGGAAGGATTTGCCTATCTTCGGGTGGGAGGGCATCGGGCGAGATGGAAATATGGGCGCTTGCGGGGGCGTACTGTTGCTGCGCTCTGCTTGTCCTGTTTGGTTTTGATGCGCATGGGGCACGGCAGACCGTGCCCTTACCGTCTACGGCAAACAAGTACACCTGGAGGAAAGCGGTGGCCGAGGAAATTCAAAGCGTGATCTGGCAGGACGGTGTGGTACGCCTGCTCGACCAGACGGCCCTTCCCAGGCGCGAGGTCTGGCTGGAGTGCTCTCGGGTCGAAGAAGTGGCCCGGGCCATTGCCGAGATGCGGGTGCGGGGAGCGCCGGCCATCGGACTGGCGGCGGCCTATGGCATCGCCCTGACGGCCGTACACACCGACTGCCGGGAGGCAAGTGCGCTCCTGCCGGTGGCGGAGGAGGCCGGCCGGCTTCTGCGGTCCACCCGCCCCACGGCGGCCAACCTGGCCTGGGCCATAGAGCGGATGCTGGCCCGGGTGCGGGCCGTGCAGATGCTCAGCCCCGAAGATGCTGTGGCGGCCATCGTCCGCGAGGCCCAATCTATCGCCCAGGAGAACGAGGCGGCCAACCGGCGGATGGCCCAACTGGGCCAGGCCCTCCTTTCCCAGAAGGCCACCGTGCTGACCCATTGCAACACCGGCGCCCTGGCTACCGGTGCCTACGGCACGGCCCTGGGGGTCATTCGGGCCGCCTTCGAACAGGGCAAGGAAATTCACGTCCTCGTGGGAGAAACCCGGCCCTTCCTCCAGGGGGCCCGCCTGACCGTCTGGGAACTCCAGCGCTGGGGCATCCCCTGTACCCTGATTACCGACGGTATGGCCGGCCACTTTATGCAACGCGGCCGGGTGGATGCCGTCATCGTGGGGGCCGATCGCATCGCCGCCAACGGCGACCTGGCCAACAAGATCGGCACCTATAGCCTGGCCGTGCTGGCCTTTGCCCACGGCATCCCCTTCTACGCCGTCGCCCCGACCTCTACGCTGGACCTGAGCCTGCCCGATGGCAGTCACATCCCCCTGGAGGAGCGGGACCCCCGCGAGGTCACCCACTTCGAGGGCCATGCCATCGCTCCCCGCGGCACGGTGGCCGCCTATCCCGCCTTTGACGTAACCCCTTACCGCTACGTCACCGCTATCATCACCGAGCGCGGCATCGCCCGAGCCCCCTATGAGGAAAGCCTGCGACGGCTCCTGGAGGAGGCCTGAGATGGAATTTTCTCCCCGTTGCCTCCCGACCGCAGTGGGAAGCCTCCCCCATCGGGAACCTAAAGAGGCCTGCGACCTGGTCTTCAAGTACCTTCCGGCTATCCCGGCCTGGCCGCAACTGCCGCGTCGTTCGTTCCGCGAGAATATGTACGTGCAGTACGGGGAGCGCTTCCCCGGCCTGGTCGTGGATATGGGACGGGAAAAAGCCTATGTGGACCGTGCCCGCGCCGACGACGAACTGGAGCGGCTATATCTGGCTTACTTGGAAGATCAGGTGGAAGACTGGGGCATCAGCACGGAGAACGCTTCCGGCCTCCACACTTTCCTGACCCATCGGGAAGCCCTGGCCGGAGCCTGTGCCGTCAAGGGTCAGGTGACCGGCCCGATCAGCATGGGGCTGCAACTGACCGATGCCTCCCTGCGCCCGATCCTCTATGACGAGGTCCTGGCCGATGCCCTGGCCAAGCACCTGCGGCTAAAAGCGGCCTGGATGGAACGCCAGTTACGCCGGACAAACGAGACGACCATCGTCTTCGTGGATGAGCCGTACCTGACGGCCTACGGCTCCGCCTTTGTTTCGCTGAGCCGGGAGCAGATCATCGCCGCTTTGGAGGAAGTCTTCAGCGGCTTGAGCGGCCTTCGTGGAGTACACTGCTGTGGCAATACCGACTGGTCCATCCTCCTGGAGACTTCGGTGCAGATTTTGAACCTGGATGCCTACAACTACGCCGAGAGCCTCTCCCTCTACCCCGAGGCGGTGCGGGCCTTCCTCTTGCGCGGAGGCATCATCGCTTGGGGAATCGTCCCTCAGGATGAAGAGGGAATCGCTGCTTCTGGGGTGGAAAACCTTCTGGAACGGCTGGAAGCCGCCTGGGGGATGCTTACGGCCAAGGGCATCCCCCTGGAGGACCTCTTGGCCGCCTGTCTCATCACCCCCTCCTGCGGGCTGGGCTCGGTTTCCCCGGAAGCGGCGGCACGAGCGCTGGAACTCACCGCCGGCCTCTCCCAGGCCGTGCGGCAAAAGTACCGAATCGCTTGAGGGAAGAAGATGCTCGTCATCACCGGTTCGATCGCCTTCGACTACCTGATGGTCTTTCCCGGCCGCTTCAAAGAGCACATCCTGAGCGACCAAATCGACCGTATCAGCCTGAGTTTCCTGGTGGACGAAATGAGGGTGGTCCGGGGGGGGTGTGCCGCCAACATCGCCTACTCCCTGGCCCTGCTGGGGGAGCGGCCTTACCTGATGGCTACCATCGGCTGCGATGGGGGCGAATACCGCGACTGGTTGGCCTCGCAGGGGATAGACGTGACCGGGCTGCGCCTCTATCCGGATTGCTTCACCGCCTCTTTCTTCGTCAACACCGACCTGGACGGAAACCAGATCGCCACCTTCTATAGCGGCGCTATGAGCCGGGCACGGGAACTATCTTTCTACGACTTCCCTAATCCCCGGGAAATCGAGTGGACTATCATCTCCCCGAACGACCCGCAGGCCATGCGGCGCTACACCCAGGAGTGTCGGGAACTGGGCATCCCCTTTATCTACGACCCCAGTCAGCAGGTGGCGCGGGTCGGCGGAGAGGAACTGCGGGAAAGCGTCCGGGGGGCCCGTATCCTCATCGTCAACGAGTATGAATACGAACTCTTCCGGAAAAAGACCGGGCTGGACGAGGCCGGCCTCCTTACGCTGGTGGAAACGCTTATCGTCACCCAGGGCAAAGAAGGCTCCATCATCGTTACCCGGGAAGAGGGACGGCGGGTGACCCACAAGATTCCAGCGGCCCCGGCGGCATACCGGCTGGACCCCACCGGAGTAGGCGATGCCTACCGGGCCGGCCTTCTGAAGGGCCTCCGTGCCGGGTTGCCCTGGCCGATCACCGGACGCCTGGCTTCCCTGGCGGCGGTTTATGTTCTTGAACACGAGGGGCCCCAGCCGGCCCCCTACAGCCGGGAGGAATTTGTGGCCCGCTACGAGCAGGCCTTCGGCCCGGAGGAGGCCGTGCGGCGGGCCTTGCTCGACTGCAGAGAGGTGAAAAGTGACCGTGCCGTATGAAGTCAAGGACCTGAACTTGGCTCCCCAGGGGAAATTGCGCATCGAGTGGGCCGAACGGGATATGCCGGTGCTCCGTCTGATTCGGGAACGTTTCGAGCAGGAAAAGCCCCTGCAGGGCATTCGGCTGGGAGCCTGTCTGCACGTGACCACAGAGACGGCCAACCTGATGCGCGCCCTCCAGGCCGGCGGTGCCGAACTGGCCCTTTGCGCTTCCAATCCCCTTTCTACCCAGGACGACGTGGCCGCCTCGCTCGTGGCCGATTACGGCATCTCCGTCTTTGCCATCAAGGGCGAGGATGGCGAAACCTACTACCGCCACGTCCGTTCGGTGCTGTCCGCCAACCCCCGCATCACCATGGACGACGGGGCCGACCTCGTGACCACCCTCCTCAAGGAGCGCACCGACCTCATTCCCCACATGCTCGGTTCGACCGAGGAGACGACCACAGGAGTCATCCGCCTGCGGGCCATGGCTGCCGAGGGCCAGATTCGTTTCCCCGTGATCGCCGTCAACGACGCCGACAGTAAGCACCTCTTCGACAATCGCTACGGCACCGGCCAATCCACGATTGACGGCATCCTGCGGGCGACGAACAAACTCCTGGCCGGTTCGACCTTTGTGGTGGCCGGCTATGGGATGTGCAGCCGGGGCATCGCCATGCGGGCGCGGGGGATGGGGGCGCATGTGATCGTCACCGAGGTGAACCCGCTCCGGGCGCTGGAAGCGGTGATGGACGGCTACGAGGTGATGCCGATGCGCGAGGCGGCGAAAAGGGGCGACATCTTTGTCACCTCGACCGGCTGCAAGCAGGTCATCGGCAAAGAGCATTTTGCGGTAATGAAGGATGGGGCGATCGTCGCCAATTCCGGCCATTTCAATGTGGAGATCGACATCCCGGCGCTGGAACGCCTTTCCATTTCCCGCCGGACGATTCGACCCTTTGTCGAGGAGTTCACCCTGGCCGACGGCCGGCGAGTGTACCTCCTGGGCGAGGGGCGGCTCATCAACCTGGCGGCAGCAGAAGGCCATCCCTCCAGCGTGATGGATATGAGTTTTGCCAACCAGGCCCTGGCGGCGGAGTACCTGGTGAAAAATGCCGGCCGGCTGGCACCCGGCGTCTATCGGATGCCGGAGGAACTGGACCGGGAGGTCGCCCGGCTGAAGTTGCAGGCCATGGGCATCTCCATAGACGTGCTCACGCCGGAGCAGGAGCGATACCTGCGTTCTTGGGAGGAGGGAACGTAGCCGTTTACACGCCGGTCCGTTCCACGTTGCGCGGAGGCCATAGGTCAGGAGGCTAGGTAGAGGCATACGGATGGCTGGGACAAGTCTTTTTCCCGAGGCTAATTTTAACCTGAAAGATGTCAAAGGAGGTCATCCAAATGCGGAACATCACCATCGAGGAACTGCGTGCCACGCCGGTGGCGGAACAGCGGGTGGAACTGGTCGAGCGGAAGGGGATTGGCCACCCCGACTCGATCTGCGACGCCGTTATGGAAGCGGTATCGGTAGCGCTATGTCGGGAGTACCAGGCGACCTTTGGCCGCATCGTGCACCATAACATTGACAAGGGGCTCCTGGTGGCCGGCCGTACTACCCCTCGCATCGGCGGGGGCACTGTGGACGAGCCGATGCGCCTCATCTTCGGCGACCGCGCCATCTACGAGTACCGGGGCAAAATCGTGCCGGTGGGCGAGATCGCCGTCGAAACGGCCAAGGCCTGGATTCGCCAGAACCTGCGCTTCGTAGACCCGGATGTGCATGTGGTCTACCAGAACGAGATCAAGCCCGGTTCGCCGGAACTGACCGACATCTTCGACCGCAAAGAGATCGGGGCGAACGATACCTCGGCCGCCGTAGGCTACGCCCCCTACACCGACACGGAGCGCATCGTTCTGGCCACAGAGCAGTTCATCAATGGCCCCGTCTTCAAGGCCCGCTTCCCCGAATCGGGCGAGGATGTCAAGGTAATGGGCTTTCGCCGCAACCGGGAACTCATCCTAACCGTGGCCATGGCCTTTGTGGACCGTTTTGTCCAGAGTCCGGAACACTACTTTGCCCGCAAAGAGGAGATGCGTGTCGCCGTCGCCGACTTCGTCAGGCGGCAGGCTTACGCCTTCGATCAGGTGCGGATCGACATTAACACCCTGGACGACCCCTCCCGCGGCGAGGCCGGGATGTACCTGACCGTCCTGGGTACGTCGGCCGAAAGCGGCGACGGTGGCCAGGTCGGCCGGGGCAACAAGGTCAACCAGGTTATCGCCCTGAACCGGCCGATGAGTACCGAAGCGGCCGCCGGGAAAAACCCGATCAGCCATGTGGGCAAGATTTACAACCTGCTCAGCCACCATATGGCGCTGGAGGTCTACAAGCGCGTCCCCGGCCTGCGCGAAGTTTACATCTGGCTCTGCAGCCAGATCGGAGTGCCGATCGACAAGCCGCTCATCGCCTCGGCTCAGGTCATCCTGGAACCGGGCGTATCGCTGGCCGATGTGCAAGAGGACATTGCCGAGACGATCGAGGCCGAACTGGACGGCATCTACACCTTTACCCAGCGTCTGGCTCGGGGCGAACTGCCGGTCTGGTAGGCCCAAGTTTTTAGGTCGGATCGTCGATCCGACCCAGAGAGTGCGCGGCCGTGCGCTCTGATCCGGCAAGGGCCGGAGGAGTCCCATATGATGAAAGACCATGCCTGTGGCGAACTGCGCCGGCAGCATGTGGGTAAGGAGGTGACGCTGGCCGGTTGGGTACACCGACGGCGTGACCACGGCACGCTCATCTTCCTGGACCTGCGCGACCGCAGCGGGCGCGTCCAAGTCGTCTTCGATGAACAAGCCGTCCCTGAGGCCTACCAGGTGGCCCGGGAGGCGCGGCCCGAGTACGTGCTCCAGGTGCGGGGCGTGGTGCGCCCCCGACCGCCGGAAATGGTCAACCCAGACCTCCTCACCGGGGAGATCGAGGTGGCGGCCCGGGAAGCGCGCATCCTGAACGCCTCGCGCACGCCGCCCATCTATGTGCATCGGGACCCCGAAGAGGACATCCACCTGCGCCTCAAGTACCGCTACCTGGACCTGCGCCGCGAGCGGATGCAACGCAACCTCATCCTGCGCCACCGTGTGATCAAGTTTATCCGTGACTTTCTGGATGAACGCGGTTTTATGGAGATCGAGACGCCGATTCTAACCCGCAGCACGCCGGAGGGAGCCCGGGACTATCTGGTGCCCAGCCGAATCCATCCCGGTCGCTTCTACGCCCTGCCCCAGTCGCCGCAGCAGTTGAAGCAACTCCTGATGGTGGCCGGCCTTGAGCGCTACTTCCAGATCGCCCGCTGTTTCCGTGACGAGGACTTGCGAGCCGACCGACAACCGGAGTTCACCCAACTAGACCTGGAGATGTCCTTCGTCGAGCAGGAGGACATCCTCAACCTCATCGAGGAACTCTTCACCTCCCTGGTCGCGGCCGTGGTGCCCCACAAACGGGTGCTTTCCCCCTTCCCGCGCCTGTCCTATGCCGAGTGTATGGCCCGCTACGGCACCGACAAGCCGGACCTGCGCTTCGGGATGGAACTCACCGACCTCTCGGATCTCCTGGCCGAAAGTGGGGTGGAAATTTTCCGGCAGGCCATCGCCGAAGGTGGACAGGTCAAAGGCATCCGTGTGCCCGGTTGTGCCGGCTACAGCCGGAGGGAACTGGGTGAACTGGAGGCCGTGGCCCGGGAGGCCGGGGCCGGGGGGCTATCCTGGCTAGCGGTAGAAGAGGGGAAAGTGCGTTCCCCGCTGGCCCGGCACCTGGCCGAAGGGGAAAAGGAAGCGCTGCTCCAGAGGTTTGGTGCCGAACCCGGCGACCTCCTGCTCCTCGTGGCCGGCCGGAAGGAAGTGGTCGCCGCCTCCCTCGATGCCCTGCGTCGGGAAATGGGCCGGCGGCTGCATCTCATTGACCCCAACCTGCTGGCCTGGGTCTGGATTGTGGACTTTCCTCTCTTCAAGTGGGACGAAGAAGCAGGCCGTTGGGATGCCGAGCACCATCCCTTCACCAGCCCCAAAGAGGAGGACCTGCCCTTCCTGGAAAGCGATCCCGGACGGGTGCGGGCCAACTGTTACGACCTGGTTTGCAACGGCTGGGAACTGGGCTCCGGCTCCATCCGTATCCACCGACGGGATATTCAGGAACAGGTCTTTCGCCTCTTGGGATACACCCCCGAAGAGGCTCGGGAGCGCTTCGGCCACCTCCTGGAAGCCCTGGAGTACGGGGCCCCGCCCCACGGCGGCATCGCCCCCGGCATCGACCGACTGGTGGCCATCCTGGCAGACGAAGAGAGCATCCGCGAGGTGATGGCTTTCCCCAAGACCAACCAGGCGGTAGACCCTATGATGGGCGCTCCAGCCGAGGTAACCGAAGAGCAGTTGCGCGAACTCCATATCGCCATCCGGACGTAGGGCACAAGCATGTCCTCATCCCAGTCGCCTTGAAACGGACCGCTTTTCTTACCGCTGGGTACAGCGGGGGAGAGGAAGATGGGCGAAAAAGAGCAAGGGCGCCGGCACATCTTGATCGTGGATGACGAGCCCGAGATTCTCGGCTACCTTCGCCGGGGGCTGACCTTCGAGGGCTTCCGGGTCTCCACCGCGCCGGATGGGGAGACGGCGCTGGCCCTGGCGGTGCAGGATCCGCCGGACCTGGTGATTCTGGACATTATGTTACCAGGAATGGACGGAATCGCCGTCTGTGAAGACCTTCATAAACGCGATCCCGATCTGCCCATCCTGATGCTCACCGCCCGCGACCGGGTTCCGGACCGGGTGGCCGGCCTGGAGAGCGGTGCCGACGACTACCTGGTCAAACCGTTCGCCTTCATCGAACTGCTGGCCCGCATCCGGGCCCTGCTACGACGGGCTCGCCACCGCCGGGAAGAGCCCCATCGGCTTGCCTTCGCCGATTTGGTGCTCGACCCCCAAGCCCGCACCGTGGAACGGGCCGGCCGGCCCGTTCACCTGACCGCCCGCGAGTTCGACCTGCTGGAACTTTTCCTGCGTCATCCCAACCACGTCCTGACCCGCGACGTGATTCTGGAAAGCATCTGGGGCTACCAGGACGACATCCCCGAATCCAACATCGTGGATGTCTACGTGCGCTACCTGCGCCATAAACTGGAAGCCGGGGGAGAGAAACGGCTCATCCAGACGGTGCGTTCTGTGGGCTATGTGCTCCGGGAGGAATAACTTGTCCATCCGGCTGCGCTTGCTGCTCTGGTACAGCGGTCTGCTGGTGTTGCTCCTTTCCGCCTTCGGCGGCATCCTCTACGCCGTCCTCCAGAACAGCCTGCTGGCCCAGATCGACCAAACGCTTCTGGAGACCGCCCAGGAGGTACAGGCCGGCGCCCGACGACGGGTGGCCATCACCCCCTTCAACTGGCATGAGGTGGTCACTTTGCCTCCGCTTGATGTCTTTGCCTCTCCCAGCATCTTCGTCCAGGTACGCTATCCGGCCGGCATCGTGGCCGCTACCTCAGCCAACCTGCACAACCGTACCTTGCCGGCACTGCCGGCCGAGGACTGGGAAAAGGTGCTCCAGGGACAAGCGGATGTGCGCATGGTTCAGGTGGGAAGCAGTCGGTTGCGGATGCGGAGCGAGGTTATCGCTTTCGAGGGCCGCCCGGCCGGCGTCCTCCAGGTGGCCATGCCGCTGCGCTCGGTGGACGAAACGTTACAGCGCCTCCTGGAAATCCTCCTCATCGGCGGAGGAGTGGGCCTGCTCCTTTCCATTCTGGGCGGCATCTTCCTGTCCAGCCGGGCTCTGTCCCCGGTCGCCCGGGTTACCGAGACGGCCCGACGCATCGCTGCCACCGAAGACCTGAGGGAGCGTCTCCCTCCGCCGCGGACGCGGGATGAGGTCGGCCGCCTGGTGCTCACCTTCAACGAGATGCTGGAGCGGCTGCAACGCCTTTTCCAGGCCCAGCAGCGCTTCATCGCCGATGTCTCCCATGAACTGCGCACCCCGCTGGCCGCCATCCGGGGCAACCTGGAGGTGCTCCTGCGCGGGGCTCAGGAGGACCCGGATATGCTTCGGGAATCGCTGGCCGACATCGAACGGGAGGTCGGCCGGCTTTCGCGGATGGTGGCGGACCTCCTGACGCTGGCCCGGGCCGAGGCCGGGATCCATCTGGAGCGCCGGCCGGTGGAACTGGACCGCCTCCTTCTGGAGGTCTACCGGGAGGCCCGCTACCTGGCCCAGGGGGTAGAGGTGCGCCTGGGGAGTGAGGACCAGGTCCAGGTGCTGGGCGATGCCGACCAGTTGAAACAACTCCTCCTGAACCTGGTGGATAACAGCCTGAAGTACACGCCGGCCGGCGGGACGGTTACCCTTTCCCTCTACCGGGAGGATTCCTGGGCCTGTCTTTCGGTTGCTGATACCGGGGTGGGCATCGCTCCCCAGGACCTCCCGCACATCTTCGAGCGCTTCTACCGGGGCGAAAGCGATGGACGACGAGTGCGTCGGACGGGACTGGGCTTGGGGCTTCCCATCGCTCGCTGGATCGCCCAGGAGCATGGCGGCGATATTCAGGTGGAGAGCCGGCCCGGCCAGGGCAGCACCTTCACGGTGCGCCTGCCGCTTCTTCACACCGGTTAGGCAGAGGAAACCTGTGGAAGTCGTGCTGGCGGAAGAGATGGGCTTTTGCCACGGGGTGCGGCGGGCAGTGGAGATGGCCGAGGAAGCGGCCCGAGAAGGAAAGGCTGTCCGCACGCTGGGTGACCTGGTGCACAACCCCCAGGTGGTAGAACGTCTGCGCCGCCTGGGCATCGAGGTTGTGGACAGCCTGGCGGAAGTCGGTCCGGAGCAGGTGGTCATGGTAACGGCGCATGGGGCTCCGCCGGAGGTCTTTGCGGAGGCCGAGAAGCGGGGACTGGAACTTTTGGATGCCACCTGCCCGCTGGTGGAACGGGTGCAGCGGCTGGCCCAGGAGATGGCCAACGCGGGCTACAGCATAGTCATCTGCGGAGATCCAGACCACGTAGAGGTACGAGGCATCCTGGGGCATGCCGGAGCGGGAGCGGTGGCCGGGCGTACATTGGAGGAAGTGCGGAGAAATGCCCAGGCCCGCGGCCTGCCCCTGCCCTGGCAAACCCATCGCCGCCTGGCAGTGCTTCTTCAGACTACCCAGCGGGAGGAGGTTTACCGGAACTTTGTCTCGGACCTGGCCCGGGAGGCCATGGGTCGGTTGCGCGAACTGCGCCTTTTCAACACCGTCTGTGCGGCGGTGGCCCGACGGGAGCCCGCCGCCCGGAAACTGGCCGCTGAGGTAGAGGCCGTGGTGGTTGTAGGAGGCCGGACAAGTGCCAATACCCGCCACCTGGCCGAAAGTTGTGCTGCCCTGGGCGTCCCCACCTATCTTATCGAACGAGCGGAGGAGATCCGGCCGGAGTGGGTGGCCGGCCTGCGACGAGTCGGGGTGACGGCCGGCACCTCCACACCGGATGAGGCGGTGGACGAGGTGGTGGAGCGCCTACGTCTCCTCGGAGGGGGGTGAGCGGTTCTCCTGAGCGGGGGGAGCAACCTGCTCCGGACGTAGAGTCCAAGGGTTGACCGGAACGGGGCGGGGGCGGGGTGCCGGGGGAAGGCGGATTTCCCGGAGGAACCCGGCCAGCATGGCCGCGCTCAGGGCCAGGAAGAGGCCGGCCAGCGCCCCAAAGAGCAGGTAAGAGCGCCGGGCACCCACCTCGAAACCGTCCAGAACGCAGAGGTGCCCTGTGGAAGAGGAAGACTTGTCCTCGGCTACGACGAGTTCCAGCCGGTGTTCCTGGGGAGGGAGTTGCTCTCCCAGGCCCTGAAGCAGCGGGACTTCCACCCATTCCTCGGTCGGGCTATAGAGTTCCAGGTAGGCCAGGCCGAAGGAGTTGCGGGGCAGGGAAGTGCCCCGGCCGGAAACGCCGTCCACGCTGACCAACAGGTGCCCCCCGTCCGGCCCCCGGCGCAAACGTAACGTCAGGTCGGTGCCGAAGAAGGTGAGCACCAGTCGGCTTCCCGGGGTGTCGCTGGCCAGACAGGAACGGGCGCTACAAGAGGGGACATAAAGCGGGCTCCAATTGCCCTGGCGACGGAGAGGCGCGGCAGTTTCCTCATGGCGTCCCGGAAAGGCTACCCTCAAGGCCGTGGCTTCTCGGCGGACCGCCTCGTAGAGGGGCGTCGGAGTGAAATCCACATTGACCATGCGGAAGTAATATTCGGCCGCACTGGGCGGGATGTCGCCGACCTGTCGGAAGTACCAGATGGTAAAGACCCCGGCCCAGGGCCAGTGCTCCCGAGCATAACGGATCCCCTCGACGGTCCAGCGGGCCTGCTCCTCCTCACTTGCCTGCCCCCATACCAATTTCTCGGCGGGTATATCGGGTGGGGCGGCATTCCAGCCGTATTCGTTGAACCAGATGGGCTTGTTCTGGTCTCCGTATTTTTCCATAACCAGGCGTAAAAGTTCAACGCGCCGGAAGTTGAAGCGGTTGGGATCGGGTGGGGCATCCGGGGGGTCGTTGAAGCCGTAGGCGTTGGCGCTCATAATATCGCAGTAGGGGGCGGCGCCGGCCTGGTACATCTCCTCCAGATAGGTGAGTTCGCTCAAGAAAAGGCGATTGGGATCGTCCACATTATTCACGGCCAA
This sequence comes from Chloroflexia bacterium, assembly GCA_036172265.1. GTDB lineage: Bacteria > Chloroflexota > Chloroflexia > DTKN01 > DTKN01 > JASFBA01. Next base: position 43,725 of record JASFBA010000063.1, read on the forward strand.
AGGGGCGCAGAGGATTTGGACGTTCGGGTCGGCCCTTTTGGCGCTTTCGTAAGCCATTTTCAGGAGGGCCACATAGGCCCGGGCGTCCACCGGTGCGCCCTGCCGCCATTCCGTATGCAGGTTCGGTTCGTTCCAGATTTGGAGGTAATGGACGCGTCCCCGGTAGTGGCGGACAAACTCCCCAATAAAGTCGGCGTAGGTACGGGGGTCGCTGGGGGGGGCTTGGGGGTTGCTGCCGGCCGGGCGGGCCCAATCCGGCGGTCGGTCCACCCGGGCGATGACCTGGAGACCGTACTCCTCGGCCAGTTCCACGATGCGGTCGAACTTTTCCCAACTGCTCTTGTTATAGCGCCTATCCCAGAAGTCGCCCGGTCGAGGTTCGATCTCCGCCCAGGAAAATTGCTGTCGAACCCAGCCGATGCCGGCGGCGGCGATCATCTCCATGGTGCGGCGCTTTTTCCAGTCCTCTACCTCCTTGTCCAGGAAGATGTTGACCCCATAGGGGTTGAGGTCGGTATGGGGGAGGGTGCGGGGCGCAGGTGGGGAAGAGAGAACCGGCTGAAGGAACGGCCCCAGGGTGAGAAGATCGGCCAGCAGGCCGGCCAGTCCGACCAAGGCCAGAAGGGAAAAAAGCCATAGACGGCGTAACGAACGCGAACGCGGCAAAACTCGGCCTCCATAACGGCTTTATCCAATAGTCATTATACCATACCTCAAGACGGTGGGGCAACCGAACCCTGCCCCCCATCTCTTTCGTAGTAAAAAGGGGCAACTGGCCGATTTGGAAAATTTCGGGTATAATTATCTCCAGAAGTTGCCCGTTGGAGACGCCGATGGCCGACTGGTTTGCCGATTGGAGCATCTTGGAGTGGGCCTACCTGGGCTTTTTCGCCTCCGGCCTGCTCTATGCCCTCTTCCTGGCCGTCTTCGGCCTCGGCCACGGAGGCGGCCTGGAGCACGGAGGGGATCTAGGCCACGGGGCCGACCTGGGGCACGGGGTAGACCTGGGCCATGCCCCGGATATGGGACATGGCTTTGACCTGGGGCATGGAGCGGACCTGGGACATGGGGTAGACCTGGGGCATGGGGCCGATGTAGGACATGGGGTCAGTCTGGAACACGGGGTAGAAGCGGGCCAGGCGGCCCAACTGGAGCACGACTTTGCGGCCGAGGGAGAGGCGCAGCAACCGCACCTTTTGCCCTGGAACCCCGTGATTGTGGCCACCTTCCTAGGCGGGCTGGGGGGCTTGGGTCTGCTGGGAAGCCGCCTCTTCGGCCTGGGACCGTTCCTCAGCCTGCTGGTGGCCCTGCCGGCCGGCTTCTCCCTGGCGGCCGGCATCTTTTTCCTCTATCGCCTGCTCCTCTCCCAGGCCGGCACGAGCAGCGCCCCGACCTGGCAGGAGATTCGAAGTGCCCCGGCCCGGGTCCTCATCCCCATTCCGGAAGGCGGCCTGGGCGAAGTGGTCTATGAGGCCCGAGGCTTTCGTTACACCACGCCGGCCCGTTCCATAGACGGCCGGCCGATCCCGGCCAACACACCCGTCACCATACTCGACATCGTGGACGGCGTGGCTCTGGTGGACCTGCGATATATAGATTGAAAGGAGGCTCCGATGTCACCCGTTCTGGTCTTTTTCATCATCTTCGGCCTGGCCGTCCTGATCATCGTCTTCCTGGCGTATCTGGCCAGCCGCTTCCGCAAGGTCGGCCCGAACCAGGCCATGATCATCTCCGGCCGAACGCACTACTGGTTCGACCCGGCGACCAAGCAGCGTGTGCGGCGCGGCTTCCGCATCGTCAAGGGCGGCGGAGCCATCATCATCCCCGTCCTGGAGCGGATGGACATCCTCTCGCTCGAACTCCTCACCCTGGACGTGCTTGTCTCCCGGGCCTACACCGCAGAGGGCGTTCCGGTGACGGTAGAGGGGGTGGCCCAGATCAAGGTCAAGGGCGATGATATCTCCATTGCCACCGCCGCCGAGCAATTCCTTTCCAAGAGCGCCAATGAGATGCGCAACGTGGCCCTGCAGACGCTGGAAGGCCACCTGCGGGCCATCCTGGGCACCCTCACCCCGGAACAGATCAACTCCGACCGCGACGCCTTTGCCCAGAAGGTACAGGAAGTCTCCGCCGCCGACCTGGCCAAGATGGGCCTGGAGATCGTCTCCTTCACGGTCAAGGAGATCCGCGACGAGAAAGGCTACCTGGAGGCTCTGGGGGTCAAACCGACGGCCGAACGCAAGCGCGATGCGGCCATCGGCGAGGCCGTGGCCCAGCGGGATGCCGCCATCCAGGCCGCCCAGGCCAAGCAGCAATCCCGCGAGGCCGAACTCGTGGCCGAAACCAAGATCAAGGAAGCCGAGAAGAACTACCGGGTGCAGACGGCCGCCTTCGACGCCGAGGCCGACCGCAAGCGAGCCGAGGCCGACCTGGCCTATACCCTTCAGCAGAACATCACCCAGCAGGCGGTGAAGGAGCAGGAGGTACAGGTCCAGGTAGTGGAGAAGCGGAAGCAGATCGAAGTGCAGGAACAGGAGGTCCTGCGCAAGGAAAAGGAACTTCTGGCCACCGTGGTCAAGCCGGCCGAGGCCGAGCAACTGCGCATCCGCACCTTGGCCGAGGCGACCAAATACCAGACCCTCATTCAGGCCGAAGGGCAGGCCCAGGCCATCCGCTCGATCGGCCAGGCCGAGGCCGATGCCACCCAGGCCCGAGGGCTGGCCCAGGCCGAGGTCATCCGTGCCCAGGGGTTGGCCGAAGCCGAAGCAATGGAGAAGAAGGCGGCTGCCTGGGCCAAGTATAATCAGGCGGCCATCATCCAGCAACTCATCGAGGCTATGCCCAAGGTGGCCGCGGCCATCGCCGAACCGCTCTCCCGCACCGAGCGCATCATTGTCATCAGCGGGGGTGGTGGGGACGGCGGCGGGGCCGGCGCCTCCCGCATCACCCAGGATATCGCCAACATCATTGCCCAGGTGCCGGCAGCGGTGGAAGCACTCACAGGCGTGGACCTGGTGGAGACGATTCGCAACCTGCCCGGGGTCAAGAAGAGCACCCTTCGGGAGAAGCCTCAAGAGTAAGAAAAGCCTTGCCCCCGGCCGGCGGCGTTTTTCATGCGGCAACCCCGCCCTACAGGGCCCAGAAGGAAAGGCGAGGGAAGAATCCGGCGGGCAGAGTTAGCATATGGATAATATCCTCTGCCCGTTCTACCCCAGGAGTACGCTTTCGCGGCACTCCTCGAGGAGAACGACGTTAGCATATGGATAATATCCTCTGCCCGTTCTACCCCAGGCGGGTGATATCATAGCCCAGCCAGCGCAAGGCTTGGCGATCCTTGCGCCAGTTTTTGCGCACCTTCACCCACAGGTCCAGGTACACCCGCTTTCCCAGGAAGGCCTCGAGTTCCTGCCGGGCCGCCTGCCCGATCTGTTTGAGCATCTGTCCCCCCTTTCCCAGGAGAATTTTCTTCTGGGAGTCTTTCTCCACGTAGACGGTGGCGGAGATGTAGGTAAGGTCCTCGCTTCGTTCCTTGAACTCCTCGACGATAACGGCCACGGCGTGGGGCACTTCCTGGCGAGTAAAGCGCAGCACCTGTTCTCGCACCCGTTCGGCGGCGATGACGCGCAGAGGCTGGTCGGTAAGAAAGTCGTCGGGGTAATAGGGCGGGGACTCGGGCAGGAAGGAGATCACCGCCTCCAGGAGTTCCTCTCTTCCCTGCCCTTGCAAGGCGGAGAGGGTAATGGCAGCCTGATAAAGCGGCCGGCCATCCTCTCCCCGACACATCTCTCGGTAGGGTCGGCCGGCCTCCTCGGGATCGGCCACGGCATCGGCCTTGTTCAGGGCCAGGATCACCGCTCCCTGGGCCTTTTCCCGAAGCAGTCCGACGATCTGGCGGTCTTCCTCGGTCGGAGGCCCGGTTAGGTCCACCAGGAAGACGACCACATCGCCGTCCTCGATCGTGCGGGTGGCAGAGGCCACCATATATTCGCCCAGGCGATGCGCCGGCCGGTGGATGCCCGGCGTGTCGAGAAAGATCACCTGGGCCTGGGGCAAGGTGAGCACCCCCCGCAGGGTGGTGCGCGTCGTCTGTGGGCGCAGGGAGACGATGGCCACCTTTTGCCCCAAGTAGGCGTTGAGCAAGGTGGACTTGCCCGTGTTCGGCTTGCCGACGATGGCCACAAAGCCGGATCGGAAAGTGAGGCGTTCCGAGGAATTTTCCTCCGCCATCTCTACACCCTCTTCTCGATGGCCAACCGTATATGCGCTGCCATTATAGCATAGTTTATTACCGCTTCTCAGATACACCGCAGAGACGCAAAGAACGCGGAGGAAGCAATGGAGATCAACCACGGAGGCCATCATGGTTCGGCAATAGAAGTCCATCGCGCCCTTGGACCAGGGTTGGCAGACGCATCCTGGGCCTGGGAGAGGAAAGAAAGGGGTTCCCTGCGCCCTCTGCGTTTCTGGTAAACCAATACGCATAGTTGAAGGCTGAGGGCCCGTTGCGTTTGGGAAGGCGCTGGAGTACAATAGGCTCGTTGAAAAGCATCGGAGGTTCAGATGCTGGAAATTCGCCGGGCCCGGTCGGAAGACCGGGAGGATGTGCTTTCCTTCTGCGCCCATACCTGGGAGGAGGGCGACTATATCCCTCACGTCTGGGAAGACTGGTTGGCCGACGAACAGGGGCCGCTCCTGGTGGGCGTGTGGGAGGGCCAGGTCGCGGCCATCGAAAAGATCACCCGATCCTCTGCGGACGAGGTCTGGTTGGAGGGGCTGCGCGTGGCTTCTCAATACCGCCGCAGGGGCATTGCCCGGGCCCTCTTTCACTATGCCCTGGAGTGGGCCAGGGCGAACGGTGTTCGCTTCGTCCGGCTGGCCACCAGTTCGGGCAATGAGACTGTGCAACGCATGGTCGAAGCGGCCGGCCTGCGCCACGTGCTCAGTTGCCCCTATTACAAAGGCGAGGCGCCGACCGAAGGAGAGGAACCGGAATGCCTGTCCGAAGAAACGGCCGGGGAGGTCTGGAGACGGCTGCGCTATTGGGGCGGGCTAGAACGGGCCCATAACCTCTATGCCCACGACTGGGCCTGGCGGCCGCTTCTCCCGGAGCGGCTGCAGGAACACCTGGCGGCCGGCCAGGTTTGGGGCATCCGAAGGGGAGGCTCTCTAGACGCCCTGGCCATCGTTGAGGAGCGAGGGGGAGAACCGGCGATCGCTTTCCTGGACGGGGAAAACGAAGGGGTAGTGCGTCTGGCCCGCTCCCTGCGCTTCTGGGCCCGCCGCAGCCCTTCGGGCGAGATTGCGGCCCTGCCCCGCGAGGAGCGGGCTCTCCTTTTGGCACTGGAGGAGGCCGGCTACCGCCGGGTCTGGGATTTCTCCTTCTGGGTCTATGAGGGAGACCTCGGAGGCCAGCATATGAAAGGGGGGAGTTGGCAAACCGCCGGTGGTAGAGTATAATAAAAACGGCCGGGGAAAGAGGGGGTAGAGGCAGGCACTCAGGGCCGGGCCGGCCCAGAAAGCGAGGCGGACGATGAAGAAAGCGATGGACAGGCTCAAGAGCGTCGGGGGCCAAGTCCGGGCTTGGTTTCACCGAGGCCGGCCCGGGCTTTTTCCAAAGATCGGCCAGGCTCCAAGACCGCCGGAAAGTCCCGAAGGGAAACTGTCGGAAAAACCCGGGGAGAAACTGCCCGAGAAAAAGCCGTCAAAAAGGCCCGGAGAGAAGCCGCCCGGAAAGCCCGAGGGCCTCTGGAGAAGGTCGTGGAGGGCGTTCTGGGAGGGTCTGGTTTACCTCCTGCCCTGGATGCTCATCCCCCTAATAGTCGGAGCGATCGCTGCCTTTCCTCAAATTATAGAGCCTCTCTTCGGGCCCTCGCGGGAGGTCTGGCTGGTCTTCCTTATCCGCCTCAGCCAGATCGGCTTTCAACCGGCCCTCCTGGCCAGCCTGCTGGCCGCCCTGGTTGGCTTTGGGATGGAGAGTTGGAAACGCCAAAAGGAGGAAGAGAGACGGCAGAAGGATCATATCCTGGGCGAGGTAGAGACCGTAGGCCAATTGCTACGAGAGCGCCGATGGGGAGAGGCCCTGCGCCGCTACAGGGATTTTCGCCATCGCCGGGCTTTGGCCTGGGGGGATCCGGAGGTCCAGAATCGGCTTCTGGACACCTGGGAAAGGGAAAAAGGGGAGTCTCCTGATTTACTGCGTAGTTATGCCGATTGTCTGGAGCAATGCCCGCGTCCCGACGCTCCCCCATCTGGCTGGTGGGAAAAAGTGGGAGGTGTGGAAAAGGCCGTCGGGGCCCTGTTCTGGGCCAGCCAGAACCTGGGTGGGGAGGAATACGACCGGGCCACCCAAATGATGGCCTCCCTCCTTTCGCATTCCGAGGTTGCTGCCACGGCCGGCCAGGCAATGCACCAACTGCATCAACAGGGAGAACCGGTACAGCGATGGTTGTGGGACTCCCGATTTGAGGAGCCACGGGAGCCCTCGGAATCCCGGGCCGCTGCCCTTCGCGAACTCCGGGCAAAACCCCGGCCGCGCCCTGCCCTATGGCGCTCCCCACGGCCGGACGACCCAAGTGAGGTGCAGCAGGTTTACCAGGCCTGGAGGTTGGAAAAGAACCCCTTTGGCCCGGAAGCCGCCGAATTGGAGGCCGATTTGCCCAAGATCGGCTATGAACCCTCCGCTTGGGAGAGACTCAGACACCGGGAACCGACCTTGATCGTGGGGCCGGCCGGCTCCGGCAAGA